>CAVHYW010000003.1:0-80163 GCA_963640475.1 bacterium | reverse complement strand
GAACGGCTGCGCCGCCATTGACAGCGTCCGTCCGTTTCGCTTTTTGGCAGACAAGGCGGCGGTTGCCGCCGATTTCCATTCGGGAAATGGCGCTTGCTATCATGGGAAACGGAGAATAGCAAGCACAGCAAGTGTATGTACACTTGCGAAATCCGGCGTGGTACGACCGGGATTTCCTTGCAGAATAGCAAGCAAATCCGGTGAGTACCCACACCGGAGCTTGCCATTCTGGCAAGCAATGCACGGCGGTACCCACTTCTCATTACCTGCCAACTGCGAAACGCACTTGGCAAGCAATGCTCGTGTTTATACACCCGTGCAATCTTGTTGGGGAAATGCCCCAAACCCCTGAACGATTTCAGAGAAATCGGCTGCGCTCCTGCGGAGCTGAACATCAATCTATCTTCGGAAAGTGAGTCAGGGATTTTTGGTTTCACGGCGTTCAGGAAAATCCGGTTTTTCCTCATATCCGTCGATTGCCATTTTGCGAAGGTAGGCGCTCATATTCTCTATCCCAAGCCGCGCCATCCTCGCCTTTATCAAGCCGAGTTCTCTTTCGTCTACGAAGAATTTGACCTGTATCGGTCGCTGACGGATTGCGGGTTTTCGCTTTTCTGACATTAACTGTACCTCAAAATCAGAATCGAGCCATTAAAAGCACGATTTTTTTATCCAAGAACTTCTTTGCAATATGCTATTTCTTCGGGCGAGAACAGGGATTGATATTCAGGTTTGCAAACAGAATTTTCCATCGTTAAATCTAATCTCCCGCAAAGACACAGCGTAGTAAAACCGTCTGATGTATTTCCTGTTTGGAGAGCATTTGCAATTAGCCGTTTAGCCGTTTCAACACCACCATACTTGGCTATCATCTGGTTAAAACGTGTGGGATTGTATCTACATTCTTTTTTTGCATGAAGCATCTTGGCGCGGATTTCCTCTTCAAATTTAATAGCCAATGGGTCCATGTGCCTACCCTCCTTGCAACGTCTTTGTCAAACTTTTCGCTCAAATACTTTTCCGCATTTTTGACATATAAATTTCGTTTTCCCATGTTTTCCGTTAATACCTGTTGCAATACCGACAGCAGTTCCCAATGGATTGAATAAACTGCCAATTGCTCCACCGACAGCGGCTTTGCCAAAAGAAAACTTTGTTTTAGTTGAAATGGGAACTACATTTGTGCTGTTGCAAAATATATTGGGGCAACGAATTGTTTTCGCCACTTTGATGCGCCTCCTTATTGTTCAAGTGGTTCAAGGGTAATAATCCCCGATACCGTCAGGCTCACATAGTATTCATCTGGAATAAAGATTTCTTGAATTTCACCATATTGTGAAAAAGAGTAAGTAGCATATTCATCGTCATTTTCTGGATTGCTAACATACACGTTACAGGCAGTTGCCACGTAATCGTATTGCTTGGGGTTAGAAGCATTCATAACTAAATACTTTCCACTGGGGATATAATATTCGTAGTCGCCGTATTCCGTTTCTTTGCCCCAAGGGCCCCTCATTGAAGAGTTAAGATAGTAAATGTTGGGGTTCCTGCTGCTCTCGTTTACACCGCTGCCGTAAGGATTATTTCCCGGAACAGCAGGAAATTTTCCGTCTGCTACACAATCGGCATATTCGCTTGACGCAAGCCACTTCTCTGTCTCAGTGCTGTAATTTTCAGGGGGCGTACTTGTTTCTGAGTGTCCCGCCGAATCGGTTGTAACCTCCTCATTCTTGCTTGGAAAGGTATGATAAGAAACTATGATTGCAGCAGTTTTATCAAACGTGTCTCCCGCACGAAACGAACCGTCTCCGTCAATAGTTACTTCCTCTACTTCCCCATCTTTCGTCAGCCATCCCGTAACGAGGTCCTCTATTGTATTTGTCTGGATATTTACGAATCCTGCCGCAGATATATCGTTCACTACATCTTGATAATTTTTGCCTTGCAATCATTTGCGGACACTGGAACTTTCAGAAGATCCGAGGAATCCTGCGAACAAGCAGCTAATAACAAACACAACATTATGGATAGCCACAATGCGACAGTACGTTTCATAGAAAAGCCCTCCAAAATCGTCAGAGTGTGTACACATATTATAGCACAATAACAAGAGCTCTTTCAAGCTGTCTGCGGAAATTTATCGTTTATAGCAGGTCATTTGCTACAAGCATTCGGCGTTTGCGCGTTTTTGATGAAGTCGTGTGTACTTCGCATCGATCCTTGATCTATCAGCTTTACGATTTATAGGGAAAGTTATTGCAAACGGAAAAGTTCATTCTATTCAGCGAACGCTGTTTATTGTAGCGCGATTCACTATTCAGGAGTGCTTTCATTACCGAGATGACAACTATTTCACTCTTTTCACTATCCTTACCTTACAGAACAGAAAATAGGCGATTTTCAACCCTTAGCTGTACAAAAACAGGCAGCACCCAACCGAAGTTGAGTGCCGCCTGTTTTGTTGTCCAATCCTGCTTGGCAGATGCCGATTTTGTAGTTTTTTCAAATTACTGTCTTATCGGCACACGGCTTATGACCGCCCTTTCTTTGTTGTGTGATTTACATAATTTTGCAGCGAATGGCGTGATCTGCGGCAAGGAGACCTCCTGGGCCGTCACCGCCCGCTAAATGTGGTAGTTACCCGACAAAATCCCTCAATTTTTTGTGTTTTTTTCGCTTTTTTATAGACAAGCCCGCTCCCGGATGCTATACTTGCTTTGAATAGTATTATGTAAATCGGTGGAGAGGCATTATGTCTCCCCCGCATTTGCATGTCTGCGTATTCTGATGGAGAGCGAGGAACACAGTATGAAGCTATTACGAAGGGGCACCGCCCTGCTGCTGAGCGTGGCGATGGTGGTCGGTTTGGTGGCCGGCGGCCTATTGATCCACACCATGGCGGACACCGCCATGCAGTGGAACAATGCCAGTCTGGACGACCTGAGCCGCTTTTACGAGACCGGCAACGCCCGCAGCCCCGGTATGATCTCCACCGTGAGCGGTGACGCCGGCGGAAAGTCCTACGGCATGTATATGTTCGCCAGCAAGGCCGGAACGCCTCACGCCTTTGCCGAGTGGTGCAAGAACAACTTCCCCTCCGGCAGCGTCTACCGGGATATCGGCGAGTGGCTGGACGGTGCCTATCACTATATCTCCGACGGCTACGGCGCGTATTTTGACGCCGCGTGGACGACGGTGGCCTCCCTCTATGGCGACACCTTTGCCAGCGCCCAGTACGACTATACCAAGGAGACCATTTACGAAAATGTAGTGAACCGCGTCAAGACGGCGGTCCCCACCTTCAATATCGACAATTACTCCGTGGCGCTGAAAAACGTGTTCTGGAGCCGCGCCGTGCAGCACGGCGCTTCCGATGCCTGCTCCCTGATCGTGAAGGCCTTCAACAAGCTGGGCGGCTTTGCCAACCAGCCGGAGGCACAGCTGATCCAGGCGATCTATGACGAGTGCAGCCGACTGGTGACGGCGGACGGTCTGCGGCAGGAGAACGGCCGTACCGGTCC
Source organism: bacterium (assembly GCA_963640475.1). Lineage (GTDB taxonomy): Bacteria > Bacillota > Clostridia > Oscillospirales > Oscillospiraceae > Vescimonas. The sequence goes on along the minus strand of CAVHYW010000003.1, from coordinate 76,642 downwards.
CGCCATGTCCGGCGATACCGCCAACAAGTACGGCACCGCCGGCCTGATCCTGCGGTACTTCTTCGGCTGCTCCGGCGATGTGCAGATGGGCGTTTACCGCCGTCTGGCCGTCAACGAGCCTGCCGACGCGCTGGTGATGCTGATGAACAACGGCTACGCCAATGCCCTGAAGGCGGACGGCAGCTACCGGCTGCTGTACAGCCAGAACCAGCTGCTGGCGGTGGACGGCACCAACGGTACTGCCACCCTGAACGCCACCGGCGCGGAGGGCGCGTCCCAGACCTTTACCCTGAACTACTACGCCGGCGGCTTCTACACCCTGAATATGCAGGTGGGCGACAAGACGCTGCGTCTCAGCGCCGACGGCACGGCGGTGAAGCTGACCACACCCTCTGTGGCGGCCTCCCAGCTGTGGGAGCTGGAGCAGGGCGGCAGCGGCTATCTGCTGAAAAACAAGGGTACGGGTACATATCTCAGCGCACAGGACAATAAGCTGCTGATGGCGGCGGAGAACCCCGCCGCGTGGCAGTTCGCCTCCCTGACCGCCAGCGCGGCGGAGTGGATCACCTCCGGCGTCATCTATCCCACGGAGGACAGCGTGCTGATCGCGGGCCGCTCCTCCTTCCCCGTGCGGGGCGTGGTCTCCTGCTCCTCTGCCATCACCTCTCTGAATATCTCCATCCTCTCCAGCAGCGGCAGCGCCGCCATCAACCGGACGGTGTCCCCCAACACCGCATCCTATGACCTGAAAAAACTGGATGATACCGTGGCATACAGTGCGCTGGGCGCAGGCACCTACACCTTTGTGCTGACCGCCGCCGCCAATGGCCAGACGGTGGAGCTGGCCCGTTCCACCTTCACCGTCAAGCCCAACGACGGCTCCAACGTCAACGATGAATCCTTCCTCGTCACCTTCGACGCGCAGGGCGGCACCATCAACGGCAACAGCTCCAAGCGCGTTACACTGGATAACGTGGTATACGGCGAGCTGCCCACTGCCAGCCGCCAGGGCGCCCAGTTCCTCGGCTGGTTCACCGCCGAGGGCGAGCAGATCCTCGCCTCCACGCCGGTGCGCGCCGCCAATCTGGCGCTGTACGCCCGCTATGCCGGCGTACACACCTACACCTTCCTTGATGCCTCCGGCAAGCGCTATTACAGCGGCACCGCCGCCGCGGGCGAGCTGATCGCGGCGCCTGCCATCCCGCCGGTCAAATCACCTGACAGCAAGTATTCCTACACCTTCAAGGGCTGGGAGGGCTTCACCGCCGGCGTGACCATCATGGGTGACGCGGACGTGACCTTCAAGCCGCTGTATGATGCCGTTCCCCTCAACGAGATCAAGGATCCCGACGATCCCAGCGTGGAATATACGCTGGCGGTGATCCCCGGCACCTCCGTGGCGGAGCTGCTGAACGGTGACAACACCGCCGCCGTCTACAGTGGCAAGACGCAGGTCACCAGCGGCAACATCTGCACCGGCATGACGCTGAAAGCCGGAGATACTACCTTTGCGCTGGTGGTGCTGGGCGACACCAACGGCGACGGCCGCATCACCATTACCGACGTGGTGGCCATCCAGTCCCATGTGGTGGGCAAGAAGTCGCTGGAGGGCGTCTATGAACTGGCAGCGGACATCAACATGGATGACAAGGTCACCGTGACCGACGTGGTCAAGGCCGCCCGCATCGTGGTGGGCAAGGACAGCTTCGATAAAATCGGCTGACACAGGAGGAAGGCTGCATCATGAAAAACAATCGTATCATTAAGACGCTGGTTCTGATGCTGGCGCTGCTGGTCATACTGCTGCCGCAGCGGGTCGAGGCTGCCTCCGCCGCCCTCAGCGGCAATGGCACTGTGCAGGCCGGCAGCACCGTGACGCTGAAGCTCAGCGTTTCCGGCAGCGGCATCATGGGTGTGAACGCCACACTGAGCTATGACAGCAGCGTGCTGGAGTTCACCAACTACGACCAGCAGATCAGCGGCTGGACCATGGTGGTCAACGGCGACAGCTTCCTGCTGTACGACGTGTCCAATCCCATCAACTCCAGCACCAATGTGCTGTCCGTGACCTTTCGGGTCAAGAGCGGTCTGTCCGCGGGAACGGCCCTGAGCGCCAGCTTCAAGGACATCACCGTGACCGACGGCAACAACGAATCCAACGTCGGCTCCGCCTCATGGAGCGGCAAGGTGGACGCGCCGCTCAGCAGCAACTGCGACCTCAGTTCCCTCTCCTGCTCCAACGCCACGCTGAGTCCGGCCTTCAGCAAGAACACCACCTATTACACGGCTACCGTGCCCTATGCGGTGGAGTCCCTGAACCTCAGCTATAAGGCGGCGGAGGGCTCCTCCAAGGTCTCCGTCAGCGGCAATACGCTGGTGGTGGGCACCAATACGGTGACCGTTACCTGCACCGCCGCCACCGGCGCCAAGAAGAATTACACCATCTCCGTGACGCGCCAGCAGGACCCCAACTATAAGCCCAGCACCGACGCCATGCTGAAGGAGCTGACGTTGGACGTGGGCACCCTCAGTCCCGCCTTCTCCGGCGCGGTGACGGAATATGTGGCCTATGTCCCCTATGAGACCAAAACCGCCACCCTGTCCGGCGTGGCAAAGGACGAAAAAGCCCTGAACGTTACCGAGGCCAGCGCGCAGCTGACCAAAGAGGGTGACACTGTGATGACCGTCACCTGCACGGCAGAGGACGGCGTTACCGCCAAGACCTACACCGTGCATGTGTATCGCATGCCGAAGTACGAGGGCATCATCCCCACCATGGAGATCGTTGACCCCAACATCCCGCCCGAGCCGCCCACCTACTCCGTCCCCATGACGGTGACGCTGCCCCTGGTCGGCGAGATGGCTACCACCACCGCCCTTATCATCGGCGCGGCGCTGCTGGTCATCATCCTGCTGCTGGTGGGCTTCCTGCTGGGCCGCATCGGCCACAACGGCGGATACGATGACGGTGACGATGGAGATGACGGTAACGACGACAACACGCCGCCCCAGCCGCCCCGGCCTGACCGCAGCGAGCCGCGCACGACCAAGCAGCCGCAGGAGCCGGTAACGCCGCAGCGTCCGGTGCAGCAGACAGCCTCCCGTCCGGCACAGCGTCCCGCCGCGCAGCCTGCGCCGCGCAAGGTGTCCGACGATACGCTGACCAGTCCCTTTGTGGAGGATCTGTCCGGCAAGATGCAGCAGGAGCTGGCCCAGCGTCAGGCCGCAGAGGCCGCCGCACAGGCCGAGACCGCGGAAGCCGCCCGTCAGGCGGCGGAGGCTGCCGATCCCGCCGCAGCCGCTGACAAGAATGTCAGCAGCATGTCGCTGGACGAGCTGTTGAACGACATACACAACATGTGATCACAAAAACGCCGCCCAAGTGGGCGGCGTTTTTGTGATCCAGTGAAAAGATAAGAGAGAAAAGTGAAGAGTTGAGGTGTGCCGCCGCTGCGCGGCACGATCAAAAGCCTCGCAGAGTTCGCGGCGCGGACGCCGCGAAGAGTTAACATCATTTTTCTGACGACATGTGCGTCAGAAAAATTCTTCTCGGCCAGCAAGTGTGCCCGAAGGGCGCGCGCAGTCGGCCGCGATCCCTTTTGGCAATGAAATCGCCAGATTTCATGCCAGCCTTAGTAATCCACCTTCATCAGGCACAGGCCCTCCGGCGGGGCGGTGGGGCCAGCCTGCTTGCGGTCGCGGCTTTCCAGAATGGTCTGCACCTGCTCCGGCTCCAAGAAGCCCCGGCCCACCTCCAGCAGAGTGCCCACTAAAATGCGCACCATGTTCTGCAAAAAGCCATTGCCGTGGAAGGTGAAGGTGATGCGATTCTTCCGCTGCTGGATGTCGATGGTGTCCACCGTGCGGACGGTGGACTTTTTCATGCGGGGATTGCCGCAGAAGGCGGCAAAATCGTGCTCGCCCGTCAGATAGGCGGCGGCCTGCCGCATCCGCTCCACATCGGGAACGTAGGGCAGCATGGTCACATACCTCCGGTCGAAGACGGGCTTGACCTCCCCCACGAACACCGTATAGCGATAGGTCTTGCCCAGGGCGTTGTACCGGGCGTGGAACCGGGGCGCGCAGGGCTTCACCTCCCGCACGGCGATGGCGTCCGGCAGATAGCGGTTGCAGTAGTCCCGGATCTCCTCCGGCGACTCCTTCACGTCCAGCTGCACGCTGGCCACCATGGCGCGGGCGTGAACGCCCGCATCGGTGCGGCCCGCGCCGGTGATCTCCACCGGTTGGCCCGCCAGGCGGGTCAATACCGCCTCGAGCTTGCCCTGAATGGTCTCCCGGTCCGGCTGGCGCTCCCAGCCGAAGAACCGCGTGCCGTCATAGGCGATGGTAAATTTATAGTTCTGCATATTATTTCAGCTTCTTGATAAAGCAGCGGCGGCGCTTGTGCTGCTCGATGTCGAAATCCTTCCACTGGGACTGCACCTTCTCGTTGGTCTCCAGCATGGGGCCGGTCTCGGCCTCCTTGATGCCCATTTTAAAGCAGCCCTGCATGGCGTGATACAGGATCATGGCGTTGACGCCCTTCTTCTGGTAATCGGGCCGCACGGCGATCAGCAGCAGGTCGATGGTGTCGTTCTTCCGGAACGCCTTCAGCAGATCCACCCAGCCGGTGGGGAAGTACTTGCCCCGGCTCTTTTTCAGCGCCTCGGCAATGGAGGGCGCGGCCACGCCCATGGCCACCATGTCCTCATGCTCATCCATGATGAAGAAGGCCAGATTGGGGTTGATCAGCGGCGCGAACTTGCCGCTGTACCGCTTGATCTGCTTATCCGTCAGCTCCACCGTGCCGTACAGCGGCGCATAGCAGGTGTTCACCAGCTGGAAGAACCGGGGGATCAGGCCGAAGTAGTCCAGCCGCGTCCGGGGCCGGAACACATGCAGGTTGCAGCGCTTTTCCACAAATTCCGACAGCTTCCGCCACCGCTCGATGATCTTCTCGTCGGTGGGCACCTGAATGAGATTCTCCACCCAGTCCACGTCCTTCACATAGCCCAGCCGGGTCAGGTGATCAATGTAGTAGGGGTGGTTATAATAGGTGAAGAAGCAGCTGCGGCGGTCAAAGCCCTCCACCAGCATGCCCTCCCGGTCAAGGTCGGTAAAGCCCAGCGGGCCGTGTACCTCGTCGCAGCCCTTTTCCCTGGCCCAGCGCTCTACCGTGGCGAACAGGGCGTTGGCCACCTGCTCGTCGTCGATAAAGTCTACCTGCGTGAAGCGCATGCGGTTGGTGTTCCACTTCTCATTGGCCTTGTGGCTGAGAATGGCGCCGATGCGGCCCACCATCTCGCCGTTGCGCATGGCCATCCAGCAGCGGGCCTCGCAATATTCAAAGGCGGGGTTTTTCTTTTTGTTCCAGTCGCTCATGTCGTCGTCAAAGGTGGCGGGGACGAACTGGGGCACGTCTTTATATAAAATGTTGGGGTATTCCACAAACTGGCGCAGCTGGCGCTTTGTGGTCACTTCAATGATAGAAACCATACTTGTTCCTCCTTACAGACACAGTTTCAGTGTACCGCAAGATTCGCCAAAAAGCAACACAAAAAGAGTGGAAACGGCGCGGCGTATGTGGTATACTCATTATCAATAATATTATGATATCGTCGGAGGTAGTCATATGGAGCTTTTCTGGTACAATATCAAGGAAATGGACGCCGCGGCCTATGACGCCGCCCTGTCCATGATGGACGCGGCCCGCCGCGCCCGTGTGAAGGATCTCCCCAACGAGGACGACCGCAAGCGCAGCGCCGCCGGTGAGGTGCTGCTGCGCAACGCTGTGGCGGCGCGCCTGAACACCACGGCGGAGACCGCGCCGCTGGTCTGGGACGACAACGGCAAGCCCGGTGTGGAGGGCGATCCCTTCTACGTCAGCGTCAGCCACAGCGGCCCCTATGTGGTGGTGGCCGTGGGCGAGAAGGTGCTGGGCGTGGACGTGGAGGTCATCCGCGGCGCGGAGGAAAAGTTCATGCGCCGCACCTGCTCCGAAGCGGAGATGGCCTATATCCGCTACGGCGACGCCGGATGCTTCCAGCGGTTCTGGGAGTGCTGGACCGCCAAGGAGGCCTTGTTCAAGCTGACGGGCAAGGGCCCGCTGCTGGCGCTGAGCCGCCTTGCCCTGCCGGAGGGCGTGGCGCTGGATCACATCATGCAAAGCGGCTGCGCCGTCACCGTAGCCATGCAGCTGTAAGCGGGAGGAAGCTACCATGTATCGTATCGGTATCGATCTGGGCGGCACCAACATCGCCGTGGGCGTGGTGGACGACCGCCACAACATCATTGCCGAAGCCAGCGTCCCCACCGGAGCCTTCCGCCCGGCGGAGGAGATGGTGGCCGACATGTGCCGCGCCGTGGAGATGGCGCTGGAAAAGGCGGGCCTGATCGCCGCCGACTGCGCCAGCATCGGCATCGGCTCCCCCGGCACCTGCGACAGCGAAGCGGGCGTGGTGCTGCGGGCCTATAATCTGGGCTGGTTCAATGTACCGGTGTGCCGGATGCTCCACGAGCGCTTCGGCATCCCCGTGCATCTCAGCAACGACGCCAACTGCGCCGCGCTGGCGGAGACCGTGGCGGGCGCGGCGGTGGGCTGCCGCAACATGATCCTCATTACGCTGGGCACCGGCGTGGGCGGCGGCATCATCATCGACGGCAAAATTTACGCCGGTATGCGCTCCATGGGCGCGGAGCTGGGCCATACTCTGCTGGTGCTGGAGGGCGAGCACTGCACCTGCGGCCGCGACGGCTGCTGGGAGGCGTATGCCTCCGCCACCGCCCTGATCCGTCAGGGCAAGCAGGCGGGTGAGCAGCATCCCGAATCCGCCCTTCATGGCCGGGAGGAGCTGACGGCGCTGGACGTGTTTCAGGCTGCCGACGCGGGCGACGCCGCGGCGCAGGCGGTCATCGACCGGTGGTGCGTCTATGTGGCGGCTGGTCTGACCGATCTGGTCAACAGCCTTGCCCCGGAGATGATCCTGCTGGGCGGCGGCATCAGCCGTCAGGGCGAGCGCATCCTTGCTCCCATCCGGGCCTATGTGACGGAGCACTGCTTCGGCGGCCGCGAGGGCGCGATCCCCGTCATCGCCGCGGCGCAGCTGGGCAACGAGGCGGGCATCATCGGCGCGGCGGCGCTGTGACCGGCCTTCGGGGCAGGTCATCACCACACTGACAGGCAGGATTTGTAACATGGAGCTGATCGTTGAATTTGATTTGAACGCGGATTTGGTGTCTGTTCCGGAAAGAGTGGTCGAAAACATCGATGTGATCCGTCAGCGCTTTCTGCGGTGGGTCTATTCTCCGGAGGGCAAAAAGAAGCTCACGAAAAAGATGGAAAGCCCTGACGGACAGCGCTTTGCGTGCGTCTGCTATAACAGCGAGGAGTTTATCGACTGGCTGAACAAAAAGGTTCTGCAAGCCGGAGATGACAGGGCGGCGCTGGTGGAAAAGAACATCGACAGCCAAGCCTGCGACAACGTCCCATCTATTTTCTTCTGATAGAAAGGACGGGCATATATGCTTGCCCGTGATGATCCTCATGAATATCGTTCTGAAGTTCGATCATTCGACCGACACTGTTTTTGTCCCTGACGGGTATATCTCGGATGTCAGGGAGCTTCACCTGCGCTTTTTTGACTGGCTGTATGATAACCCTCAATACATGACGTATGATGAAAAGGGACACGCGGTGTATGCCTATGACGCAGCGGCCTTTCTGGCCTATCTCAATCAGGTCGTCCTTTGCGCAAGCAATGAAAAGGCATACTTCATTCCCCCGACGCAAAAACTTCATGGTAAGTGCTGCCGTCTGGAATTTTGACACCGGAACAGAAGCCTATAAAGTTGAGGTGCAGAACATGAAAAAGATCCGTATTATAGCAGATCCGTATCTGTTTTCATTGGCGCTTACAGCAATGACGATGATTTGGGCAGGAGTAATGGCTTTTGCGATAGATGGAGCCGATCCGTCAACCAGATGGAGAAGTGAAACGGATAAAATACTATCATATTGCACTTTTTTTCTGCTTGCCATTGCTGCCACATGCATATCGTTATTTGGGGACACCCGCTGGGCCAATATTCTTGTGTTATCCCCGGAAAAAATCGAACTGCGCTCCTGCTTCAAAAAGCCCGTGACGTATGAGTATCAGGAGTTCCCTTACATCTACCGGGCCAGCTACCGGCATTGTCTTGCCGGTGCGCCGGACATCGGCCCCGTGATCGTCTATCTGGTGCTCTCCCGGCGGCGGCTGTCGTCCTTTGAGAAGACGCACATCAATCAGGTAACGTCTCCTACCGATGTCATCAAGATCAAATTCAGCAAGAAGCGCTATCAAGCCCTGTTGGAGTACATGCCGCCCAAGCTGAGCCGCGAGGTGGCCCGCACCTTCGCATCATACTTAAATGAACAAAAATAAGGCTGGGAATCATCTTCCCGGCCTTATTTTTTGTCAGGTTCGGCCAAAATTCATAATTTTGACTTTTCTTTTCCTTCATTCTCTGGTATATTAAAGTGTTGTAATGCATTTTACCCCGGAGGAGGAACCCCATGAAACGCATATTGTTACTGATTCTGGCCCTTGTGCTGGCGCTGGCTCTGGTAGCCTGCCGCGGCAAGGCGCAGGAGGATACCGCCGACGCGGTGGATAACAGCACCCTGTCCAACAGCGCCCAGCTGCCCATAACCGAGGCCAGCTATCTGGAATACGACAACGGCCAGATCACCTGCCGCTTCCGCAAGGACGAGGACGGCTGGAAGTGGGTGGACAACGAGGCCTTCCCGCTGGACGCCACCTACATTGAGGAGACACTGGCGGAGCTGGACGCCATGTCCGCGTCCCTGACGCCGGTGGAACCCGCTGTGGAAGCGGCGGACGCCGGGCTTGACGATGCCCAGCGCTATCTCACCGTCACCGTGGGCGAGGAGACCACCACCCTGCGCTTCGGCGACCAGAAGGACGACCAGTGGTACATGGCCGTGGACGGACAGGAGGACACCTATCTGGTGGCCGACGAGTTCGTGCAGCGGATGAACAGCAGCGTATACAGCATGGCGGTGCTGCCCACCCTGCCGGAGCTGACGGAGGACAACCTGACGGTCATTACCGTCCGGGGCAGCGGCGAGGGCCAGACTGTCCGCATGAGCAAGACCGACGAGGGCTGGATCTGCAAGAACCGGCAGGTCACGGAGCAGGTGCAGGCCATGGAGACCGCGCTGGCGGACTTCACCTTTGACAGCTGCTTCAACTTTGATCCCTCGCCCGACGCCGCGCCCCTGTGCGGCCTGACCGCGCCCACCGCGACGGTCACCGTCGCCTATGTCAACACCGTGGGCACCGAGACCACCCTGACCCTGACGCTGGGCGATCTGCGGGAGGACGGCAGCTATTACGCAACATTGAACGACGACACCACCGTATATCTGGTGTCGCAGGATAAGGTGGCGGCGTTTCTGGCGCTGCTGTAAGTAGGGAGGCGAGCCTATGCGCCTGTTGATCGTGGAGGACGAGACCCGTCTGGCGGACACCCTGCGCCAGCTGCTGCACCGGCAGGGCTACACCGCCGACGTGTGCTATGACGGCGTCAGTGGTCTGGACAACGCCCTGACCGGCATCTATGACCTGATGGTGCTGGACGTGATGCTGCCGGGGCTGAACGGCTTTCAGGTGGCCCAGAAGCTCCGCGCCGCCGGTGTCACCACCCCCATACTGATGCTGACGGCCAAAAGCGACCTGAGTGACCGCGTCCACGGACTGGACTGCGGCGCGGACTACTATCTCACCAAGCCCTTCGAGCCGGAGGAGCTGCTGGCCTGCGTCCGCACCCTGCTGCGGCGTGGCGGCGGACAGTTACAGGAAAGCGACGCCCTCAGCTGGGGCGACCTGTCGCTGGAGCGCGGCACGTTCACTCTCAGCTGCAACGGCCGGGACGTGCGGCTCAGCCGCCGGGAGTACGACCTGATGGAGCTTCTGATGCGCAACGGCACGCAGGTGGTCACCAAGGAACAGCTGCTGGTGAAGGTCTGGGGCTATGACTCGCAGGCCGAGGACAACAATGTGGAGGTCTATATCTCCTTCCTGCGGCGGAAGCTGACCCACCTGCACTCGCAGGTGAAGATCAAGACGCTGCGGATGCTGGGCTATTGCCTGACCCAGGAGGTGGAGGCATGATCCGCAAGCTGCGCTGGAAGATCACCGGCGTAACGCTGCTGGTGTCGGCGCTGGTGCTGACGGCGGTGTTCGCCTGCGTGTACCTCTTTTCCCGCAATAATATCGCCGAGAGCTACGAGTACCAGCTGCGGCAGGCGGTGGTCTCCGGCACATCCGAGGCACGGGTGCCCTGCTTCGTGGCGGAGGTGCTGCCCAGCGGCACCGTCCGCGTCTCCGGCAGCAACTACTACGACTTGCAGGACGAGGATACCCTGCTGCCGCTGGTGACGGCGGCCCTGTCCGCCGACGCGGACAGCGGCGTGCTGCGGACGCAGCATATGCGCTATTTCCGTCTGGAGGGCGCGCTGACCGTCCGCATCGCCTTTATGGACAGCACCTTCGAGCAGGCCACTCTTCGCTCGCTGGTGCGGATCTGTCTGCTGATCGGCGCGGCGGCGCTGCTGGTGCTGTTTGGGCTCAGCTGGCTGCTGAGCGGCTTCGTCACCCGGCCTGTGGCCCGGACGTGGCAGAATCAGCAGCAGTTTCTCTCCGACGCCAGCCATGAGCTGAAAACGCCCCTGACGGTGATCCTGTCCTCTGCCGACCTGCTGAAAACCTCCGCCCAGCCGGAGCAGCGCCAGTATGTGGACAACATCTCCGTGGAGTCCCGGCGCATGAAGGCGCTGGTGGAGGATATGCTGACCCTCTCCCGGACGGAGAGCGGCCGCGCCGCGCCGTTTGCGCCGCTGGATCTCAGCGATCTGGTCACCGACGCCGCCCTGCGGTTCGAGCCGGTGGCCTTCGAGGCGGGGCATCCCCTGCAATACGACATCCAGAACGGCGCGTCCCTGTCCGGCGACCGCCAGCAGCTGGATCAGCTGCTGGATATTCTGCTGGACAACGCGGTGAAGTACGCCGCCAAGGACGCGCCCATCCGTCTGACGCTGGATATCTCCGGCAAGAACGCGGTACTGGCGGTGGAAAACCCCGGCGACCCCATCCCGCCGGACAAGCTGCCCCACATCTTCGACCGGTTCTATCGGGTGGACGATGCCCGCACCGGCGCGGGCGGCTTCGGCCTTGGCCTTGCCATCGCCCAACAGATCGTCCGGCGGCACAAGGGCACCATCACCGCCGCCAGCGACGCAAGGGCCACCCGCTTTACGGTGACGCTGCCCCTGCGGCACTGAGCTCATAAAAATCGAGGTTTGCACCTATGTTTGATACACTTCTGCGGGGCGGTACTGTCATCGACGGTACCGGCCGCGCCGCGTTTGCGGCGGATATCGCCATCGAAAACGGAAAGATCGCCGCCGTAGGACAGCTGTCCCATGCCGAAGCCCGTCAGGTGGTGGACTGCACCGGTCTGACCGTCACCCCCGGCTTTATCGACATTCATCGCCACGCCGACGGCGCGGCCTTCCGTCCCGACTTCGGGGAGTGGGAGCTGTGTCAGGGCCTGACCACCATCGTCAACGGCAACTGCGGCCTGTCCGCCGCGCCCTTCGGCCCCGCCAACGAGACAGCCATCCGGGCGTATCTCCAGCCCATCACCGGCACGTTGCCTGCGGCGCTGGACACCCGCTCCATGGCGGGATATTTCCGCTCGCTGCCTGCCCTGCCCCTGAACATGGGCATGCTGGTGGGTGCGGGCACCCTCCGTGCCGACACAGCGGGCTATCAGCTGACGGAGCTGGCGGACGGCCATTTCGCCGCCATCCACCGCCAGATGGAACAGGCGCTCGCCGACGGGGCGCTGGGCGTCAGTCTGGGCCTTGGGTATGCGCCGGAGTGCTTCTACTCCACCGCCGATCTCATCCGGGCCTTACAGCCCGTGGCTGGGACAGATATCCCTGTCACCGTCCACATGCGGCAGGAAGGCGGCGGCGTAGTGGACTCCGTGGAGGAGATGATCGCCGTGGCCCGTGCACTGGACTGTCCCGTCCACATCAGCCATCTCAAGGCCATGGGCCGGGACAACTGGGGCAAAAAGATCCCGCAGGTGCTGTCCCTGCTGGAGCAGGCGCAGAACGAGGGCCTTGCCGTGGACTGCGACGTGTATCCCTACACCGCCGGCTCCACCCAGCTGCTGCACATTCTGCCGCCGGATTATCTCACCGGCGGTATGGAGGCGGTGGTGGAGCGCCTGAAGGATAAGGAGGTGCGCCGTCAGCTGGCGGCGCGCATCGAAAGCGGCGTGGGCTTTGACGACATCGCCAAGCTGGCGGGCTGGGACGGCATCTATCTCACCTCCCTCCACTGCCCGGAGGATCACCCCTATCAGGGGCACAACCTGATGGAGATCGCCGCCCTGATGGGACAGGATCCCCTGTCCTCCTGCTGTGAGCTGCTGGCCCGTGAGCATGGCCAAATCACCATGATCGACTTCATGGCCTCGGAGGAGGACATCTGCGATATCCTCCGCTCTCCCCTGTCCTGCGTCATCTCCGACGCCACCTATCCCACCGAGGGACAGCTCCACCCCCGCGTCTGCGGCAACGTCACCCACCTGCTGGAGCATTTCGTCCGGGAGAAGGGTGCTCTCACCTGGGAGCAGGCTGTCCACAAGCTGACGGATGGTCCGGCGCAGGTACTGCGTTTGAAGAACAAGGGCCGCCTTGCGGCGGGTTATGACGCCGACGTGTGTGTGTTTGATCCCCAGGCCCTCCATGAGCGGGCCACTTACACGGAGCCGCAGCAGACCTCGCAGGGCATGACCCATGTACTGGTCAACGGCACCTTCGCCATCCGCAAGGGAGAAGTGACCGGTGCAACGCCGGGAACGGTTATCCGGAGATAAAGGAAAAAGACGGCCATGGCCGTCTTTTCCTTTTCACAGGTGTTTTAAGGTGTGCGGAGTAAATCGGGACAAGAGTTGCATAGTTCTTCTCAGTAGGTTTCTATTCGTTATAATGTATGACAGAGAGGTGATCCGACACAAATATCATTTTAGGAGGTATCATTATGAAAAAACGAATCGTCTCTGTTCTTCTGGCACTGGTCGCTGTCATTCAGTGTATAACTCCCGTCTTTGCGGAAAACAACCCCTATATTTGTACAACTTTTGAAGAATGTACACGTGACGGCAATCTGCTCTGTATTGTTGTGGACGACGAGACTCCCATCCGCCGCAAGCCTGAAAAAAAAGGGGAGTTAGTGGCTACGCTGTCGAAAGACCAGTTCGTATCTGTAGTTTCCGTCATTAAAAACCGTTATGGTAACCCATGGGCACGCCTGGCTACTGACACAGGTGAAGACCTTTATGTTTTCGCGGATCACCTCGTGGGGCATTACGAGCATGTGTTTAACACGGTCAGTAATGGTAGTTCGACGGTGAAATTTTGCACCGTTTGTTGTTTCATGGAAGTAACAAATAATGAGAAGACCAAAAGCTGTGATCTTGGCTGCCGCTTTCAGCGTTTGATCCTTGGGGACTTCGGCGAAGACCGTGATTTTATTGACCTTCTCGGTACTGTGCTTGTCGGCTTGCTGCCTGGGCTTGGTCAGGCAGCCGATGCGCGGGACCTTGCGGCTGCTATCAATAATAACGACCCTGTGGGGGTGCTGTTGGGTGCGGTGGCTCTGCTTCCGGGTTGTGGAGACTTGATCAAGGCAGCTCGCTATGTCGATACCTCCACGCTGAAGACTGTTGATAAGGTCGCTGACGCCGCAAAAACCAGCAAGAAGCTGTTCAAACATGCTGGTTCTCTTTTGGGTGATACGTCGAAGGACGCTTGTAAGGCGGTCGATGTGGTTTGGGATACGCTTGAAAACTACCCTTCTATGAAGGGCTTGGACGGAAAAGATATTTATATCATTGGTGGAAAAGGTTATTACGGGCATGCAGTTGACGAATTTTTAACGCCTAGTATGGCAGTGATTTATGGGCGTACGAATTTTGATAGCACTCTGCGCGGTCATTCACGAGGAGTTCCGCCCGATTACGTAAATTCGCTCATCGATGAGGTGAATGAGCTGGGAATCGATCTTAATAATCTCCCAACTGAGGGAATTACAATGCGCGGGATCACGGTAAAGCCCGCAAAAACGAACGAGAACTTTAGCTTGGACAGAATCAGTATTATGACCGGTTCATTAAAGGTGATTATGGAAAAATCTGGTATCGTCACCCCTGACTCTTTTGATACTGTCGTGACGATCATTACGTACTAAGCATTAAAACATATGCCGTCCTCTTAAGGACGGCATATGTTTTAATGCTCACTCAGCTCCAGCACCACGGGGCAATGGTCACTGCCGGTGACCTCCGGCCAGATATCGGCGTTCTTCACACGGGGCAGCAGACGCTCCGACACGATGAAGTAGTCGATGCGCCATCCCGCGTTCTTCTCGCGGGCGTGGAAGCGGTAGCTCCACCACGAATAAGCCCCGGTGCGGTCGGGGTACAATGTGCGAAAGGTGTCCGCAAAGCCGCTGGAGAGCAACTGCGTCATTTTCGCCCGCTCCTCGTCGGAGAAGCCGGGGTTCATGCGGTTGGTCTTCGGGTTCTTCAGGTCGATCTCCTGATGGGCCACGTTCAGGTCGCCGCAGTAGACCACCGGCTTCCTTTCGTCCAGCTCCATCAGGTATTCCCGGATGTCGTCCTCCCACTCCATGCGGTAGTCCAGACGGGACAGCTGATCCTTGGAGTTGGGGGTATAGCAGCACACCAGATAGAAGTCCTCGTACTCGGCGGTGATGACCCGTCCCTCGTGCCGGTGGATGTCCGGGCCGAAGTCGTAGGTGACGGACAGCGGCTCCCTGCGGGTAAAGACGGCGGTGCCGGAATAGCCCGCCTTATCAGCGCTGTTCCAGAACCGGTGATAGCCCGGCAGATCAAATTCCGCCTGCTCCGGACGCATCTTCGTCTCCTGTAAGCAGATCACATCCGCGTCGGCAAAGACGCAGAAATCCAGAAAGCCCTTGCCAATGCACGAGCGCAGGCCGTTGACGTTCCATGAGATCAATCGCATAAAGGGGTCTCCCTTCGTATTTTTCGCCATCATACCACATTTTCCGCCCCTTGACAACCGGGCATATGCCAGCTATACTATATGAAACTGTTCCATTTGGAACAAAAGGAGTCAACTATGAACGATCACATGACGCTCCTGCAACAGCATTTTCTGTTTCAGGGCGCGGAGGAGCTGCTTTCCGACGCGCTGGCGCTGGGCGTGAAAGCCTTCCCGCGAGGGGAGACCATCTGCGGCCCGGACACGGCGGAGCATGCCCTTGGCATCGTGCTGGAGGGCCGCGCCGAAGCGGTATCCCCCACGCGGGAGCAGACGGTGCTGGCGGCCTTCGGCCCCGGCGACACCTTCGGCGCGGCGGCGCTGTTCGGCGGCACGGGCTACGTCTCCCGCATCCGGGCGGTGACCGGCTGCACGGTACTGCTGCTGCCGGAGGAGCTGCTGCGGCAGTGGTTCGCCCGCTGTCCCCGGATGACGGTGAATTACATCGCCTTTCTCTCCGGCCGGGTGCGGTTCCTCAACGGCAAGATCGCCATTTTCACGCAGGACAGCGCCCAGCACCGGCTGTACCGCTGGCTGCGGGCCAACTGCGATGAGGCGGGCCGCCTGCCGGAGAAGCTCAGCATGACGAAGCTGGCGGGCGCGCTGTCCATGGGCCGCACCAGCTTGTACCGGGCCATGGAGGAGCTTGAGCGCGCCGGACTGATCGTTCGTGACGGAAAAAGAATCGAGGTAATCCAATGAAGCACATCAAATCTATTATCAGTCTGCTGCTGGCGCTGACCATGGCCCTGAGCCTGACCGCCTGCGGCACGCAGGCCAACACCGAGCCGCAGCAGCCTGATGACACTCCCGCCCCGGCGGAGGTAAACCTGTACGTCCTGTCCGGTCCCACCGGCATCGGCGCCATGAACCTGTGGGCCGCCGCCGACGCGGGCGAGACGCAGAATACCTATCACATCACCATGCCCGGCGCCAATGACGAGGTGGTGGCCGCCATCTCCAACGGCGACGCCGATATCGCCGCCGTGGCCACCAATCTGGCGGCGACCCTCTACAACAAGACCAGCGGCGGCGTGACGGTGCTGGCGGTGAACACGCTGGGCGTGCTGTCCCTGCTGGGCAACGGGCAGGAGATCGCGTCCATCGCCGATCTGGCGGGCAAGACCATCTATGCCCCCGGTCAGGGCGCGAACCCGGAGTATATCCTCCGCTATGTGCTGAGCGGCAACGGCCTTGACCCCGACAAGGATGTGACTATCCGGTTTGTGGGCGAGGGCAGCGAGCTGCTGACTGTGTGGCAGACCGATCCGGAGGCCGTCATCATGGCCCCGCAGCCGGTGGCCACCAGCATCCTGATGCAGAATGAGAACGCCGTGACCCTCTTCAACATGACCGACGAGTGGGACAAGGTGTCCGGCGGCGACAGCACGTTGATGATGGGCTGCGTCATCGTCCGCAATGAATTCCTGCAGGAGAACCCCGGTGCGGTGACGCTGTTCTTGCAGGAGTACGCCGCCTCCATCGAGAAGGCGCAGTCCGATGTGGAGGGCACCGCCGCCCTGTGCGAGCAGTACGGCCTGATCCCCAAGGCGGCGCTGGCGCAGAAGGCCATCCCCTCCTGCGGCCTGACCTTCGTCACCGGCGCGGAGATGAAGTCCGCCCTCAGCGGCTACTTGCAGGTGATGTTTGACGCCGATCCCAAGAGCGTGGGCGGCGCCATGCCGGGCGACGACTTCTATTACGGTGCGTAAGGCGCTGAAAAACAGCATATCGGTTTTGTTCTGGCTGGTGGTGTGGCAGCTGGCGGCCATGGCCGCCAACCGCTCGCTGCTGCTGCCCATCCCCACGCCGGTGGATACCGCCCGCGCCCTGTGCCGCATGGCGGCGGAGAGCGGCTTCTGGCTGACGCTGGGCGCGTCGCTGCTGCGGATCTGCGCCGGGTTCGCGCTGGCCCTTCTGGCGGGCGGCGCGGGTGCGGCGGCCTCGGCCCGCTGGCCCCTGTTCCGGCAGCTGGCCGCACCGCTGGTGCAGCTGATCCGCGCCATTCCGGTGGCGGTGTTCACCATTGTGGTGTTCCTGTGGGTCAGCCGCCCGTATATCCCCAGCACCATCGTGTTCCTGACGGTGCTGCCCATCGTGTGGAGCAATGTGGAGACAGGACTGGAGAACGCCGACCGGCAGCTGTCCGAGATGGCGCGGGTGTTCGGCATGAACCGCCGGGCCATCCTGCGGCAGATCACCCTGCCGGGCATCCGGCCCTATGTGTCCGCCGCCGTCACCACGGGGCTGGGCTTCGCGTGGAAGTCCGGCATCGCCGCCGAGGTCATCTGCCGGACGCAGGGCTCGCTGGGCGACCTGCTGTGGAGCGGCAAGGCCACCGTCAGCTACGACGAGGTCTTTGCCCTGACGGTGGTGATCGTGCTGTGCAGCGCCCTGCTGCAGCGGGCCTTCTCCGGCCCGAAGCGAAAGGAGACCGCGCCATGATCCGTTTCGAGCATGTGACCTTCGGCTACGCCCTGCAAAGGCCCGTCCTGCGGGACTTCTCCCTGACCGTCCCGGTGGGTGGGCGGGTGTGCCTGATGGGCCCCTCCGGTGAGGGCAAGACCACGGCGCTGCGGCTGCTGCTGGGGCTGGAAAGGCCCCGCAAAGGCACCGTCTCGGTGCCGGAGGGCGTCCGGTTCTCCGCCGTATTTCAGGAGGATCGGCTGCTGCCGTGGAAAACGGTGCTGGAAAACGCCGCCCTGTTCAGCGATGAGGAGACGGCCCGCCGCATCCTGACGGCGCTGGGACTGGGCGACAGCCTTGACGCGCTGCCGGAGACGCTCAGCGGCGGCATGAAGCGCCGCGCGGCGCTGGGCCGCGCACTGGCCCATCCCTTCGATGTGCTGGTGCTGGACGAAGCGCTGACGGGACTGGACGGCGAAACGAAACAGCGCTGCCTGACCGCCATCGACGAGGCCGTGGGGCAGCGGACGCTGGTGCTGGCCACCCACGATGCCGAGGAAGCCCGCGGGCTGGGCGCGGAGACTGTAACACTATAAAAAATCGCGGGACTTGCGTCCCGCGATTTTTTATTTCGCTTCGTACATTTCCTTGTATTCCGCCGCCTCCTCCATGTACATCCGGGCGCTGGCTCGGTTGGTGGCGATCTCCTCCTCGGTGACGGCGCGGCGCACCTTGCCGGGCATGCCCACCACCAGCGACCCGTCGGGGATCACGGCGTTCTGGGGGATCAGCGCCCCTGCACCGATGATGCAGTTCTTGCCCACCACCGCGCCGTTGAGGATAATGGCACCCATGCCTACCAGCGTATTGTCGCCCACGGTGCAGCTGTGGACGATGGCACTGTGGCCGATGGTGCAGCCGTTGCCTACATGCACCGGAATGCCCCGCTCGATATGCACCACGCAGTTATCCTGAATATTGGTGCCCTCGCCAATGACGATCTCATCCAGCTCTGAGCGCAGCACCGCGCCGAAAAACACGCTGCTGCGTGCGCCGATGCGGACGTTGCCCACCACTGTGGCGGTAGGCGCGACAAAAACGGATTCGTGAATTTCCGGTGTTTTCATAGGAAGCTCTCCTTATCTCTTTCTATCAGAATCAGAACATACCCAGCTGCTTGAACAGGGTGATCCACAGGAACAGGGTGAAGAACGATCCGGCGGTGGATACCACCACGGCGCTGCCCGCCAGCTCGCTGTCGCCGCCCAGCTGCTGGGCCATGTTGAAGGAGTTGACGGCGATGGGTGCGGCGGTCATGGCCAGCAGGGTGACAAACTCGATATCCCGCAGGCCCACCGCGGCGGCCAGCGTCAGGATCGCGCCGGGGAACACCAGCAGCCGCAGCCCGACACACACCAGCAGCTGCTTCTTATAGCGGGCGATATGCCGTACCTCGAAGGACGCGCCCAGCAGCATCAGGATCAGCGGCGTGGCGGCGCTGTTCATCTTTCCGGCAAAGGACACCAGCACGTCCGGCAGGGTGATGTGCAGCGCCTTCATCAGAAGGCCCACAACAGAGGCGATGATCAGCGGGTTTTTGATCACCGCCAGCAGCACCTCGCCCAGCTTGGGCTTGCCGCCCCGGAAGTATTCCAGCACCACCACCGACATCATGTTGTAGATGGGCACCACAATGGCGATCATCAGGGCGGTAACGCCGAAGTTGGCGTTTGGCAGCAGCTCCTCGGCAATGGGCAGACCCAGCAGCACGAAGTTGCTGCGGAAGGCCGCCTGTATCATAACGCCCCGGCGCTCCGGCGTTTTCTCCGCCGCCAGCGTGATGAGAAAGGCCAGCAGGATCATAGCCAGCGCCATGCCCACCACGAACAGCGCATAGGGCAGGCGTACCGCATGGGAAAAGTCAGAGGTATAGATGTTATAGAACAGCATCACCGGCATAAAGGTGTAGAAGCACACCTTATTGAAGCGCCGCACGTCCTCCGGGCCGATCCAGCCCAGACGCTTGACGCCGAAGCCAAGAGCGATGATCAGAAATAAGGGTACGATCGCGTGAAACGCGATAGATAATGCCTGCAACGAGACACCTTCTTTCGTGGAGGGTTTGCCACGCCATCATATCACGCCGCCTGCCGGATTGCAACCGTCATAATGCGACAAAAGAGGGACAAAGCCCTCTTTTGTCGCATTATGATACTTTAACGGTGCCGTGGTAGTCCACCGGCAGGTCACGCACCTTCCAGTGGTGCTCCAGCGGCAGCACCGAGCGCTCCATCCGGGCGGCAAAGTCCGGGTCGCGGGTGATGCACAGGATGGTAGGGCCTGCGCCGCTGATGCACACGGCGTTGCAGCCGTTCTGATGGGCCAGCGCCTCGATGCGGTCATACTCCGGGATCAGGCGGCGGCGGTGGGGCTGGTGCAGCCGGTCCTGCAGGGACGCGGCGATCAGCGCCTCGTCACCCTGCTCGATAGCACGCAGCAGCACCGCCAGAAAACCCGCGTTGCGGACGGCGTCACTGAGGGCCACCATGGAGGGCAGCACCCGCCGTGCTTCGTGGGTACTGAGGGTGAAGTCCGGCGACAGCGCCACGAACCGCAGCTCCGGGTGGGGCAGATACTCCACCGTGTATACCTGACCCCCCAGCAGCATGGAGGCGGTCAGACCGCCCAGCAGCGCCGGAGCCAGATTGTCGGGATGGCCCTCGATCTCCGTGGTCAGGGCCAGCAGCTGGCGCTTGTCGAAGGGCTTGCCCGCCATGATGTTGGCCGCCGTGGCACCGGCGGCGATCAGCGCCGCCGAGGAGCCAAGCCCGCGGCACACGGGGATATCCGCCTGAATGTGGATGTGTACCGGCGGCACGTCGATGCGCCGCAGCTCGTGCCACACACGGGCATAGGCCACATAGGCCAGATTTTCCTCCGTCTGGTACTGCTCGTCGCAGCCGGAGAAGCTTAAAGTCTCCGCCGGGGTGAAGAACAAGGTGTTATAAAGCCCCAGCGCGCAGCCCAGCACGTCAAAGCCCGCCGCCAGATTGGCGGTGGTGGCCGGAACGCGGACGGTCACTCGCTCCATACGGCTTCACCAGCTTTCTCCAGAACGTAGGACAGCATGTCCTCGCGGTCGATCACGTCGCGGTGCAGCACCTTCCGCTGCCGCAGGTCCGCCAGATTGGGCGGCACCGGCACGCCGGTCAGGTCGTGGAGCTGCGCCATCACGTCAAATTCGTCGCCCCGGGCCTCCGCGCCCAGTCCCTCCAGCACGGCGGCGGGGAACTTGTAGGGGGAGGCGGTGGACAGCACCACCACGGGGTTGTGGTCGGCGCAGGCGGCCTTGTAGTCCTGCGCCACCTGCCATGCCACCGCCGTGTGGGTGTCGGCCAGATAGCGGTGTTCGTTCCACAGCTTGCCGATGGCCGCCTTGGTGGCGGTATCGTCGCAGCAGCCGCTCCAGAACACGGACTGGATCTTCTCCAGCAGTGCCTCCGGCACCTGATAGACGCCCTTCTCCTTCAGCTGGGCCATCAACTCCGCCACCAGTGCCGCGTCGCCGCTCATGAGGTACAGCAGCCGCTCCAGATTGCTGGACACCAGAATGTCCATGGAGGGAGACACCGTCTTATAGAAGGGGCGGTTGCGGTCATAGCGGCCGGTGCGCAGGAAATCGGTCAGCACATTGTTGGCGTTGCTGGCGCAGACCAGCCGTCCCACGGGAAGCCCCAGCTCACGGGCGAAATAGCCCGCCAGAATGTCGCCGAAGTTGCCGGTAGGCACGGCGAAATCCACCTTGTCGCCCGCATGGATGCGGCCCATGCGGCAAAGGTCGGCGTAGGCACGGAAGTAGTACACCACCTGCGGGGCCAGACGACCGATATTGATGGAGTTGGCGGAGGACAGGCACACGCCCTTGCCCGCCAGCAGATGTGCCTTTTCCACGGCGGCGAAGATGTCCTTCACGCCGGTCTGGGCGTCGTCAAAGTTGCCCCGGACGGCGCAGACGCAGACGTTGCGGCCCTGCTGGGTCTCCATCTGCCGCTGCTGCACGGCGCTGACGCCGCCGTAGGGATAGAACACGATGATCTTCGTGCCCGGCACGTCCTGAAAGCCCGCCATGGCGGCCTTGCCGGTGTCGCCGCTGGTGGCGGTCAGAATGAGAATTTCGTCCGCCACGCCGCACTTTTCGCGGGCGGCAGTCATCAGCCGGGGCAGCATGCTGAGGGCCACATCCTTGAAGGCACTGGTGGGGCCGCGGAACAGCTCCAGCACCGCGTCGTCCCCTACGGCCACCGTGGGTGTCAGGTCAGGCGTCTCGAATTTACCGGTATAGGCGGCATGAACGAGGGCGTCCATCTCCTCCTTATTAAAGGAGGGCAGCAGTGCCGACAGGATTTCCCGCGCCATGGACAGGGTGTCCAGCGGCAGAAGGGCCTGCCAGTCCAGTCTGATCTCCGCCAGCGAGGGCATGGTATACAGCCCGCCGTCGGGGGCGAGGCCCTGTAAGACCGCTTGGGCCGCCGTGGCGTGCAGGTCGGGGTTGCGTGTGCTCTGATATTCCATCATGGGGTAGACCTCCGGGTAATATTCCCAAAAAATTTCTCGAAAAAAGCAAAAATTTCGCCTTGCATTTTCACGATGGATATGATATATTGTTTCCCATAAAAAGTCAAGTGTTTTTTATTCGAGGACAGAGTGTAAGTTTCTGTCTTTTTGTCCACCAGAGAAAACGCTTTGCACCTGACGAAAGGACTGTTGATATGTTGAAAGTAGCAAAATTCGGCGGCTCCTCCATGGCCGACGCCGTGCAATTTGCCAAGGTAAAGGCCATTGTGGAGAGCGACGACGCCCGCCGCGTCATCGTGGTGTCCGCCCCCGGCAAACGATACAAGGACGACCATAAGGTCACCGACCTTCTGTATTTGTGCAGCGCCCACCTGAAATACGGCGTCAGCTGCGAGAAAATTTTCAACCTGATCCGCCAGCGGTATCAGGAGATCGCCGACGACTGCGGCCTGACCATCGACCTGAATCCGGAGTTCGACGCCCTGTGGAAGCGGATGTGCGCCGGCGAGGCGGATCAGGAGTACCTGGCCTCCCGGGGCGAATACTTCGCCGCCCGGCTGATGGCGGACTATCTGGGCTATACGTTTTTGGACGCGGCACTGTGGCTGCAATTCAAATTTGACGGCACCGTGGATCAGGATGCCAGCTATGAGGCCCTGCGGAAGGCGGCGGACGGCCAGCGGGTGGTGATCCCCGGCTTCTACGGCGCCATGCCCGATGGCCGGGTGGTGACCCTGACCCGGGGCGGCAGCGACATCACCGGTGCGCTGGCGGCGGCGGCGCTGAACGCCGACGTATACGAGAACTGGACGGACGTGTCCGGCATCCTGATGGCCGATCCCCGTATCGTGGAGAACCCCGCGCCTATCCGCCGCGTGACGTACAGCGAGCTGCGCGAGCTGAGCTATCTGGGCGCGCAGGTGCTGCATGAGGGCACCGTGTTCCCCGTCCGGGAGAAGAACATCCCCCTGAATATCCGCAACACCAACGATCCGGCCCATGACGGCACCATGATCCTCAGCAGCATCGACGACGAGGAGCAGGATGACAGCTTCATCACCGGTATCGCCGGTAAGAAGGGCTTCTCCATCATCACCGTGGCCAAGAGCGGCATGTCCTCCGAGGCAGGCTCCCTGCTGAAGCTGCTGTCCATTCTGGCCAAGCATCAGATCAACGTGGAGTACGCGCCCTCCGGTATCGACACCGTGTCGCTGGTGGTGGAGGCCGTCAAGGTGTCCTCCTGCCTGTACAGTATTCTGGGCGAGATCCAGCAGGAGCTGCAGCCCGACGCCATCCGCCTGACGGAGCACATCGCCGTGGTGGCGGCGGTAGGCCGGAAGATGGCCTTCCGTCTGGGCGTGTCCGGTAAGATCTTCAGCAAGCTGGGCGAGCACGGCGTCAACATCCGTATGATAACCCAAGGCCCCGAGGAGCTGAACATCATCGTGGGCGTGGAGGAAAAAGATTTTGAACAGGCCATTCGTGTCCTGTATGACAGCTTTGTAAAGGAGGAAGTTGCAAAATGAAACAGTTTCGTGTAGGTATTCTGGGCGCCACCGGCGCGGTGGGCCGTGAAATGATGAAAATTCTGGAGGAGCGCGACTTCCCTGTGGCGGAGCTGCGCCCCATCGCCAGCGCCCGCAGCGCAGGCGCCATGCTGCCCTTCCGGGGCGGTCAGGTGCAGGTAGTGGCCGCTTCCGACAGTGCCTTTCAGGGGCTCGACCTGGTGCTGGGCGCGGCGGAGAACGACATTGCCAAGCAGTACGCGCCCGCCATCGTCAAGGCCGGAGCCGTGTTTGTGGACAACTCCAGCGCCTTCCGTCTGGACAAGGACGTGCCGCTGGTGATCCCCGAGATCAACCCCGAGGACGTGAAGTGGCACAAGGGCATCATCTCCAACCCCAACTGCACCACCATCGTGTCGCTGGTGGCCATCAATGCCCTGAACCAGATCAGCCCCATCGAGAGCATCGTGGCCTCCAGCTATCAGGCGGTCAGCGGTGCCGGTGCCGGCGGCCCCATCGAGCTGATGGCCGAGGTGGACGCCCTCAGCAAGGGCGAGCGCTATCAGCCCAAGGTGTTCCAGTATCAGATCGCCTATAATGTCATTCCCCAGATCGGCGGCGAGGCCTTCGAGGGCTATACCTCCGAGGAGATGAAGATGCAGAACGAGGGCCGCAAGATTCTGCACCTGCCGGAGCTGAAAGTCAGCTGCACCTGCGTCCGTGTCCCCGTGGTCCGCAGCCACAGCGTGTCCATCGTGGTGCGCACCAGGGAGAAGATCAGCGTGGCCGACGCCAAAGCCGCCATTGCCAAGGCGGCGGGCTGCCGTCTGGTGGACGATCTCCAGAACAAGCAGTACCCCATGCCGCTGGATACCTCCGATCAGGACATCGTGTTTGTGGGCCGCATCCGCGACGATCTCACCAGCGACAACGGCCTGAACATCTGGTGCTGCGGCGATCAGGTGCGCAAGGGCGCCGCCACCAACACCGTCCAGATTGCGGAGTTGGCCCTTGGTATTAAATAGCTGGCATGAAATCTGACGATTTTCCTTCCATTCTTCATACACAAAAAGCAGTAGAGCGCTTCCCGCCGGGGAGCGCTCTACTGCTGTGTCCGATTTGACAAACTTGCCCTGCGCCTGTATACTGTTGCCATCAATGACCGGAGGTACACAGCATGGAAAACAAGCTGATGCGGAATAAATGGTTCCTGTATATCACCGAGTTCTTCGCCGGTGTGTCGGTGATGGCGGTGGAGCTGGGCGCGAGCCGTCTGATGGCGCCCTATTTCAGCTCCTCCCAGATCGTGTGGACGGTGATCATCGGCGTTATCATGATCGCCATGGCCATTGGCAACCTGTGGGGCGGCAAGCTGGCGGACAAAACCAACTCGCCGGACAGGCTGTATGGCCGTATCCTCATTGCCGCCATCTGGATCGCCCTGATCCCTTTCGCAGGACGGTGGCTCATCGCCGGGGTCAGCCTGCTGCTGGCTACCTTTGTGACGAAGAACTTTCTGGTCTGGGCGGCGCTGGCGGCGTGTCTGGTGATCTTTGCCTTTCCCTGCGTGCTGCTGGGCACGGTGACGCCGTCGCTGACCAAGTTCACGGTGGATAATCTGGACGACACCGGCAAGACCGTGGGCCGTCTCAACGCCCTGAACACCATCGGCAGCATCATCGGCACCTTTGTGCCTACCTTCATCACCATCCCCGCCGTGGGGACGGCGGCCACGTTCCTGATCTTCGCCGGGGTGCTGGCGGCCATCGGCATCGTGTATTTCGCCTTTGCCCGGAAGCGGATGCTCAAGGGCATCGTGGCGGCGGTGGTCATCTTGGGACTGTGCTTCACCCTGCCCACTTACAGCTTTGCCTTCTGGGAGAGCGATATCACGCTGGAGGACGAATCCATCTATAACTATCTTCAGGTTAAGGACAACGACAAACGCACGGTGCTGTCCACCAATGTGCTGTTCGGCGTCCAGTCCATCCAGCGGAAGGACGCGGAGCTGACGGGCATGTACTATGACTACGCGCTGGCCGCGCCCTGCATGGCGGGCATGGACGGCAGCGAAAACGATGGCCGCAGCGTCATGATCCTTGGTATGGGATCCGGCACCTACGCCAGCTACTGCGTGCGGTATTTCCCCGGCGTGAAGGTACAGGGCGCGGAGATCGACCGGAAGATCGCCGATATCGCCACGGAGTACTTCGGCCTGCCGGACAGCGTGGAGGTGGCGGTGGAGGACGGCCGCGCCTATCTGACCGCCTCGCAGGAGCAGTTTGACGTGATTATGGTGGACGCCTATCAGGACATCACCATTCCCTTCCAGCTGTCCAGCGTGGAGTTCTTCACCGAGGTGCAGCGGCATCTGAAGCCCGGCGGCGTCATGGTGGTGAACCTGAACATGACCTCCGCGCAGGACGGCTCTATCAATCAGTACCTGTGCGACACCATGGCCAGCGTGTTCGCTCACACCTATACGGTGAATGTGCCGGCCAATACCAACACAGTGGTGTTCTGCACCGATAGCGACGGTCTGCGCCAGACCTTTGACGAGAACCGGGCACGGCTGAGCAACGCCAAATACGCCGACATGATGGCGAAGGTGGCGCAGAGCTTGCAGGACTACACCGGCGGCGACTGCATCCTGACGGACGACAAGGCCCCGGTGGAGCTGCTGGGCATACGGGTGCTGGATGAGCTGATCGACGGCCAGCTGAACTATTATAAGGAGCAATTCTCCATGCAGGAGATCATCGACATGGTGACATAAAAAGAGATGACCGGCGCTGCCGGTCATCTCTTTTTATGCGTCCTCGCCGCGGGTGCGCTCCTGCTGGGGCGTCAGCGCCACGATCTTGTTGAAATAGTGGTAAAAGGGTATCAGCGTTTTGAACCCCTCGATGATATCCTCCGCCAGCGCGGGGGAGAAGATGCGTTCGTCCAACGGCCCCTCCCAGCGGAGGGTGAGGGACTTTTTCTGATACCATGGCCGCAGAAGGTCGGAGGTCTGGCCCTTGCTGCGGGCATACTCCGGGCCATCCAGCGTGAACACCTGCTGCTTGTTGAACTGCCGCACCAGCTTCTCCAGCTCCTGCGGATGCTGGTCGATCTGCTTGCGGAAGGTCTCCATCAACGCCGCTGCAGGCGACCAGAAGCCCAGCCCGAAGCTGTAATAATCCGGCCCCAGCTCAAACCAGAAGGTAGGACGGCCCGTCCAGTCCTTGTCACCGGTGCGGATGCACCACCACAGATGATCCTTATACGGCCCCCGGCCAAACAGCCGCCGGGCGTCCCGGTAAATGCGGGAGACCTTCAGCATCAGCGGCTCGTCCGGCAGCAGGGCGTGCATGGCGTCATACACCTGCTCCCCCAATTCTTTTGTCGGAGTAAGAAAGCTATTGATATATTCGTCCTTGTGCTCCATGAACCAGCCCCGCTCGTTGTTGAAGCGGATGCCCCACATGAAGTCCACCGTCTGCTGGGTATAGCCCTGAAATGCCATGATGAAACGCTCCTTATCGCTGCTTGTTTTCGATGGTATTGTACCCGTTTTTCCGCAAAAAAGCAAGAGGGCCGGTCACAAACCGCAACGAATGGCAATAACGAACCATCCCATGTCCCCGGTACAGGCCAGAGACATGGGATGGTTTTCTATGTAAGCCGCGCAGCGCCGCCTTACCGGAGGATCAGCGCCATGATACCGGCCAGCACCGCCGAGATCACCGCCATGCCGATGGTGCCGAAGGTCCACTTTTTGCGCTTATCCGCCGCCGTGATGTAGGGCTTCAGATCCTCCGTGCCGGGGATCGTCCACGCCTTGGTGTGTCCCACCCACCAGTCGTCTACCAGAAACCGGTCGATCAGGTTCATGACGGACAATATCACCAGCAGCTGCCAGAAGCCGCTCAGAAAGCCCCGTGCCCCGTTGACGGCATACACGAACACCAGCACATAGGCGATGTAGCCGGGAAGGCAGCAGAGCTTGAAGAGGATGGCATTGCGCTTGATCCGCTCCTGGGTGGTCAGTCCCTGCGCCACGCAGCGCTCCTGCACCTCGGCGCTGTAAAGA
The DNA here is from genome assembly GCA_963640475.1 of bacterium. Lineage (GTDB taxonomy): Bacteria > Bacillota > Clostridia > Oscillospirales > Oscillospiraceae > Vescimonas. The sequence continues at coordinate 48,915 of CAVHYW010000003.1, read as the reverse complement.
TGCACCATCCCCACCGCGCCTTTGCGGATGCCGAAGGCACAGACCAGCACCAGCAGCACGCCAAGGCCGAGGCCCTCCAAAATCACTTGAACGATCATTGCCGCTCTCTCCTTTCTCTATTCAAAATATTTCATCGTCCCACGCCCTTCAGATAGCCGCTTTTGGCGTTTTCCTCCGTGTCGTCGGACTCGTCGTAGGCATCGTAGGGCGCCGTAGGATCGGGTACCCGCCTCTTGAAGGGGGAGCAGAGCTTATCCTTGTGGGCAAAGGCGAAGGTAAAGTTATCCGTCCAGCCGGTGTGTCCGGTGATGAACAGCGGGTGCAGGCCGCGGCCCGCCAGCTTCGTCTCCAGATCCGCCAGCGATCTGACCGCCAGCTTGTTGTCCTCCGCCAGCGCGGAGATGAAGCTGTATCCGCCGTCGGCCCCGAACCACAGGGTATCGCCGGTAAACAGGTACTTGTCGTCGATAAGATAGACCATGTGGCCCCATGTGTGGCCGGGCACCAGGAAGCACTCGATGCGGATGCCGTCAATGTCGAACACCTGGCCATCCCGCAGAAGCGCCTTCTCATTGCGGATGGTCACCTGCGGCAGCTTATAGAGATGGTACATCACCTTGCGGCGCGTCTCGCCCGTCAGATAGCGGTTTTCGATCTCGCCCACATACAGCTTGGCGTTCCGGAACAGGCCCGGACTGTCCGCCTCCACCGCCCCCACATGGTCGGTGTCCTGATGGGTGATAAGGATGTGCCGGATGGACTGGGGATCGATGCCCAGCCACGCCATCTTCTCCGCCAGACGGTCGTAGTTATACCCGGCGTCGATCATAATGGTGGTGCCGCCCTTGCGGTAGAAGAAGATATTCGCCACCCATTCCCGCACACAGGCCACATTTTCATCGATCCAGCCGGTGTTCAGGGGCTTGAAGATCTCCTTGCCCCGGTACATCCTGCTCATTTCTCTCTTCTGAAATTCCGTTGCTTTTTTCGACATATCGCTCCCCCTATTCTCCGGCACAGACACAGCGCCGGTGTTATTTCTTTCGTTTACCGTTCTCAGTTCTCGACCGCATGCTTCCGCGCCCAGATGGCGTTGGCGATCATCCAGACCATCAGCGCCGCGTTTCCGGAGCCCTGGCTCAGCACGAAGTCCATGGTGGACACCTCCGCGCCCAACAGCTGCCGGATATCCGGGATCAGGACAAGCACCACCTGTACCACCAGCAGGTGGAACAGGATCATCCATCGGGGCAGAACTGTTTTCTTCGTCAGCACCGCAAAGGCGCTGGCAAGGCCCAGCAGGAACATCCCGGCGTAGGAGATCTGCATGGCCGGCATCAGCCGGTCGTACTGCGCCTGAATGAGGGCGGCGGTCTCCTCGCGGCCCAGTAGCGGCCCAAGGGTGCTGGTCCAGTCGGCAAGACTGCCGATCAGGAAATGCAGCACTCCGGCGGTGGCCACATAGATCACGCCGCCGATCAGAACGGCCAGCCGTGTCCTGCGGTATTCCGGCCTGATCTGCGCATAGGACGCTCTCACCGTGAAGAAGGCCAGCGCCATGCCGATCAGCCCTGTGGCAAGCAGCAGCGGCAGCCGCCACGCCGGATATGCGCCGCTCAGATACGCCTCCCGCAGGAACAGCCCGCTGTCACCGGGGCTGGCCGGTATGACGCTCAGGCACAGGTCGCCCACCAGCATCAGCGCCGCACTCAGCGCGCCCAAAGCGCAGTCGCGGCGATAGGTTTTCATAGAAACATCCATCGGTCTCCCTCCCGTCGTTTCATCTTTTTATCGCTTCACGCGCCAGTTAGTTTTTGCTAACTGACGGTCCTTGAAAAAGCCGCCATATAGGCAGCTCTTCATGCTTCGGAAAGCAGCTCCCTTGCAGATACCGCTCTCCAAGCCCATAACCAGCTTGATCTTTCTGGTCACATTATAAGCCGCGCCGCGGCCGCTTGTCAAGCCGGTCATGCGCTCCAATTTTGATTACAATTCGTTTTTTCTCGACTTAATTCAACAGAGCGTATATCGGCCCGGCGACTATAAGCAGGATCATGATGCCCTTAGCCACGTAGGTAGAGCCAAACAGTACAAGTACCGCAAGGCCCGGAAGGCCGGAATGGAGCAGCTTCCGCCGCTCCCTTCTGCTGGACAGGCAGCGCTTTGCCGTTTGACCAACGCTGTCCATATGCAGCAGTGCGGACAATGCGCCTTCCCCATCCAGCCCGGAGGCGGGAAGCAGATTGCTGACGCCCAGCAGGGCGTTGACGAGCGCCAGCGTCAGCAGCATCAGAGACATGGGATAAACCAGCGTACTCACCGTCAGGCAAACTCCCGCCAGCAGAAAGTTCATCTCCACCCCGGCCAGATACAGCTGGAGGGTCTGCCGGTAATTTTTCCTGCTCTTCCCATGGCAAGAGACATACGCGCCGATGGGAAAAAAGCCCAGCAGCAACAGAAACCCCGCATCCTTTGGCCGGAATTTGTAGGAGAGGGCTGCGGCAAAATGTCCAAATTCGTGCAGCGACACCGATAGGAAGATCGCCGCATAGTAGAGCGGGACGCTGTAATAGTCATCGATCTCTAAGGGAGCGCGAAGTCGCAGGACGAGCCCGGCGGACATCACAAGGAGCGACAGCACGGGAAGCAGTCCGTTGACCACGCGACAGAAGGGCCGGAGCCTGTTGGCAGGCTCACCCAGCAGAACCAGGATCAGCTGATGAAATACGCCTGCCCGGACAAGGCGGCTTGTGGTGATAAGCTCATTATCCTCAAGAGCCGCAAGCAACCCCTCCGGATCGTCTCCCGGCAGCTGCAATTCATGCCGCCCGTCCGCCTGACGGAGCGCATGGTACAGCGCCTCCGAAATGTCAAACTCCTCGCCCCTGTCGTTCTGGGCAAAGTAACTCACCTCGGAGGTGTCCTTGTCCGTATAGGTGCCGAGGGCCACACCGTCTCTCAGCAATGGCAGCATGCTCTCACCCCTCGCAGCAGCGGCGCAGGGACCACACGTCGTCACCGATCTCCAAAACGGCATCCGCTTCGATCCCGGCATAGCTGAGCAAGCGGTCGGACAGCGTAATGGCCTCCCCTCCGTCATAGCACAGCTCTGCCAAGGAAAAGAGTGACCGCAGCCTTTTCACTTCCCCCTCTGTCAGCCGCCTGATCCGTTCCATCATACCGCCCCATTCCTCTTCTGAATAGAGCCAGAGACTGCGGTTCCTTCCAATCGTTGCGATCACTTCCCGGCCAAACAGCTCCCGCAGCTCCTCTGGGAGCTCCGCGCGGCAGACGCCGTCATCCGCCGCGGTAAAGTGTAATGTGTAAGCCTTCATATTCCCTCCTGTCACTTCTCTCTCTGCCATCGATCGGCAAGGCAGGCCGATAACGTAAGGCCGGAGCATGTGCCCCGGCCCTATTACATCGTCCTTACAGGATATCCAGCTGGCGCAGGCTGGCGAGGAACTCACCCACATCGGCACGGAGCGTGGCCTCGTCCACCTCGTATTCCTCCAGCATCTGCTGTACCAGCGCTTCCTCGGTATCGCACTGGGGCAGCAGATCCCACATGCGCTCGCCGGTCTCGTTCAGGGTCAGCAGACCCTTCAGCTCCAGCGAGGCATCGCCCACCGGCACGAGGATCACGTCCCCGGCGATGCTGCGCTTGACCAATTGTTTGCGGATATTCATTGTTCTGCCTCCTCCAAGGTCAGCCGTACCGTCTCATGCGTCATTTCGCACAGATAGGTGGGCTTCACGTCAAAATGTCCCGTTTCCGTCACGCACATGGCTGCGCAGGCATGGCACACATGCTTGCTGGCGCACACGGCACACTCCGGCGGCAGCCGGATGGCGGCGGTGGCCTCCTTGGTCAGCCGCCACGCCTCGTCAAAGCCCAGCTTCGGGACGGAAAACTTGGGCTGCGTCATCATGCCGCAGGGCGTCATGTCGCCCTGCCAGTTGATCCAGAAGGCGCTGCGTCCGGCGCGGCAGGAAACCCCTTCGCCCGGTGTACCCTCGCAGACCTCCTCCTGCGGCACGGCCATTCCCTGCCGCATGGCTTCGGCCCGCTTCCGGAACACCTCCGGCTCGAACCGCAGCTTGTCCCACGCCACAGCATACTCCGCCGCCTGACATGCGGTGAATCGGTCGTTCTGCCCCACCATGTCCTCACTGCGGCGGATGGGCGGGAACATATACGTAGCCAGCTGCATGGGCGTGCCCAACTTCTCCGCCGCGGCGTGGATCTTCTCCATGTCCGCCGCGTTGTAGGGCGTCAGCGACACGTTCATCTTCACGTCCACGCCCAGCTCTTTCAGGGCGCGGATGTTGGCCGTCACCCGGTCAAACGCCGGATGGCCGCACAACCGCTGGTAGGTCTCGTTTCCGCCGCCGTACAGGGTGATGTTGAACCGGAAGGGCGGCTCATGCCGGAAGAAGTCCAGCCAGTCCTTGTCGATCAGCGAGCCGTTGCTGTTGACCGATACCAGCAGCCCCATCTTTTTCAGTTCCGTCAGCAGGTAGCGGAAATCGGGGCGGATCAGCGGTTCGCCGCCGGTCAGCAGCAGGAACAGCATGCCCCGGCTGCGGGCCGTCTCGGCAATGGCCAGCCATTCGTCGGCGGTCAGCTCCCTGCCCCGGCGCTGCTGCTCCTCCGCCGTCAGGTGTACATAGCACATCTTGCAGTCGAAATTGCAGCGGGCTGTCAGCTCAAAGTTTCCCGCCAGCGGCGTGCCGTCGCGGCAGGCCTTGGCGTGCAGATATGTGGATAAACGGGGTTCAACGCTGCTGAATTCCATCTCAGGTCCTCCCTAATTGGGTCTTTAGCGCTTGAACAGCGCTCTCGTCCTTGCGGCATTCCATCGCATATACCGGCACCGCACCCACCAGCTGTGCCGCCAGTTCCGTCATACGCGCGGCGGAGTCCGCCGCCCACGGGTAGTAGGCACACTGGTTCAGCAGCCGGACAAAGGTCTCCTGCGGCCGCAGGGTGTATAGCCGGTTCTCCGCCGCCTGCACCGGCAGCACGATGGCCCGCAGCGGCGCGCTGACATTATGGCAGATACCGGAGGTGCCGGAGTACAGTATCCCATGCACCGTGGTGTCAGCGGGCCGAATCAGCGACCGGTCGCCGTTGATGACCTGCGCACCGGCGTATTGCCGCCACAGCTCCGCCTGCGTGCTCTTTCCCGCGCCGCTTGGCCCGGAGAACAGAATGCCCTCACCCTCCGGTGTCACGATATAGGCGCTGTGCAGGATCAGCATTCCGTGATCCGCCAGCAGATCAAACAGCCCCGCCGATTCCAGAACCGTCCGTGCCGACAGCGTATCGCGGTATATGGCGGACAACCGCACCTCGGTAGCGTCACTTTCGCGTATGGCACAGGCTGCGTAGCGGTCGCCATAGTTCCGCATGAGGCAAAAACGCTTGCCCTCCCGCCAGCGGTAGTCGCCGTACTGATGCGCCGCATTCTCCGGCGGCTGCGGCAGACTGTCGGTTATCGTCACATGGATGGTGTGATCCGCCGCGCCGCTCTCCGTCCGGAAGGGCTGGCAGATATCGGAGGGCTGCCACGGGGTCTCACCCATCAGACGCAGCGTCATACCGCCGAAAGTATAATACTCACTGTACATAAGTGGCAAACATCAACTTGCTGTAATCAGTCGAAAAGTGTCCGGCGTAGCAGGTGGTGCTCTCGCCCGCCTTCAGCCCGTTCGTGCCGACCCGGTAGGTAATACCGCCCAGATACATGTCGCCGTTGGTGATCTTGTAATAGACGTAGATCTGGCCGGTGATGTCGCTGTCGGACTTGTTGGTGATGGTGATGGCGGTATCCTGCGTCTCAATCTCCAGCACGTCGCTGCACAGGGTCGGCTCCGTCTCGAAGACGGCGTAGGCGCTGACGTCAGCCGTCATGCCCTCTGTGCTCTCCGGCTCGGTCTGGCGGGACAGCTCCAGCAGATAGGCAGAAGCGCCCACGGGCAATGTCGTCAGATCAAACTCATACGCCGTCTCGCCCACCGTCAGGGTGATGTGGGCATACTGCACCACCTTGTCGCCGTCGTTGCGCACCGTAATGACCATCACGTCGGACACGACATCGTCGCTGCCGTCCTCCACGAATGCCCCGGCATAGTGGCTGACGTTCATCAGGGACAGGTGATAGCCCAGGTCCATCAGCGGCTCCGCCGCCGTGGTACCGTTGCTGCCGTTATTGGCCGCGTCGCCGTCGTCACTGGCCCCGCCGCCGCAGGCGGTCAGCACCAGTGTCAGCGCCAGCAGCAACGCGAATAGCTTGCAAAAACGTTTCATGGTGTTCTCCTTTGCGTCCGCCATCTGTAACGGCGGCAATTCAGGGAAAAAGTGCCCCGCCCTCTCGGGCAGGGCACTTTTGTTGTGGGGAAAAGGGGGTCAGGAGGTGAAAAGACGAGTGCTGTCATTAGGAATATCGTAGCATATCGAATCCCACGTACCATCTTGCGTTGTTGTTGTGCAACTTTGAACACTATCCACAAATAGGTATTTACCTCCGACATTATAAGCACAATCATTCTTTGCATGATTCGTCTTAAATGTGCATCCTGCTGCAATACTGGCGCTGAGCTGAAAGTCCTCAAAATATACCTGAGGTTTCACATAGGATTTCTTCATTGTTCATTCACTCCTTTCTCAGAACCAACGGCTGAAAAGTTTACTCAGCCAACCACCGGCGCCGGGACGCTGGGCGGCAGCCCGTACCGTCAGCACCGCATGGATGGTCTCGCTGGCCGTACCCTCGGCGCTGACAGCCGTGACCGCATGATCGGCGGTCTCGCTGGCGGTAATGGTGTAGGTAAACTCGCGGTACGTCACCTTCTTGGCGTTCCAGCCCCAGCCGGTGCGCTGGGTGCGGGTGCGGTAGGTGTCGATGGTCACGCCATCCACCGTGATGGCCGCCACATCCTCAGAGGTCTTGACGGTCAGTGTAGCCTTCTCGCCTGCCCTGACGCTGCTGCGGTTCCAGCTGGCCTCGAAGCGCTCCGGCTCAAAGACTGCGGGTTCCGGCTCCACGGGAGCGGCAAACAGCGCACGGACAGCCGCCACGGCGTTAGCCTGCTCCTCATCACTGAGGGTCTGCAGCGTAACAGTTCCCTGCTTTTCCGAGAACGTAAACTTCAAATTCGTCAGGGACAGGATGCCATCGCCGTTATTGGTAATGGTCACAGTACTACCCTTTGCGTTATTGAGCACATAATACATCTCGGTGGCAGTATTGATCGAACCCTTGCCTTCATCCAAAGTTGCACCCTCAACCGACATCTGCGCACTGCCTTGAGGTGCCTTCGCACCGATCTGAACGCTGACGATCTTATCATTGTTGGGCACCTTGAAGCTGATGGCCTGACCCTTTGCCAAGTAGACCTCATTGTTGGGGCCGTAGTTGGCGTAAACAGTAATATCAGCAGTCTCACCACCATCGATAAAGACGGCTGCGGAGGTTACGCCCTCGCTCTTTGCCAGCTTGTCGCGCAGCTTGATATACTGGGGCCAACCTTCGCCATCCTTTGCGTAGTCAGCATTCTCGCCCATGGGGTCATAGACGCGGATAGCATCCAGCCAGAAGCTGTAGCTGTTACCGGCTTTGGTGTGATCAAAGGCGCCATTATAGAACACAGTGATCACAGCGGTATACTCGCCGTAGTCAAGGCCGCTGACCTTCATGACAGGGATCTGATACAGGCAATTTGTACTATCCTTATCGACAACCCAAGTAGTCTCACCATCGACAGTTTCCTGCTTGTAACCGTAGTAGTTGTCAACGATATAGCTCTTGACCATGTCGCCGGTCGCTTCTTTGCCCTTGTACACATCCACGAAGATCGCGCCGGAGGTGTTGTCAGTCAGAGAGATGACATCGAAGCCGGTGCCCTTGAAGGTAAAGGTGGCGGTAGGATTGGTGGTCACGCTGGCATCGACGGTGACCTTGTGAGCGCTGCCCATGGAGAAAGTCGTGCTGTTCTTGTAGGCCTCGTCATAGCCGTAGACGTTCTTCTTTTCGCCCAGCACTTCAAGTGCCTGTTCAGCGGATTGCTCAGTACCCTCAACGTACCACTGGCCCATCTTATCGGCACCGGTGCTAGCGTCAAAGGCTGTCTTGGCATCGGCGCTGCCCGCGTCATAGAACGTCGCAAAGCTGTCCTCGTAGTAGACGGTGGAGGCAGGGATGATGGACAAGGTGTAGGTAACTTCCTTCACCTGATTATCCACGCTATTTCTACCATAATAGTTTGCCGTAACGTTATCCTTGCCGTTAATCGCCTTATTCAGCGTATAGGTAATGCTGTAGTTATCTGCCGTTTTTACAGTCGCATACTGACTATTGCCAGTGACAACTCTGATAAGCCGTCCCTCTTGACGAGCATTCTCAAGATCACTGTTGATATCCTTGGTGGTGATCGTCAGCGGCAGGCCGAAGTCCACCACAAACGTTTTCACTGCGCTGAATTTATAATACAGATAGAGATTGTTTCCGTCCTCACGCTTAATATGCGTACACTCATAGTCTGCGTACCGGTACTGTGCGCCGATTGCGGGCATCTTGGACAGATCTGCCGTTACTGTCTCCGTTTCCCCCTTAATATTCTCTACCGATCCATAAACCAGATCAGTCTTCCAAGCGGGGGTCGCTTTGCTGGTATCCGTATTCAGGGCAATATTCTCATCGAAATATGTTCCCTTCTTGACGTTGATCACATAGTCATAGAACTGATAATTGTCCTGTGACTCGTCAATATAGTACACATGCAGAGAATCCGGCGTTTCCTTTGCGCGAACGTAATAAGTGATCAACGCGCCATGCTTGTTATACACCTCAATGCCGCGAATATAGGGATCACCACCGATCTTGCAGCCAGCATAAGTCGTGCTGCCGGAGATTGGTGCATAGGGATCCAGACCACTCTGATCCAGCGTTTCCTGATCGATGGCCCACAGGATCTGTTCCTCGCCATCATAGCTATAACTGTTTTGCGCGGCACTGCTGGTAAGCGTTGTCCCGGTCGCATCACTCGTCATAGTGACGGTGACCTTATAGACCTCATATTCGCCCGTATTCACACCGCGGAAGTTATTCAGCATACGGTAGTCCGTATTGTTCTTCGTTCCGACAGCACTATCACCATTTTTGCAGTGATATGCAAGCGTCTTGCCATCAACGGGGAACTTGTTCGGCACACGGGTATTACTGCTCTCATACTTCACCGCAAAGTCCAACAAAACGAAGTTGCCCTCAGACAAAGTATCGTAATTAGTCGAACCTTCAGGCTCACCCCAGTCCGCTACTTCTGTGGTCACCTCATCGGTGATCTCCGTGCGGATCATATAGTACGCGGCAAGCTGCTGCGTGCAGCCGCTCTTGCTGCCGGTAGAGCCCGCGCCGGTCACGGTCGTCCAGTCGATCCGGTCAGCGGATACCTGCCACTTTCCAAGGTAGTAGCGGACATAGTTAAATTCAGTACCGCTGTTGGAGTAGTCGTTACCCCAAACCGTCTGCATATTGGAGCTGTCGTGAACCCGTGCGCACCAATAAGAAACCTGCTGCATAATATCACCTTCAGAGGTGCTATGCGCTTTCATGGCACGCGTGCCGCCCCATTCATAACGGTCTAACGGATCATTGCCAAGCCCAATTGCATCTATAACCGGAATGCCCTTCTCGCCATAAGCCTTCTTTGCGGAGACAGATACATAGTTTGCTGCACCGTTGTAGTAGGCATTGCCGCCCCAGCCATCGCCAGTCTTGGTCGCAGAAGTTCCATCAACCTCAATGGTGTTATTCGTCGTCCACAGCTGGATGGGCAGCGGGCTGACGCCGTCCAGCTTTTCCGCAGTGACGATGATGGTGTAGCGGACATGACCAATGGTAACATAGGTAGTGCCCTCGGCCACGCCCTCGAAGGTAATGGTGGTCTGGTCAACAGAATCGGTGATTGTCAGTGTGCCCGGCGTACCGAAGTAATTTGAGTAGGTATAACCCAAACCACTATTGCTTCTCGTCCCACAGAATTGGCCATCATTAAAATATAACGTCTGTCTGTTATTCGAGGTTGTCAAGCCACTACTCCGCCAACGCAAATAGTAATTACCATTCTTTATCTCGTATGTAGCATTACCCCATCTATCAGTGTTGACAGTTACAGTCCACTCGGTAGGGCTATCTGTGTCAGCAACCCAGCTAAGAGAATTGCTCGTCAGTTTAAGGTACTTACCATTTGCATCTTGGATATAATACTTGCCGTTGTTGACCGGAGTCACAGCGGTAAACTCCCGCTTACCCTCGACCTTGTCATACTCCGCACTTACCACAGTGGCGATCTCAGGCTTCTCGGTCGTATAGCTGCCGTGATAATCATGGTTTTCGATCACATCCGTGGCAGTCTGGCCGATGGTCAGGTTGATCGTCCGTTCCTCAGTGACTTTGATCTCGTCCGCTGCCTGAACCGTGATGTCCTGCGTATACTTATTATCACCCACGGTGGCGGTGACGGTAGCGTCGCCCTCAGCAATAGCTGTGGCGGTCACGCTGTTATCCGCAGCATAAGTCGCCACAGTGTTCAGCTTCAGCACACTGTCATCGCTGGAAGACCACTCGGCAGCGCTGTTGTCAGACAGGGACAGCGTAACGGTGTCGCCCACATTCACACTGGTGGCACTCGCCACAATCTTGACCTCTTCGGGCGCCTTGACCTCGGTGAAGTAGTCCTTGTTGTTGTCGGACAGCGTCTTGATATGGTTCTTTACATTCGTCCAATTCACATTTGCACTGGGGTTATCGCACCAAAGGGCAAGCATGCAGCCCGCATCCGTGTAATAACCACCATCTACCAACCGGCAATCTTTATTGCTGCCGTTCATATAGCTTTGTGCCCATTCGTAACCAAACCAACCGGTTCCCTCGCTGCCGAGCACATAGTACCACTTGTTATTGGTATTGATGATCTTGAAGCCTTTAGTTGCCAGATCCGACGCCGATGCATACTTATCCTCAGAAGCATCCCAGTAGCAAACGGCAATATTGGTATCGAAGTCTACGCTCGTCGTGAGATTCTTATGATAGATACCATCATTGAAGGCCAGTGCCACCATACCGGCATTCTGCACTCGGGCAGCCATGCTGTTGACAAAACGGGCATAAGCGGTATATTGCTCGTTGCTCATACCGCTCCATCTAGTGTCGCTATTGTAAGAAAAACCGCACTCGTCGGCGGCAATATTGAACATGGTACAGCCCTGAGTCTTAAAGTAGTTAATGTACTTCTGCACCAGCTCCTGCACAAAATTGTTGCCTTCCACATTCGTCGGAATCAAGGCCCAGTTATAGCTCGTTCCGCTCTTTGTAGCCAGACAATAATCCGTCTTCTCCACCATGCTGATATTGAGAGTTTTCATCGCCCTAATGACAGCCTGAAGATGGCCCGGTGCGTCAAACATGGGGATGATACCGATGCCCTTGGTCTTGGCATAGGAAATGATGCCATTCATCTCGGTCTGGGTCAGTTCTCCAGCACTAGAAAAGGCCGCATTTCCCGCCTGAATGGCAGACTTCACATCCTCGCTTGCATAAGTCACACCGCTGGCAGTCACTTCCATATCATCCAGCAGGAAGCGCAGGCCGTCATTACCGAAGGCCAGCTCCACATGGGTGTAGTTCGACGCGGCAGCGTAGTCGATGATCTTCTTGAGATCGGTAACGCTGAAATACTTACGGCCGCAGTCGATATGGACGATACGATAGAAGGTGCCGTCCTTCAAAGGCACGCTCTGCGTTTTCTCGACATAGTTGATCTGCGGCTCGGTCTCCGGCACGTCCACAGCTGCCGCGAATACGGACATGGGCAGCAGGCTGACCGTCATGATCAGCGCCAGAAGCAGAGCCAGAAGCTTTTTACTTGTCGTATGCTTTTTTGTCTGGTTCATCATTTTCTCAATCCTTTCTGATAATCTTTCCGCGTTGCCGCCCGTCCGCATGGGCCGCGTATGGTTTGAAGCTTCACGTTTTTCATGCTCTCACTCTCCTGTACGCCGATATTCGCGCTATGCGGTACGTCGTTTGACCGAAGGGTTCAGTCAAAGAAAACCGACACTTATTCACGATTCAGTTTACTTCATTTCCCCGGTTTTTGCAATAGTTTTTATCTGAAATTCCAGAAAAATCTAAGCCCGTTTTGCGTGCAAAACGCACAAAAAGCGCCCGCCGTTCATGCGGCGGGCGCTGGGGCATGGCTCAATTGGCGTCGGGTGTAAATTCTTCGTAAAAAACCGACAGGATCAGGTCGTTCAGGCCCTCCTCGTCCACCGGAAGCTCCAGATGGTTCTGGGCGCTGACGGTGCCCTCCCCCGTGGGGACACGGAGGATATCGCCGGAAAACTGCATGGAGGCGGCCTCGGTAGCCAGATAGACGATACGGCTCAGGTCGAGGTCGGTGAGAACGTAGTCGTCGACGGTGGTGTACAGGCTCAGCACGCTGGCGGGATTGCTCTTGATCTGCCGGCGCAGCTGGTCGATGGCGCCCAGCAGGAATAGCTTCTGCCGCTGCATGCGGCCGTCGTTGCCAGTGGCGGTCTCCTCGCGCCACTGGATGAAGGCCCGCGCCTGCTCGCCGGTGAGGGTGGCGGTCCCACCGGGCGTCATGCCGCGAAAGACCGCCAGTCCGGGCAGATCCTGCGGCACAGCCACGGTCACGCCGCCCATGGCGTCGTTCAGCTTGCCCACGCCGCCCAGGAAAAACGCGCCGTAGCCGTCGATCTCCAGTCCGTGGAACAGGGTGGACACCGCCTCGCGGCACAGCTCGCAGCTGACAGACAGACCGTCGCCGTAGGCGTAGGACAGGGCGATCTGGGCACGGGCCACGCCCTGTTGATGCTGGTCGTCCTCCAGAATGGTGATATCGCACATGGTATCGCGGGAGACAGAGATCAGCGTCATCTGATCGTTCACCGTATCCAGCGCCGCCAGAAGGATCACGTCCGCCTGATAGTCGCCGCCGTAGGCATGGGGCTGGTCGAACTTCTCGTCGGCGTCCACGCCTATCAGCAGCAGGTTCACCATGCCGTCCTTATAGCGGTAGTACTTGCCGTCCCGGTATATGGTATAGCTGTCCAGCTGGGTGTCGTCGCTCTGGTCGATGGTGGGGGCCTTGACGGTCTTGCTGCGCAGGACGCTGCGGCCATGGAGCCAGATGCCGAACACCGTGGCGCACAGCAGCAGCGTCACCGCCATCAAAATAATGAACAGCCGCAGGCCCAGCGACAGTTTTTTGCGTTGCTTCTGCTCTTCCATGAAACCCTCACTTCTTCAGCACGGTAAACTGCTCGGTCAGCACGCCCTGCACCAGATAACGCTGCTGGCGGTTCTGCTTATAGCAGGTGGACAGGGTCAGCACTTTGTCTCCAAACTCCGGGAACAGATCGCGGCAGTAGTTGGCGTTGACGGTACCATCCAGCGACGCGAAATAGTCGTTGAACTGGTCGGGATCGTCAAAGTCATAGCACAGCAGCAGATGCTCGCTGGAGTGGGGATAGGCGGCGAAGATCTCGTAGTGGTACACCGTATCCGGCGTATAGATGTAGATATCCCGGTTGGCGGCAAAGTATTCCGCGTCGGCGAAGTTGTTCAGCTGGGCAAACATGGTCTGGGACTGGCGGTTGTGGCCGTAGAGCACCGTCATGCTGTCCTGAAAGTCGGTGCTGTTGTACCGCTGGGAATAGATGCTGCCGCCGGAGAAATACGCCTTGTCCACGCCGTGATTGTTGTAAAACAGATCGTCGGTCCTGCTCTGCACCACGGCGTAGTTGATGACGGTGCCGGGCACCTCGATCCATGCGTAGATCTCGTCGTTGAGGGCGGTCAGCTCGTCAAAGTCGATATCGGTCTCCATATAGCGGACGTCGCTGTCAGGGTCCACGGTGATATCCGCCAGCATGGCGGAGGTCAGGCCGCCTCCCAGCCGGTCGTTGAGGGACTGGCCTCGGACATACTGCACGATGAACAGCACGCACAGCACGCACAGCACCACCGCCACGGCCGACACGCAGCCCAGCAGGATCTTTACAGGCTTTTTCATGGGTCATACTCCTTCCGGAACAAGAAAACGCCCCATAAACGGCACGCCCTCAGGCAGCCTTTCATGGGACGCTTTTCCTCATGTGTTTGTTTCCGCGGCAGGATCAGTCGCGGGCTTTTTTGCCGGTGATCACAGCGATACCGCCGCACAGCACAGCCGCCGCGGCCACGCTGCCGATGCCCATCTCATAGCCGGTCTGGGGAGAGGAGGGCTTATCGTCCACATCGGTATTGGGATGCTCCGGGCTGATGACGGCAAAGGCGCTGGTCGCCAGAGACAGGCACAGTGCCAGAGACAGGATCAAGGAAACAAGAAGCTTTTTCATCGTAAAAACCTCCATAGTCATTTATCGTTGTGAGACAGTATACCACTTAGCTATAAAAAATGCAAGGGCTGTTTTTCAAAAAGCGGTGAGATTTTTGAAATTTCGCCACAGGAGACGGCTCTCGCCGCTGCCGTTGGCAATCCGTCGAAAAACTGTCTATTATAAAGAAAAACGCCAGGATTTGTTTGACTTTCCGCACAGGTACTGCTATAATAAAAAATTGGCTGGTTATTTATTATTATATGTATCGACTGGGAAGGGAGGATGCCGGAATATGTCTCGTTACCGCGGTGTGATCGTGCTGCTGCTGGATGTGGTCATGATCTTCTGCTGCAATTTTGTCATCTTTCTTTCCGACCTGTTCGCGGAGAATGTCCAGCTTTTCAACCTGCTGATGCACATTGGCCTGCTGACCGTGTGCGTGCTGGTCTTCCAGCTGGCGCTGCGCACCTACAATACCCTCTGGCGCTATGCCGAGAGCCGCGAGTATCTGTCGCTGCTGGGCGGCATGAGTCTGGGCTTTGCCCTGTACGCCGCCGTGAACCTGCTGATGGGCATGAATCCCATCTGGATCAGCGGCGCGTTGACCGGCACGGCACTGGCGCTGCTGGCTATGCTGGCCTACCGCTTTATTTACCGCATCTACCGCCGCCGCGTCAACAGCATCCCCCAGATGCGGCAGTCCTATGCCGCCATCG
Source organism: bacterium (assembly GCA_963640475.1). Taxonomy (GTDB): domain Bacteria; phylum Bacillota; class Clostridia; order Oscillospirales; family Oscillospiraceae; genus Vescimonas. Next base: position 33,789 of record CAVHYW010000003.1, on the reverse strand, counting down.
TGGGCGGTGGTGCGGCGGGCGCCGCCCTGCTCAGCGAGCTGAACGACCACGTTTACGGCCGCTTCAAGCCCTACTGCATCATTGACGATTCCGCCGAAAAGCGGGACAAGCGCATCCACGGCATCCCCGTTCTCGGCCCCATCGACCAGATCGGCGATCTGCTGGGCGACACACCGGTGACCGACATCATCATGGCCATCCAGAACCTGACGCCGGAGCGCCGCCGGGAAATTCTGGAGCTGTGCGCCGCCACGGGACGCCGCGTCCATGTGCTGGGCGACCCCGTTACCGCTGTCGATCCGCAAAGCGGCGGGCGCTATACCCCCACCGTCCGCGAGGTGGAGATCGAAGATCTGCTGGGCCGCCGGCCGGTGACGCTGGACAACCCCCGCATCGCCGCCTTCATCCGCGGCAAGACCGTGCTGGTCACAGGCGGCGGCGGTTCCATCGGCTCCGAGCTGTGCCGCCAGATCGCCGAATACCGGCCCGCGCGGCTGGTGATCGTGGATATCGCGGAAAACACCACCTATGAATTGCAGAATGACCTGCTGTATAAATACGGCGATTCCCTGAACATGAGCGTGGAGATCGCCTCCGTCCGGGACAAAAAGCGGCTGGAGCAGATCTTCGACACCTACCGCCCGCAGGTGGTATTTCACGCGGCGGCCCACAAGCATGTGCCGCTGATGGAGGGCAGCCCCGCCGAAGCGGTGAAGAACAATGTGTTCGGCACCTATAACACCGCCCTGACGGCACGGGAATACGGCGCGGAGAAATTCGTGCTGATCTCCACCGACAAGGCCGTGAACCCCACCAACGTGATGGGCGCCACCAAGTACCTGTGCGAGCAGGTGCTGCAGGGCCTGCGCCGCGAGGGCGGCACCGAGTTCGCCGCCGTCCGGTTCGGCAACGTACTGGGCTCCAGCGGCTCCGTGATCCCTCTGTTCAAGGAGCAGATCGCCCGCGGTGGCCCCGTGACCGTCACCGACAAGCGCATCGTGCGCTATTTCATGACCATTTCCGAGGCCGTCCAGCTGGTGCTGGAGGCCGGCTCCTTCGCCCACAGCGGCGAGGTGTTCGTGCTGGATATGGGCGAGCCGGTACATATTCTGGAGCTGGCGGAGAAAATGATCCGTCTGTCGGGCTTTACGCCCTATGTGGATATTGAGATCCGTGAGGTGGGCCTGCGGCCCGGCGAAAAGCTCTATGAGGAGCTGCTGATCTCCGGCAAGGATCTGCGCCGGACGGAAAACGCCAAGATCTTCGTGGAGGAACGTCCCATGGTGGACAACAGCCAGCTGTGCTGGCTGTTGGAGCAGCTGCGCGCAGCTGCCGAGAGCAACGATACCCACCGCGTGACCGCGTGCCTGCATGAGCTGGTGCCCACCTTCCGCACACCGGAGGAGGTCAACGGCGCGGCCATCCGCGCCATGGAACACAAGGAGGTCGTATGATCGACCTGCACTGCCATATGCTGCCCGGCGTGGACGACGGCGCGGCCGAGGAGGAGGAAGCCCTGCTGATGGCTCAGGTAGCCGTGGATAGCGGCGTCACCGACGTGGCGCTGACGCCCCACTGCAACGTACCGGAGCAGTTCGACAACTATAATGACCACCGGCTGCGGGAGCGCTTCCGCCGGTTCGAGCAGCTGGTACGGCAGGAGGGCATCCCCCTGACGCTCCATCGCGGCATGGAGGTCTTTGCCACGCCGGAGCTGCCCCGCCTGCTGGATGACGGTGCTCTGCTGACGCTGGGCGGCAGCCGGTATCTGCTGGTGGAGTTCGCCTTCGGTGAATCCGCGTGGTTCGTGGACGACATCCTGCACCAGATCCGGCAGCGTAGCCTGACTCCCGTGGTGGCCCACCCGGAGCGGTACTACTTCATTCAGGACGAGCCGCGCCATCTGCTGCATTGGATCAACGACGGCTATGTCCTTCAGCTGAACAAGGGCAGCTTCTTCGGCATGTTCGGGCGGCACGCCGCACAGGCGGCCCACTGGTGTCTGGACTGCGGCTGCCTGCACCTGATCGGCAGCGACGCCCACAGCCCTTACCGCCGGACGCCCCGGCTCAACGACGTATACGACCTGGTGGCAGAGACCGTTTCGCCGGAAACGGCCCGGCTGCTGCTGCACGACAACCCTGCCGCCATCCTGTCCGGCGGCGATGTTTACCCGGCCATGGCCCAATTCTGATCTTCTATTCTTTAGACCCTGAGGTGTATGTATGAAGCGAATGCATATCGCGATCATTGCGCTGCTGGCGGTATCCCTCGTACTGCTGGGCGCTGCCGGCGGCGTGCGCCTGCTGGCAAAGGACCGCACGCTCCCCGTGATCGAATGTTCCCAGCAGGAGCTGCGCGTCAGCACGCAGGACGGCAGCGACGCGCTTTTGCAGGGCGTTACCGCCCATGACGACAAGGACGGCGATCTGACCGGCTCCATCGTGGTGGAGCAGATCACCGGCACCGGCACCCCCGGCACCGTGACCGTGACCTATGCGGTGGCGGACAGCGACCACCATGTGGCCTCCTGCTCCCGCACCGTGACCTATACGGACTACGTCTCGCCCCGGTTCAGTCTCAGCGCTCCGCTGATCTATGAGGTGGGCGAGGTGCTTCAGGTGCGCGACCGGCTGGGCGCCAACGATATGATCGACGGCTCGCTGAAGGACCGCATCAAGATCAGCGCCAGCACTTTGTCTACTAACTATGTAGGCTCCTTCCCCATCACCATGGAGGTCACCAACAGTCTGGGCGACACCTCCACCCTGACGCTGGATCTGGTGGTGCGGGACACCAGCCGGAACGCGCCGGAGATCAAGCTCAAGCAATATCTGGTGTATGTGACCCAGACCGCGGATTTCGACCCCATGACGTATGTGGACAGCTCCTCCGATGACGAGGAATACAGCGCTGTGACCGCCTATATGCCGGAGGAGGGCCTGCGCCGCGGCGTCAATCAGGTGACGTATTCCCGCACCAATATTATGGGCCAGACCGGCACCACAACCCTGTATGTGATCGTGGAGTGAGGATAGCTATGGAACAACAATCGATGATCCGCTGGGCTGACCTCAGCCCCGTCTGCCTGATCCGCCGCGTGCTGCGGGAGCTTCCCTCCATCCTCGCGGTAGGACTGATCGCGGCGCTGCTGACGGCGACCGTCATGCAGAGCCTTTACAAGCCTCAATATACCGCATCGGCCACTGTGGCCGTCAGCATGAAGAACGCCAGCTACTCCTCGCTGTACTCCAATCTCACCACCACCTCCGAGATCGCCGGTACGCTTACCGGGCTTTTCGGCAACCGAGTATTTCAGGAGCTGTCGGCCGACCGGCCCGGCAGCCAGCAGCTCTCCGGAAAGCTGGAGGCCTCCGTGGTGCCGGAGACCAACATCCTGCGGCTGAGCGTCACGGCTGACGATCCCGTCGCCGCCTTCCGCACGCTGCGCTTCTGGCTGGATAACTATGACGCCGTGTCTCAGCATGTGTTCCAGAACGTGGTGCTGCGGGAGCTGGACGCCCCCACCGTGCCCCGTGCGCCCTCCAATCCCCTGCATACAGGCACCGCGGTGAAGCGGGCCTTTCTGATCGGTGCGGCGGGCATGACGGTGGTACTGCTGGCCATGGCGGTGCTGTCGGATACGGTGCAGACCTCTGACGCCGTGCGCCACAAGGTGGACGCCCGCCTGTTCGCCACCATCCATCACGAGGAAAAGAACAAGACCCTGCGCTCCCGGCTGAAGCGCACCAAGAAGGGCCTGCTGATCTCCATGCCGGCCACCGGCTTCTACTTTACGGAGGAGATCGAAAAGCTGGCCTCCAAGGTGAATCACTCCGCCCAGCGCAACAACGGCAAGGTGCTGCTGGTCACCAGCGTGGCGGAGAACGAAGGCAAGTCCACCGTCGCCGCAAATCTGGCGCTGTCGCTGGCCCGGCAGGGCAAAAAGGTGCTGCTGATCGACGCCGACCTGCACAAGGCGTCCCAATACAAGCTCTTTGACCGGAAGAATACGTCGGAGCTGTCCCGCATGCTGGCCGGTGCGCAGGAAATGCAGCCGGAATATCTGGAAAAGGAACAGCTTTACGCCATCTTCTCCATCCGCGCCTGCGCCGGCGCCGCCGAGCTTTTGTCATCGCCCCAGATGCACCAGCTGCTGGCGGACATGCGGGCCAAGATGGACTTCATTATCATCGACACGCCGCCTATGGCCATGTTCTCCGACGCGGAGATGCTGGCGGATCAGGCGGATCTTTCCCTGCTGGTGATCCGGCAGGATTGCGTTACCGCTCAGCGCATCAACGACGCGGTGGACGCGCTGAACCAGTGCGCCGCCCACTTCCTGGGCTGCGTTTTCAACGACGTGCGCCATCTGTCCCTGCCCTCCGCCGGGCACGGCTACGGATATGGCTATGGCTACGGATACGGCTATGGCTACGGCGGCTACGGCGGTTACGGCGCCTATGGCGGCTACGCCAAAAAGAGCGATCACAAAACGGGGGAGGCTGCAAATGGACGAACAAAAGCTTGACCGTCAGGACGAAAGCTATATCGATTTCTCCCGGCTGATCTATGAGTTCCGGTCTGTCCTCCGGCGGCTGTACTGGATCCCACTGGCACTGATGGTGCTGGTCGGCGGCCTGTGGCTGCTGCGGACGTGGCGGGCCTATACTCCCATGTACGCCAGCGAGGTGACCTTCACCATTCAGGTCAGCACCAGCAGCGTCTCGGACATCGCCGGGACCTCCAGCTACTATGACAAATCCACTGCTGAGCAGCTCAGCAAGACCTTCCCCTATCTGGTGCAGTCGGACTACTTCTCCACTCTGCTGCGGCAGTCCATGGGCGTCGATTGGATCAACGGCTCCATCACCGCTTCCACGGTGCCGGACACCAATCTGTTCACACTGCGGGTCACCAGCCCGGATCCCGACGACGCACTGGCGATCCTTGAGGCCGTCATCGCGGTATATCCGCAGGCTGCCGACTATGTGGTGGGCAGCACCGGCATGGAGCTGCTGACGGAGCCGACGGCGGCCACGCAGCCCTATAACAGCTTCCGTCCCCTGCGCAGCGCCTGCAAGGGCGCGCTGCTGGGGCTGGCGCTGGGTCTGGCGCTGCTGCTGCTGATCGCTGCCGCCCGCCGCACGGTCCGCACCGGCGACGACGTGCGCCTGAAGCTGAATCAGGAGTGTCTGGCTTCCCTGCCCGCTGTGGCCTTCAAGCGGCGGAAGAACAGCGCCAACGAGCTGCTGTCCATCCACAATCCCCGCGTCCCCAGCTCCTATCAGGAGGGCATCCGCGCCCTGCGGGTCAAGCTGCTGCGGGCGCTGGCCGACAAAAAATACAAAACCATTCTGGTGACCAGCACTATGCCCGGCGAGGGCAAGACCACCATCGCCGTCAACCTGGCCCAGTCTCTCAGCCGCAACGGCGCCAAGGTGATCCTTGTGGACGCCGACCTGCGCAAGCCCTCCGTCAAGCTGGCAATGGGCATCACCAAGCCCACCGCCGGTCTGGATGACGCGCTGGCGCTGGAGGATCCCGCCGCGGCCGCCGCCATGCTGCTGGAGCAGGAGCCGGGGCAGCTGTGGCTGCTGGCCGGCGATAAAGCCCCGCAGAACCTGCGGCAGGTCAACGCGCGATCCATGCGCCGGGTGCTGACTGTGCTGAGCAAAAAGGCCGACTATATCATCGTGGACACGCCGCCCTGCGGTCTGCTGGCCGACAGCGTAAACGTGGCCCGCGCCGCCGACTGCGTGCTCTATGTGCTGGGCGCAGGCGCCATCCAGATCCCGCAGGTGCTGGACAGCATGCAGTTCCTGAACGAGGCCGGTACGCCGCTGCTGGGCTGCGTGCTCAACGGCGTCAGCAGCGGTTCCCACGGCGGCTACGGCTATGGCTACGGCAGCTACGGTTACGGCTATGGCTATGGTTACGGCGGCTATGGCGGCTACGGCGGTTATGGCCGCGAAAAAAAGCGTTCCTCGAAGGAAAAATGATTTGAAAAAGGAAAACTGCCGGGAACTCTCGGCAGTTTCTTCTTAGGAGGGGAGAACGGACATGGAGCCTCGCATCGTGGATATCGACGCCTATATGCCGGTGCTGCGCGAGCTGTTGGCACAGGGCCAGAGCGTCAGCCTGACCGTCACCGGCGAGAGCATGTCCCCCTTCCTGCGGCACGGACGGGATCAGATTCGTCTGGCCGCCGTCACCGCGCCGCCCCAGCGGGGCGACATGGTGTTCTTCCGGCGGCGCAACGGCCAATACATTATGCACCGTGTCCTGCGCCGGATGCCGGACGGCAATTACGCCATCATCGGCGACGGCCAGCAGCAGGTGGAGTCCCCTATCGCGCCGGAGCAGATCTTCGCCGTGGTGACGCAGGTGTGCCGCAAGGGCGTCCGGCTTGGCCCAGAGAGCTTCTGGTGGCGCTTTTTCGCCGGGCCGTGGCTGACGCTGCTGCCGCTGCGGCCGCTGCTGCGGCGCATGGCCCGCTTTATCCCCGAAAAGCTGAAGTAAGGAGCGTACCATGGAAGAAACGAAACAATCGAAAAAGGTACTGGGCTCCGAGGCGCTGGGCATCCTGCTGGGCCGCTGGTGGGACGGCACCTTTGCCGATATCCTCACCGACTGGAAGTGGATCCTCACCTACACCCGCCGCTACCGCCGCGCCGTGTGGGCCTATACGGTGCTGGGCGTTATCAGCTCCACGCTGGGACTGGTGTCGGCGGTAGCCAGCAAGTACACCATCGACATTATCACCGGATACGACAGCTCACAGCTGTGGTTCGTGATCCTCGTGATGCTGCTGTCGGCGCTGATCGGGCTGCTGCTGCGCAGCGTCACCTCCCGCATCTCCACCCGCATTGCCCTGTGGGTCAATAACGACATTCAGGCGGAGGTCTTTGACCGTCTGCTGAACGCCGACTGGCAGGCGCTGAACGGCTTTCCCGGCGGTGATCTGCTGAACCGCCTGACCAACGACACCGGCTCCGTGGCCAGCAACGCCATCCACTGGCTGCCGGATCTGATCGTGGCAGCCTATTCTTTCATCGCCACGCTGGCGGTGATCCTGCACTACGACTGGATCATGGCCCTGCTGGCGCTGGCCAGCGCCCCCTTCCTGCTGCTGACCTCCCGCCGTCTTATCGGCGGCATGCGCAGCCACCAGCAGCACCTGCGGCAGGTCAGCAGCGGCCTGATGGCCTACGAAACGGAGACGCTCCACAATCTGGACGCCATCAAGGGCTTCGGCATCACCGGCCGGTACAGCGACGGTCTGCGCCAACGGCAGGCGGATTTCCGGCAGGCCAGTCTGGACTACAACCTTTTCAGCATCAAAACGGAGGCGCTGCTGACCATCCTCGGCTCCGCCGTGCAGATGGCCGCCTTCTGCTACTGCCTGTACCTGCTGTGGTCGGGCAAGATCCTGTACGGCACCATGACGCTGTTCTTGTCTCAGGGCACGAAGCTGACCTCCGCCTTCAACTCTCTGGTGCGGACGGTGCCCAATTTTCTTAACGCATCGGTCTCCGCCCACCGCATCCGCGACCTGTTTGACCTGCGTCCGGAACCGGCCCGGCCGGTGGACGCCGCACTGGAGCGCGCCGCCGCGCAGGGCTTCACAGTAGTGGTGAAGGACGCCGATTTCGCCTACGCGCCCGATCAGCCGGTGCTGCACCGCGCCGCCCTGACCGCCGCCCCCGGCGAGATCGTGGCGCTGGTAGGACCCTCCGGCGGCGGCAAGACCACCATGATCCGCCTGCTGCTGGGCCTGATCCACCCGTCGGAGGGCCGCGCCTGCCTGCGCACCCGCGACGGACAGGAGCTGGAGATGGACGCCGCCCTGCGCCGCTTCTTCTCCTATGTGCCGCAGAGCAATACCCTGCTGTCCGGCACCATCGCCGATAACCTGCGGATGGTGCGTCCGGAGGCGGACGACGCCGCGCTGGAGCAGGCGCTGCGGGCCGCCTGCGCATGGGAATTTGTCAGCAAAATGCCGGAGGGCCTGAACGCCACGGTGGGCGAGCATGGCCACGGCCTGTCCGAAGGGCAGGCCCAGCGCATCGCCATCGCCCGCGCCCTGCTGCGTGACGCGCCGGTGCTGCTGCTGGACGAGGCCACCTCCGCGCTGGATGTGACCACCGAGCGGGCCATTCTGCGGAATCTGGTGCGGGAGTACCCCCACAAGACCTGCATCGTCACCACTCACCGGCCCACGGTCATCGGTCTGTGCCAGCGGGTCTATCAGGTATCGGACGGTGAACTGCGGCAGCTGTCTGCCGATGAGGCGCAGCGCCTTGCCATGGAATTTTAACAGAGAAAAGGAGATATCACTATGACTGTTCTTCTCACCGGCGGCGCCGGTTACATCGGCTCCCACACGGCGGTGGAGTTGCTGAACGCGGGCCACGACGTGGTCATCGCCGACAACTACGCCAACAGCAATCCCATCGTGGCCCAGCGCATCACCCAGATCACCGGGAGGCCCGTCAAGTGCTATGAGGTTGACGTCGCCGACCCGGCCGCGCTGGAGCAGGTCTTTCAGGAAAACGCCATCGACAGCGTCATCCATTTCGCCGGGCTGAAGGCCGTGGGCGAGTCGGTGCGCCTGCCGCTGGACTACTACCGCAACAATCTGGACAGCACGCTGGCCCTGCTGGCGGCCATGGAAGCCCACGGCGTCCGGCAGCTGATCTTCAGCTCCTCCGCCACCGTGTACGGCAAGCACGCCGCCCTCCCCTACCGGGAGGACGCCGAGACCGGCCCCTGCACCAATCCCTACGGCTGGACGAAGCTGTTCATTGAGCAGATCCTCCGGGACTACGCCGCCGCCCATCCGGATTTCTCCGTGGTGCTGCTGCGGTACTTCAACCCCGTAGGCGCTCACGAGAGCGGCCTTATGGGGGAGGATCCCCGTGATATCCCCAACAATCTCATGCCCTACATTGCCCGTGTGGCGGTGGGCACGCTGCCCTATCTCAACGTGTTCGGCAACGACTACCCCACCCCCGACGGCACCGGCGTCCGGGATTATATCCACGTCACCGATCTGGCCACCGGCCACATGGCCGCCCTTGGCTATGCCGCGTCCCACACCGGCGTGGAGGTGTTCAATCTGGGCACCGGCACCGGTTACAGCGTGCTGGACATGGTGCACGCCTTCTCCCGCGCCTGCGGCAAGGACATCCCCTACCGTATCGCGCCCCGGCGCAGCGGCGATATCGCTGCCTGCTATGCCGACGTTACCAAGGCCAGGGAGGTGCTGGGCTGGAGCGCCCGTCTGGACATTGACGACATGTGCCGCAGCGCATGGAACTGGCAAAGCCGCAACCCCAACGGCTACGACAGCTGACCCGAAAGGGCGGCGGAAGCTGAGAAATCAGCTTCCACCGCCCTTTTCTCTATACACCGCTGCAAAAATGTGCTACAATGGGCATAGAATCTTCCAAAAGGAGGCCGCGCCATGCATCTTTTCGACCATCTGCACACTGTCAACACCCACCGCCGTCTGGTGCGGCACTACTGCCTGAAGCTGGGACTGGTCTGGCAGGGCCTGACCCATGACCTGAGCAAATACAGCCCCACCGAGTTCTGGCGCAGCGTGAAATACTATCAGGGCTACCGCAGCCCCAACGACGCCGAGCGTATCGCCAACGGCGTCAGCCTGTCGTGGCTTCATCACAAAGGCCGCAACCGCCACCATTTCGAGTACTGGATCGACTACTGCCTCCGGGATGACGGCAGCGTATACATCGGCGGCTGCAAGATGCCCAAGAGGTATGTGGTCGAGATGTTCTGCGACCGCATCGCCGCCTGCCGGGTGTACCAGAAGGAGAAATATACCGACGCCTCACCGTGGGAGTACTATCAGCGCAGCAAGGACGCCAAGCACACCGACGCCGGGCGCTATATGCACGCCGACACGGCAGCCCTGCTGGACCGGTGGCTGCTGATGCTGAAGAAGCAGGGCGAGGACGCCGCCTTCGCCCAGATCAAAAAGGAGCTGCAAGACCCCAATTATTGATAAAGGAGGATCACAACATTGGTACTGTTAGGTCTGTTATTTCTGGTCATCGGTTTCCTGATGCTGCGCTTTCCCAAAGAGATCTATGACCTGACGGAGCGCTGGAAATCCAACACCCCCGGCGAGCCTTCCAAGTGGTACAGGATCAGTCTCCGCGTCGGCGGTATCGCCTTTCTGCTGGTAGGCGTGATGGGTCTGGTCTCTCTTTTCATCCAATAGCTTTCCATAAAAACAAGGCCTGTGAGCAAGCTCACAGGCCTTGTTTTTTATGATTTACTTCTTATACGGCACATGCCAGATGGTGTCGGCGTAGTCCGCGATGGAGCGGTCGGCGGCGAAGATGCCGCTGCGGGCGATGTTGATGAGGCTCATGCGGTTCCAGTTCTCCCGGTCGCCATAGGCGCGCACCATCCGCTGCTCCGCCTCGGCATAGGAGGGCAGGTCGGCCAGCAGCATATACTGATCCGGCGGGCAGTCCGCACCGAACACCAGCCGCTGCCACAGATCCTCGTAGCTGACGCCGTCGGAGAAGCCGGTTTTCAGCTGATCCACCACACGGCGCAGCATGGGGTCACGCTCATACAGCAGATGGGGATCGTAGCTGTGCTGGAGATGGGCCACCTCGTCGGAGCGCAGACCGAACAGGAACATATTCTCGTCGCCCAGCACCTGATGCATCTCCACATTGGCGCCGTCCAGCGTACCCACGGTCAGTGCGCCGTTCATCATGAACTTCATGTTGCCGGTGCCGCTGGCCTCCTTGCCGGCGGTGGAGATCTGCTGGCTCACCTCGCTGGCGGGCATCAGCATCTCCGCCATGGAGACGCGGTAGTTCTCAAGAAATACCACCTGCAGCTTATCCTTGCACACGGGGTCGTTGTTGATCTCGTTGGCAAGGGAGTTGATGAGATGGATGATCCGCTTGGCCACGGCGTAGCCGGGCGCGGCCTTGGCCCCGAACAGGAAGGTGTGGGGCGTGAAGTCCATGTTGGGGTCGTCCCGCAGCTGCTGATACAGGTAGATGATGTGCAGGGCGTTCATCAGCTGGCGCTTGTACTCATGCAGGCGCTTCACCTGCACGTCAAAGATGGCGTCGGTGTTCAGCACCACGCCCTGCTGGCGGTGCGCCCACTTGGCGAAGGCCTCCTTGTTGGCCTTCTTGATCTGGCCCAGCCGCAGCAGCACCTCTTTATCGTCGGCCCAGCGCTCCAAGCCCTTCATCTCACCGGCGTGGGTCAGGTAGCCCTCGCCCACGGTGTCCTTCAGCAGGGCGTCCAGACCGGGATTGATCTGGCTGAGCCAGCGGCGGTGATCCACGCCGTTGGTGACATTCTTGAACTTGTCCGGCTCCATGACGCACTGGTCGTGGAACACGTCCTTACGGAGGATATCCGAGTGCAGGGCGCTGACGCCGTTGACAGCCATGCCGCCGGCAATGCACAGGTTGGCCATGCGCACCGCGCCGTCCCAGATGACGGCCATGCGGGCCACCTTGTCCATGTCGCCGTGATAGAACTCGGTGATCTTCTCCTGATAGCGGCGGGCGATCTCGGTGAGGATCTGCCACACCCGGGGCAGCAGCGTTTCAAACAGCTGCTGAGGCCAGACCTCCAGCGCCTCGGCCAACACCGTATGGTTGGTGTAGGCCACGGAGTGGGTGGTGATGTCCCACGCCTCATCCCAGCCAAGGCCCGCGTCGTCGATCAAAATACGCATCAGCTCCGGAATCACCAGCGCGGGGTGGGTATCGTTGATCTGGATGACGTTCTTCTCGTGGAAGTTCTTCAGCGTGCCGTACTGCTGGATGTGCTGGCGGGTGATGGACTGCACCGTGGCGGACACGAAGAAATACTGCTGCTTCAGCCGCAGGGACTTGCCCTCATAGTGGTTGTCCTCGGGATACAGCACCTTGGAGATCACGTCGGCCATGGCCCGCTCCTCGCCGGAGCGGAGGTACTGGCCCTGAGAGAACAGCTTCATGTCGATGGGCTTGGGGGACTTGGCGTCCCACAGCCGCAGGGTGTTGACGTGGTCGGTGTCATAGCCCGCGATCTCCATGTCGCAGGGCACCGCCAGCACACGGGTATAGTCCTCGTGCACCACCATCAGGTGGCCGTTGTCCCAGCGGGTGCGGACGGTGCCGCCGAAGTGGACCTCCTCCGTCTCCTGGGGCTTGGGCAGCAGCCACGCGTCGCCCAGCGGCTTCCAGTCGTCGGGCAGCTCCACCTGCTGGCCCTCCACGATCTTCTGCTTGAAAAGGCCCAGCTCATAGCAGATGGAGTAGCCGGTGGCGGGGATCTCCAGCGTGGTCATGCTGTCCAGATAGCAGGCGGCCAGACGGCCCAGGCCGCCGTTGCCAAGGCCCGCGTCCGGCTCCATGTCGAAGATGTCCGCCGCCTTGAAGCCCAGCTCCTCGATGGCCTCCTGCAATTGGGGCAGTACGTTCAGGTTATAGGCATTCTTCATCAGGCTGCGGCCCATCAGGAACTCAAGGGACAGATAGTGCACCCGGCGGGCGCCCTCGCGGGCGGCCTTCTGCTGGGTCTCCACCCCGTGCTCCACCATGATGTCGCGCAGCACCATGGCGCAGGCCTTCAGCATCTCGCCGTCGCTGGCCTGCTGCTCGGTGCAGCCGTAGTTCAGCCGCAGCTTGCGGATGATAGCCTCCTTCATGTCATGCTTGGTATAGGTCATATGCGATTGTCTCCTTACAGCTTGGAATAGATATCGTGATAGATGCGGGCGCTGCGCGTCCAGCTGAAATCGGCGGTCATGCCCCGCCGCTGCACGGCGGCAAAGCCCGCCCTGTCGCCTCGGTAAAGTCCGGTGGCCTGCCCGATCACGGACAGCATGTCGCCGGTATTGTAGCCCTCGAACAGATAGCCGGTGCCGTCCTCCTGTCCCACCTGACAGGAATGTACGCTGTCGGCCAGCCCGCCGGTGCGGCGGACGATGGGCACCGCGCCGTAGCGCATGGCGATCATCTGGGAAAGGCCGCAGGGCTCGCTCTTGGAGGGCATCAGGAAGAGATCAGCGCCTGCGTAGATGCGGCGGCTGAGTGCCTCGGAATAGGTGATGAGCGCCGCCGCACGGCCCACATAGCGGCCCGCCTGCGCCCGGAAGAAGTCCTCATAATAGCCCTCGCCCTGACCCAGCACCACCAGCTGGCAGCCGGTGGCCATGATGTCGTCAAAGCCGTCCCGGATCAGCTCCATGCCCTTGTGACCCACCAGACGGCTGACCACCGCCATCAGCGGCGTGTCCGGCTCCTCCCGCAGTCCCAGCGACACCTGAAGGTCGGCCTTGCACGCGGCCTTGCCGGTCATGTCGTCGGGGCCGTAGTGCACGGGGATGGCCATGTCGTGGGCCGGATCGTAGGAGGTCATGTCGATGCCGTTCAGCACGCCGTGCATTTTGTAACCGATGGCATTGACGATGGAAGCCATACCGTGGGCATAGTAATCGTCGTGGAGCTGCTGGGCATAGGTGGGGCTGACGGTGGTGACCGCGTCGGACACCAGCATGGCGGCCTTCATCAGGTTCACGTCGCCGTCCATCTGGAGGGTGCCGTCGTTCCACCAGCCCTCGTGCAGGCCGAACAGGTCGGCCACAGTGTCGGGGCCGTAGCGGCCCTGATACTCGATATTATGGATGGTAAACACGGTTTTGATACCCCGTACCGCGTCCCAGCGGGTGGCAACGTCCTTCAGGTAGACCGGCACCAGAGCCGTCTGCCAATCGTTGCAGTGGATCACCTCCGGCATCCAGTCCAGACTGGGCATCAGATCCACCACCGCCTTGCTGAAAAAGGCGAAGCGTTCGCCGTCGTCATACTCACCGTACAGGCGGCCCCGGCGGAAATAGTGCTCGTTGTCCACGAAATACCACGTTACGCCACGGTACTCCATGACGAACAATCCGCAGTACTGGTGCCGCCACGCCACATCCACATAGATATAGCTGCGGTACACCATCCGCTCGCGCCACTGCTGGGGGATCTTATCATACAGCGGCAGGATCACCGCCACCTGATCGCCGTTCTCGGCCAGAGATACCGGCAGGCTGCCGGCCACGTCCGCAAGACCGCCCGTCTTGCAGAAGGGAAACGCCTCACTGGCGGCAAACAGTATTTTCATAAGTTGTCCTCACTTTCCCGTATGCGTTCTGGTACCCGTCAAAAAGTCTCGCAGAGTTCGCGGCGCGGACGCCGCGAATCATTCAAATCATTTTTCGCCGCGGCGTGTACGTGGCGAAAAATACTTCTCAGCCTGCCAGTGCCAAAGGTGCGCAGCAGGCTGCAAACCTTTTGGCAGCAAAATCGGAGATTTTGCGCCAGTTTTTATAGTTTCGTGTTCTTCTCCACCACCAGCGGATACTGGGGATGGCCCGCCATGGCCACGTCGCCGCCGAACTCCACGTTCTTGTCGGCAATGACGCACCGGATGTTGGCTCCGGCCTTCACCACCGTGTTCTTGAACAGGATGCAGTTCTCCACGCGGGCGCCCTTTTCCACCCGGACGCCCCGGAACAGAATGCAGTTGCGGACGCTGCCCTGAATATCGCAGCCGTCGGAGATCAGGGAGTTGACGCACTCGCCGTCCGGATCGATATAGGTGGAGGCGGCGTCATTCTCCTTGGCGTACACGGGGCGGCGCTGGCAGAACAGCTCCGAACGGATCTCCGGCCGCAGCAGCTCCATGCTGCGCTGATAGTACCCCTGCACGGAGTCGATGCGGGCGGCAAAGCCGTCCCACACATAGCCGTTGAACCGCAGCTCCCTGCCCTTCTCCTGCAAAACGTTGTGGCGGAAGCTGTACCGGTCATGGGCCATGCACTCCTCCACCAGCGACAGCAGCAGCTCCCGGCTCAGCAGGAAGATGTTCAGGCTCTGATAGCCCTCCGGCGTGCGGATGTCATAGGCGGTGTCCACGATGCGGCCCGTATCATCCAGCTTGAAGTAGGTGTCGCCGCTCTCGCCGGGATGGCTGGTGCATACGCAGGTCATGTCCGCGCCGGAGGCGATATGGGCGTCCAGCACGTCCCGCAGGGGCAGATTGGCCACCAGATCGCTGTCGGACAGCACCACATAATCCTGCCGGATGTGGCGCAGATACTCAATAACGCAGCCCAGCGCTTCCATCTTGCCCCGGAAGGGGCCGACGGTGCCCCGGCTCTCGCTGTAAGCGAAGGCGGGCAGCAGCTTCAATCCGCCGGTCTTGCGGCTCAGATCCCAGCTTTTACCGGTGCCCAGATGATCCAGAATACTCTGGCACTTACCGTGCATGATGACGCCCACGTCGGTGATACCGGCGTTGACCATATTGGACAGGATGAAATCGATCACCCGGTAATCGCCGCCGAAGGGCAGCGAGCCGTGGATGCGGTTGGCGGTCAGCTGACCCAGCCCCGGCTTTTCTCCATAGGAGAAGATGATACCGTGCATACCCTTCATTTCGCTGCCTCCTTCCCATGAGTACGGTCAAGCATGGTCTTGGGCGGTACGGTCTCCCGCTCCGCCACATTGGTGCGCGGCCCCAGCACGGCGATGCCCCACTGCTCCGGGTCGTCCGCCTCCTCCGGCGGTGCGCCCACCACGGCTCTGGCGCCGATATGGCAGCCCTCGCCCACGATGGCGTAGGATACCTTTGCGCCGTCCTCAATGACCGCGCCTGGCATCACCACGGAGTAGGACACCTCCGCGTGCTCACCCACCCGGCAGCCGGTGGACATAACGCTGTTCTTCACCTCGCCCAGAATTTCGCAGCCCCGGGCCACGGCGCTGTTGCCGATGTCGGCATGCTCCCCCACATAGGTGGGCGGGCATATGGCGGTGCGGCCGTGGATGGGCCACCGCTCGTCCAGCAGGTTCAGGCCGGAGCCGGGCGTCAGCATATCCATGTTGGCGTCCCACAGGCTGTCCAGCGTGCCCACGTCCTTCCAGTAGCCCTCGAACCGGTAGGCCACCATCTTCTCCCCGGCGTTCAGCATGGCGGGGATGATGTCCTTGCCGAAGTCGTTGCTGGAATCCGCCTTGGCCTCGTCGGCGATGAGGTAGGCCCGCAGCTTGGCCCATGTGAAGATATAGATACCCATAGATGCCAGATTGCTTTTCGGCTCCTTGGGCTTCTCGGCAAATTCGGTGATGTTGTCCTCGCCGTCCACATTCATGATGCCGAAGCGGCTGGCTTCGGACCATGGCACCTCCATCACGGAGATGGTGCAGGCGGCCTTTGCCGCCTTGTGGCGGCGCAGCATGTCGGAGTAATCCATCTTGTAAATATGGTCGCCGGACAGCACCGCCACATACTCCGGGTCGTACAGGTCGATGAACCCGATGTTCTGATAGATGGCATTGGCGGTGCCCTTGTACCACACGGCGCCGGTAGCGCTCTGGTACGGCGGCAGGATGTGGACGCCGCCGTTGGTGCGGTCCAGCTCCCACGGCTGGCCGTTGCCGATGTAATTGTTCAGCTCCAGCGGCCGGTACTGGGTCAGCACGCCCACCGTGTCGATGCCGGAGTTGGCACAGTTGGACAGGGGAAAATCAATGATGCGGAACTTGCCGCCGAAGGGGACGGCGGGCTTGGCCATGTCGCCGGTCAGCACATGCAGGCGGCTTCCCTGCCCGCCGGCCAGCAGCATGGCGATACACTCTTTTTTCATGTGGCTGCACCTCCTGATTTTCGGGAACGGCACGTCTCAGCGTCCGTCCGTGTGTTTGGTCAGTTTTCCTTTGCCCTGTAAGATCACCGCGCCCAGCGGCGGAATGCGCAGCGCGATGGACTGCGCCTGCTGATGGGACGGGATAAGCTCCGTTTCGATAGGCTCCGGGTTGGTCACGCCGCTGCCGCCCCATTGAACGTCGTCGGTGTTGAATACCTCCTCATACCGGGCCTTGGGCGGCACGCCGAAGCGATAGCCCTCCAGCGCCACGGGAGAGAAGTTCACCGCCAGCACCAGCGACTTGCCGTCACGGGCGGTACGGCGGAACACCAGCACATTGTTGCTGTTATCATCGGCCACCAGCCATTGGAAGCCGTCCCAGTCCCGATCATTCTCCCACAGCGCTTTGTGGGACTTATAAAAGCGGTTCAGCGCCCGGATGCACTCGTGGGTCTTGCGGCAGTCGTCCTCCTCGTCCAGCAGGTACCAGTCCAGCGCCTTGCGGAAGTCCCACTCGTGCCATTGCGCCAGCTCCGTACCCATGAAGGTCAGCACCTTGCCGGGGTGACACAGCATATAGGCGTAAAAGCCACGGACGCCGGCCAGCTGCTGCCACTTGTCGCCGGGCATCTTGCCCCGCAGCGAGCCCTTCATGTGTACCACCTCGTCGTGGGACACCGGCAGCACGAAGTTTTCGGAAAAGGCGTACACCATGGAGAAGGTCACATCCCGGTGGTGATGCTGGCGGAAATAGGGGTCCATCTTCAGATAGTGGCACACGTCGTTCATCCAGCCCATGTTCCACTTGAGGTTGAAGCCAAGGCCGCCCTCCTCCGGGGGATAGGTCACCATAGGCCACGCGGTGGACTCCTCCGCCACCATCAGGGCCGCGCCGTCGATGGCAAAGGCGGTGCGGTTCAGCTGCCGCAGGAACTCGATGGCCTCCAGATTCTCCTTGCCGCCGTGCTGGTTGGGCCGCCACTGCTGGCGGTCATAGTCCAGATACAGCATGGACGCCACCGCGTCCACCCGCAGGCCGTCGATGTGGTACTCCCGCAGCCAGTAGGCGGCGGAGGACAGCAGAAAGCTGCACACCTCCGGCTTGCCGAAGTCAAAGACCCGGGTGCCCCAGCTCTCGTGCTCCCATTTCAGGGGGTCGCTGTATTCGTACAGGCAGGAGCCGTCGAACTGGATCAGGCCGTGACTGTCCTTGCAGAAGTGGGCGGGCACCCAGTCAAGGATCACGCCGATCCCGGCCCGATGGAGCCTGTCCACCAGATACATGAAGTCATGGGGCGTGCCGTAGCGGCTGGTGGGTGCGAAATAGCCCACGCACTGATAGCCCCAGCTGTCGTCCAGCGGATACTCCGTCACCGGCAGCAGCTCCACATAGTTATAGCCCATGTCCCGGACATACAACGCCAGCCGGTCGGCGATGTCCCGGTAATTCAGCACCTGCCCGTCCTCTGTCCGCTGCCATGAGCCGATATGCACCTCATAGATATTCACATACCCCTCGGCGGGGCGGGTGCCCTCCCGGCGCTGCCGCCACTTTTCGTCGTGCCACGGGAAGCCGCCGATGTCGTAGAGCTTGCTGTTGGTGGAGGGCCGGGTCTCCTGATGGAAGCCGTAGGGATCGGCCTTCCACACCTCCCGGCCGTCGCACTGGGTCACCACATACTGATAGCCGTCGAACTGCCGGGCGTTGTCCACCGTCAGCTCCCATGTGCCGTCCTCCAGACGGTGCATGTCCCAACGCTGCCAGCCGTTGAAGTCGCCGCTCAGCGCCACATGGCGGGCCTGCGGCGCCCATACCCGGAATGTCCAGCCGCCGTCGCAAGGGTGTGCGCCAAAGTATTCATACGCCCTGTCCCACACGCCGCTGGACAATTGCTCCCTGCTCATTTCCGGCACCTCCTGTCTGTTATAGCACGGCACCCCCGCAAAATATGGCGATACGGTGCGCTATTTTATCGTATGCACATTTTACTCCATTTCCGCCCCACCGTCAATGCAAACGGTCATTGTTTCAAAAGAAGGAAGCCCCCACCGCTCCTAATGGAGCAGTGGGGGCGATGTGTTTTTATTCTCTTCGCAGTGCCTCGATGGGGTTCAGCTTGGAGGCCTTTACGGCGGGCATCAATCCGAACACCACGCCGATCACCATGGAGAAGGCCACGGCTACGGTGCAGGCGCCCACACTGATGGCCACCGGTGTTCCCATCACGGAGCTGAGCATATAGGCAAGGCCGATGCCGCAGGCCACGCCCAGAATACCGCCCAGACTGGTCAGCACCGCCGCCTCCGTCAGGAACTGCCAGAGGATGCGGCTCTGCTGCGCGCCGATGGCGATCTTCAGGCCGATCTCGCGGGTACGCTCGGTGACGGACACCAGCATGATGTTCATGACGCCGATGCCGCCCACCACCAGAGAGATGGCGGCGATCCAGATCAGCTGCTTGTTGGTGGTCTCCGACAGGCTCTGGAGGTCGGCGGCCTGCTGCAGCAGATCCTTGGCCTGATACTTGCACTTGTCGGTAGACACCACATTGTCGTTCAGGTACTGGGCCACATTGTTGCCCGCCTCGGTCATGTCGTTGGTGGAGGTGGCACGCACCGCCACGGACGACGGCTCGTCATAGCGGTAGATAATGGGCCAGCAGGCGTTGGGGATGATCAGCGTTCCGGAGGTGTTGCTGGAGTACATGTAGTAGTCGTTGAGGGAATTGATCACCGGGGCGGAGGTGCTGTTCTGGCTCACCACGCCCACCACCACGAACGGCTCACCCATGATCTCGATGGTGCCGCCGATGGGGTTCAGTCCCTGAAACATGCTCTGGGCAGTGTTGGCGTCGATCAGCGCCACCTTGCGGCAGGTCTCGAAATCGCTGTCGATAAAGCCCCGGCCGTAGTTGACCACATAGCCCTCCACCGACAGGAAGTGGATGTCTCCGCCGTAGATATTGCCGTTAAAGGAGCTGTTGCCCACATACACACCGTTGGCCCAGCTGCGGGAGTAGTACAAGGAAGCCTCCTTCACCTTATCCAGCTTGTCGAGCTCGTCGCGCATCTCCGGTGTTATCATGGAGACGCCGTTGGGCACGCTGTCATAGGAGAAATCCATCTGGTTATTGTCCTGCGTCAGCGTCACGTCCACCACGTTGTTGCCCGCGCCGATCAGGTTCTGCTTGATCTGCTCGTTGGTGCCCTTGATGGTGGACACGATGGTGATGATGGCGGCAATGCCGATGATGATGCCCAGCATCGTCAGAAAGGAGCGCAGCTTGTGGCTCCACACGCCCTGAAAGGCAAGATTGATATTTTCCAGCATCCGCGCACCTCCTTACATGCCGTTATAGAGCTGATCCGACGTGGCTTCCACCGTGCCGGCGCCCTCGGTCACATCGCGGCCATAGGGGAAGGCCACGAAATCCTCCAGCGTCAGGCCGCCGCGGATCTGGGTATAGCTGCCCCACAGGTTGCGGCCCGTCTGCACCCAGCGCTGCTCCAGCTTGCCGTTCTCGCCCTTCACCATCACATAGCTCTTGCCGTTTTCGGTGCGGATGAACATGCTCTCCAGATACAGGTTGTTGCCGTCGGCGCTGCCGGTGGTGTTCTGATAGCTCATCTCCACCCAGCCGCCCTCCTGCAGGTCGGCGTCCTCCGAGACGAACACCTTGAATGGATAATAGGATACGTTGCTGTTGCCGTCGCTCCACGAGCTGGCGTTGTCGGTGGGATAGTCGCTGATCTCCACGATCTCGCCCTCGCAGCTGGCGCCGGTCATCCAGGAGTTGATCTGCACCGTCTCGCCGACGCTGACCGTGGCCAGCTCCAGCTCGCTGACCGCGCCGTCGATGTAGTAACCGCCTCCGCCGGAGACCTCCACCACCGCCTGAGAGCGGTCATAGTCCGCGCTGTTGGCGTCCCGCACCGCCTTGATGGTGCCGTCCAGCTCACTGTAAACGGTATCGCTGCCCACTTCCTTCTTGACCTGATCCAGGTTCAGCTTTGCCAGCTTGATGGCTCTGTCCATCTCCTGAATGGCCATAAACTTCTCGCCGATCATATGGGGCAGCTCCTCGGAGGTATATGCCTCGTCCGCGATCTTCTGCAGGGCGTCGCGCTCCTCCTCCAGCTCAAGTACTTCATCGGTCGTACCGTCAATATCGATTTGAGGGGCCTCCGTCAGCTTAGCCGGGAACACCTTCACGGTGTCCTTTTTCTCCTCGGCAGGCGTCACAGGCAGCACCATGCCGCCCTCGCCCACCTGCGTCGCGGGATCTGTGCTTTCGCCGCCGGGTTCGGTTCCGGTATTTCCGCCGGTCTCGCCGCCTGCTTCACCCGTACCGCCGGTCTCGCCGCCAGTGCTGCCGCCGGTGGGATTCACCCACTCCAGCCGCAGGCCGCAGCAGTTGACGATCTGGCCCAGTGTCTGGTCATCCTCATGGATCACCAGCACCACATAAGCGGTGGCCTTACCCTCCGGCAAAAGCTTCGCCAGATTCTCCGGCGTCATCTCGTCCTGAGAGTTCCAGTTGAAATACAGGGGGCTTTCCTTGCTGCCGTCACCTGCCGGAGACTTCAGCGGCTCAAGCTTATCCACCGTCTCAATGCGGTCAATGGGCTGGGAGTCCCGGTCAAAGATATCCTGCTGTCTTTCCTTCCGCAGCTCGTCGATCTGCTTTTGCAGGTCGTCGATCTCCTCCTGCAGCTTCTCCTTGTTCTTGGCCTTCAGCAGCCGCTGGAACTCCTTCTGGGCCTTCTCCAGCTCGTACTGCTGCTTATCATAGGCGATCTGGGCGCGCTCCACGTCCAGAGAGGTCAGCGTCGTGTCGTAGGACAGCAGCTTGTCGCCCTTCCTGACGGTCTGCCCCTCCTGCACATAGACCTTGTTGATCTTCTGGGTGTCAGACAGATAGAGCTTCTGTATATCGTCGGTGGATACCATACCGCTGGTCTGGGAGGTATCGCCCCAATAATCGGTCATGCTGAAATCCGACACGGCGTATACATTCACGCTGCCCCGGTTGGCGTTGCGCGCCAGCGTCAGTCCGCCCCACACAACGCCGCAGGCCGCCACCACACCGGCGGCGATCAGCAAGCCCCGCTTTACCGTTTTATTCATCGTTTTCTCCTCCGCTCAGCACGCCGTCCTTGATGGTCATGATGGCATCCGCATGGTGTGCGATGCCCCGGTCGTGGGTAATCATGATGATGGTGGAGCCATCGGCATGGAGCTGATGGAACAGCTCCATCACCTGTGCGCCGCTGGCGCTGTCCAGTGCGCCGGTAGGCTCGTCGGCCAGCAGCAGCCGGGGCTTGCCCACGATGGCGCGGGCGATGGCCACACGCTGGCACTGTCCGCCGGACAGCTGGTCGGGCCGGTGGTCGATTCGGTCGGCAAGGCCCACCGTCTCCAGCGCGGCGCGGGCACGCTCCCGCCGCTCCTCCTTCTTCACGCCGCCGTACAGCAGCGGCAGCGCCACATTGTCCAGCGCCGTCAGCTTGGGCAGCAGGTGGAAGGACTGGAACACGAAGCCGATCTCCTTGTTCCGCACCACCGCCAGCTCCTTGCCGGAGCACTTGGTGATCTCCCGCTCACCCAGCAGATAGCTGCCGCTGGTGGGCACGTCCAGACAGCCGATCAGGTTCATCAGCGTAGTCTTTCCGCTGCCGGAAGGCCCCATAATGGCCAGATAATCCCCTTCGGACACGTCCAGACTCACGTTCTTCAAAACACGGGTCACGGTCTTGCCCATGGGATAATCCTTGCAAATATCCCGCATCTGTAAGATCATGCTCAACCCTCCGCAGTCGCGCCGTCATCCACGCCGGGCAGCGCCGCAGCGCCATCCTCCGGCATGGTATCCACAGCGCCGTCCATACCATCCATACCGTCAACAGGCGCGCCGTCCATACCGTCAACGCCATCCATACCGTCCATCATGTCGCCGCCGCCCATGCCGGGATCGAAGGTGGCGTCGTCATAGGTGACGCAGGTCATGCCGGCCTTCAGGCTCTCGTCGGGGAAGGCGATGTAATCGTCGGCGGTCAGGCCGTCGGTAACGACATATGTATCCATCTCCGCGTCATAGTCGCCCAGCGTCAGGCTGCGCTTTTCCAGCTTGCCCTTGTCGTTCTGGGCCCACACCCACGGGGAGGAATCCACATCATTGATGTAATAGGAGGGCAGCTTCAGGGTGTTGGCGTCCTGCTCCGCGTCCTGACCGTAGTCCGGCTCGATATACACATGCTGGCCCAGCAGCAGACCGTCGCTGGTCTCCAGCTCCACATAGAAGGGATACTTGCTGGAGGAGGACGTATCGTCGCTGCTGCCGCCGTAGTAATTGTTCTGGTTGCCCTGCTGGGCGTTCTCCCAGTCGATCAGGGTGATGGTGCCCTTCCACGTCTGGTCGTTGACGCGGGAGCGGATCACCACGGCGGTGCCCTCGGTCAGCATACCGGCGTTATTCTCGTTGACATAACCCTTGACCCGGAAGCCGCTGGTCTCCACGATGGTCATGAAGGGCAGCGGATTGCCCATCTGGTCGGTGCCGCCGTTCTCGTTGATGCTCTTGATGCGGCCCGTGACCGGCGCGGTAACGCTCACGTTCTTCACGGTGTTCTGCATCTTCTCGATATCCTTTGCCTTCAGGGAGATATTATACTCCTTCTCCAGAATATCGGTGTTCACCTGCCGGATCTCCAGCGTGTACTGCATCTGATCCTCAAAGGGCGCGGCGTTCTTGTCCTTTTCCAGCTGGGCCTTTTCTTCCTTCTTGCTCTCCAGCTCGTTCTGCATCTGCTCCAGCTCCAGCTGGGCCTTCTCCAGGTCCAGCCGCGCCTGACTCATATCATAGGTAAACAGCACATCACCGGCCTTGACCTCCTGATCCACCTTCACCTTGATAGCGTCCACCGTGGCGTTGTCGTCCTTCTTCACCTGCGTCTCGCTCTGGGCGGAGACGACACCGGCGAACCGGTCCACCAGCCCCGTGGTGCCGAAGCCGCAGATCATGGACACAGACTGCACCGACGCTTCGCCCTCGGCGTTTGCGCCGCAGCCTGCCAGCACGGACAGCAGCATTACTGCGGCCAGCAAAATAACAGCAAACTTTTTCATTCCGTTTCTCCTCGTTTGATGATTTTTTCGTAGCTCACTTTTCTCATTTCGTCCATATAAATATAGACGTTCCGGCAGCGGAAAATGTTCCCGCTTTTCTCCACATTTTTCTTCGCAACTGTACTAAGGCAATTGGTACACCCATTATAGCAAAGCGCCGACGCTTGTCAAGTGGGAAACCCGTAAAAAAACGCTTCCCGACCGGCAGTCGGGAAGCGTCCCTTTCATGCGTTTTCTTCCTCCGTTTCCGGCGCGTATTCCAGAATATCGCCGGGCTGGCAATGCAGCACCTCGCAGATGGCCGCCAGCGTGGAGAACCGGATGGCGCTGATGCGCCCGTTCTTCATCTTGGACAGGTTCACGTTGGCCACGCCCACCTTCTCCGACAGCTCGTTCAGGCTCATTTTCCGGTCTGCCATCACCCGGTCCAGCCGCAAAACAATGTGTCCCATGTTCTCTCCTTACAATGTCTCGTCGGATTCTCTCTGTAACTGCACGCCGTAGTGGAACACGACGGTCAGGCACATGGTCACCGCGAAGGCGATCAGCCATCCCCACACGATATAAACGCCTGAGGTGCCCGCCGTCATGAAGCTGCGGGCCAGCGTGGCGCTGACCGAGTCGAACAGCGCCACCGGCAGCAGCGACCAGCCGAAGGCCTTCATTTTCTTCACCAGCTCGTCGCAGAACACGGTCTCGCACCCGGCGATCACCTTGAACATCCGCCGCAGCAGCCACAGCGCCGCCGCCAGAGCCGCCGAAAACAGCGCCGTCAGCAGAAGCAGCCGCGCCGCGTCGCCGCAGTTGAAGGACGTCGGTGCGGATGTGGTCTCGATCACAGTGACGCCGCCCTCCTCATGCATGGACGCTGTGTCGTAACTACTGCCGAAGGGAGTGACCCTCCCGTTCCGCCAGACCTCTCCGGTCGCCTGCCCCGTCTGGCACATGCTCTTCATGGCTTCGCTGCTGCCTTGATAGGATGTCTGCCTGGTCATCGTTATCACAATTTCATCCTGCGGCAGCACAGCCATGACCACCGTGGCCAGCGCGGTGACGACAGTGGCCACGATGCTCAGCACCAGCAGCACCGTCAGAACGATCTTCCCCACCTTATCGAACTGATGCACTTTCTTCAACGTATTGGCGTTCATAAGGCACCTCCCACATGAAACATAAAATATTTAACGTTTATCGTTATCTATACGATACCAGAATCGTTTGCCGTTGTCAAGCAGTTTTTAACGTTTATCGTAAAATATTTTATGTTTTGTGCCATTCCACCGAAAACCATTCAAGCTTCGCCGCTCAAGTCGGGCGGAGCAAACACAGCTTGCAGCGAGCCAATATCGAGGATGGTTTCTGATGTGTACGTGGTGGTCAGCTCCCAATTTCCGTCCAGCTCCTGACACACATAGTAGCCGCTGTCGCTGTTGGGGTAGCCGTATACGATCGTGCGGCCGGTAAAATCTCCATTGGGATAGACGCCCCGCACGTTGCCGGGCGGCAGCGGCGCGGTTTTCAGGATGCTCTCCCGCAGCAGCTTGGCGGTCTCATCGGCGTCGGCAAGCCACCTGCCGCCTTTACCGGCAAAGAAGAAGGCCACGGCGCACAGACCAACAAAAAGGCAGAGCGCCGCCGCGATGATCATTCGATCCGTGTGGGTATCCGTATCTCCGCCCGTCAGCAGTGCGGCAGCGACGATACCGATAACTGCAAGCAGCAAAGCGCCAAAGGCGCAGACCGTCCATTTCCGATGCTGCCGCTTCTGCCGGGCCAGTGTCCGGGCCAATTCCTCGCGGTCGGGCAGCTCCGGGCGAAAGGGCTCGATCCGTTTCTGGAGCTCTGAACATATCTCGACAGCGTTGTCCAGCAGGGGAATGGTGCAGCGCTTTCCGTTTTGCAGCCGCAGCGTCAGACTCATACCGCCGCAGCTGCAAAAGGCGATGTCGCTGTATGGGCATTGCAGCCGCGTCCGCCACGCGAATCGGGCGGTAAGTCCGCTCTCTCCCAAGTGCAGAAAAGCACCGCGGTTAAACCGGCGGGAAATGAGACACAGAGCCACCATGACCAGACTAAGTACAAGGATGATGCGGCTCCCTGCTTTATCTTCGGGAGACATGGCATCGTCCGCAAAAAGGACAAACGAAAACAGAATGGCCAGAAGAATACCTGAACCAAGGAAAATCCATCTGCAAAGCCCAAATCGGTTCCGGATAAAAATGCCGTCCATACTCCCCACACCTCCCGCAAAGCCGCGGTGTCTTTCCAATTATGCCGCCATCGGCGGCATACCGCAGCTTTTCACTTTTCTCTCTTCTCTCTTCCCTGCAAAAAGCGCCTGACGGCAAAATCAGGCGCTTTTTGTTTTTACATCTTCTCCGGCGCGGAGCAGCCGATGAGGGCCATGCCGTTTTTCAGCACGGCGCGGGCGGTGTCCGCCAGCTTCAATCTCGCCAGCAACACATTCTCCGCCTCGCCCTTGATGCGGCAGGCGTTATAGAACTTGTGGAAGGCCGCCGCCAGCTCGGTGAGATAGCGGTTGATGAAGCTGGGGTCATAGTCCCGCGCCGCCAGCTGCACCACCACCGGGTACTGGGCCAGCTGCTTGATAAGGGCCTTCTCCTCCGGCGCGGACAGCACCGTGAAGTCCACCTCGGCGGCGTCCTTCACCTGATAGCCCTCCGCCGCCAGCGCTTTCAGCAGCGTACAGATGCGGGCGTGGGCGTACTGGACGTAGTACACGGGGTTCTCGCTGTCCTCCCGGACAGCCAGACCCAGATCGAACTCCATCTGGGTCTCCGGCTTGGCGTTGAAGAAGTAGCGGCAGGCGTCCACGGGAATTTCATCCAGCAGGTCGGTCAGGCTGATGGCCTTGCCGGTACGCTTGGACATACGTACCACCTCGCCGTCACGCACCAGCTTCACCAACTGCATCAGCACGATGTCCAGCCGGTTGGTGCCGTCCAGACCCAGCGCGTCCATGGCGCCCTTCAACCGGGCCACATGGCCGTGGTGGTCGGCGCCCCAGATGTTGATGACCTTATCGAAGCCGCGAACGGCGAATTTGTTGCGGTGATAGGCGATATCGGCGGCAAAGTAGGTGTAGAAGCCGTTGGCGCGGCGCAGCACGTCGTCTTTCAGTGCCAGCTTCTCGATATCCGCGTCGGACTTTCCTGCGGCGCGGAGGTTCTTCGCCAGAATTTCCGCCGTCTTGAGCCATAGTGCGCCGTCCTTCTCGTAGGTATAGCCCTGCGCCGTCAGCGCCGCCACGGTGTCGGCCACATAGCCGCTCTCGTGGAGGGAGGACTCGAAGAACCACTCGTCATACTTGATGCCGTAGCGCTCCAGATCCGCCTTCATCTTGGGGATATTATGGCTCAGACCGAACTGGGCCAGCGCGTCGTGGCGGGTCTTTTCGTCGCAGTCCAGATACTTGTCGCCCTCCTTTTCGTAGAAGAGCTGGGCCAGCTCACGGATGTCGTCGCCGTGGTAGCCGTCCTCAGGGAACTCCACCGCGTCCTCGCCCTTGATGATCTGGAAATAGCGGGCCTCCAGACTCTTGGCAAACTTCTCGATCTGGTTGCCGGCGTCGTTGACGTAGAACTCACGCCACACGTCCGCACCGGACTTCTGAAGCACGCTGGCCAGCGTATCGCCCAGCACGCCGCCGCGGGCGTTGCCCATGTGCATGGGGCCGGTGGGGTTGGCGGAGACGAACTCGACCATGATCCTCTTGCCCTTGAGCCCCTCGCCGCGGCCGTAGGCGTCCGTCTCGCGCTCCACGTCCGCGATGACGTCGGCATACCACTTCCCGCCGAGGCGGAAGTTGAGGAAGCCGGGACCCGCGATCTCAACGGAGGTAAAATAGGTGCCGTCCAGCTGCATGTGCTGGGTGAGGATATTGGCGACCTCGCGCGGATTCTTGCGCATGGCCTTGGACGCGGCCAGGCAGAACGTGGTGGTATAGTCGCCGTTGGCGGTATCCTTGGGGATCTCGACCGCAGGGACCGTCTCCACACCGTCGGGGAGCAGGCCCTCCTGCACGGCGGCGCGGTAGGCGCTCTGCGTCAGGGCGGCGATCTGGTCCTTTGCGCTCTGGATCATGTTCATAGCTTTTTCCTCGCTCTTTCGTATTTGATGCGGCGGCACGGCGCCGCCGGACGTGTACAATCGTAATGGCTATTATACTACACGGCTTTGCGGAAAACAAGCCGTTTTTGCCATTTTCTCCGCCGGTCACGCCCGCTTGCGCAGCGTGTAAAGGACAAACTCCAGCGGGGTATGCAGCTCGTCGAGCGCCAGCAGGCGCTCGATGCCCGCGCGCGGGGAGCGCACGCCATAGGGCGTCATGTTGAGGACGGCGGCGATGTCCTCCCGCCCGCGGATCGTCACGTCGGCGCAGACCGTCCGCCGCTCCGCGATCACAAACGAGGGCGCGGACGGCGGAGCCTCGTCGTTTTCATAGGGCGCATCGTAGAGGACCTCCTTCATGCCCATCAGGTGCCGCCGCCCGGGAACGACCGTGAGCAGAGCGCCGTCAGGGTGCAGAATGCGCGAAAACTCCGCGTCGTGAAACGGCGCGAACAGGTGGATCGCCGCGCGAATGCTCTCGTCCGGCAGCGGAATGGCGGAGATGTTGGCGACAAAGCAGTGCGCGCTGCCGCGCTTGGCGGCAAGGCGCACCATCTCCTTGGAAAGATCGAAGGCGTAGACCTCGTTCCCCTCTGCCCGAAGCGCGGCGGAATAATAGCCCTCGCCGCAGCAGATATCCAGCGCCGCGCCGTGCGCGGCGAAGCGTTCCATGCTCTCCGCGGCCGCGGCGCGCAGCGGGGCAAAATAGCCCTTGTCCAGAAACGCGCGGCGCGCGAGCGCCATCGTGCGGCTGTCGCCGGTGGCGGAGCCGGCCTTGTGCGAACCGGCAAGCAGGTTGAGATAGCCCTCTTTCGCAAAGTCGAAGGCGTGGCCGTTCGCGCAGCGCGCGGTGCGGCCCTCCGTTTGCAGCGGTTCGCGGCAGACGGGGCAGCGGAGCAGCTTCATATACATCACCCTGCCTTATTATACTGGGGGCCGCACGGACGCACAAGAGAAAGTTGTATCTCTTTTTCCAAATGCTATTAGCAGAAAAAATAATAGATATATATATTTCATTCTTTTCTTATGGCGCGTTCTTTCGTATAATGGCAGGGCTGGCGTTTTGACGCTGACCGTACCCCGCGTACGGAGGAAATCGTTTGGAGGCTGTTATCATGGCAAATTGTGCGATCGTGGGCATCAACTGGGGCGATGAGGGCAAGGGCCGCATGGTGGATTACCTCACCGGCCGCTTCGACGTGGTCGTGCGCTATCAGGGCGGCGGCAACGCGGGGCATACCGTAGTGAACGATAAGGGCAAATTTGCCCTGCACCTGCTGCCCAGCGGCATCTTCCGTGAGGGTGTGGTGAACATTCTCGGCAACGGCGTGGCGCTCGACTGCGAGAATCTTTACAAGGAGATCGAAACGCTCCGCGCCGCGGGCGTGACCATCACGCCGGAAAATCTGAAGGTCAGCGAACGCGCCTCCCTGCTGCTCCCGTGGCACCGCGAGCTGGACGCGCTGGAGGAAGCGCGGCTCAAGGACAAAAAGTACGGCTCGACCAAGCAGGGCATCGCGCCGTTCTATTCCGATAAATACCAGAAAAAAACGATCCTTGCCGGCGAGCTGCTCTATCCCGAGCATCTCAAGGCCCACCTCACCGACCTGCTGGAGTGGAAGAACCTCATTCTCACCCGCGTTTACGGCGCCAAGGGCTATACGATGGACGAGCTGATGGCGTGGATCGAGGACTACGGCGCAAAGCTCAAGCCCTTTCTTGCGGACACCGGCGCGCTGCTGCGGCAGGCGCAGGCCGACGGCAAGAGCATTCTTTTCGAGGCGCAGCTCGGCGCGCTGCGCGACCTTGACTACGGCATCTACCCCTACACCACCTCCTCCAACGCTGTGGCGGCCTACGCGCCGGTCGGCTCGGGTCTGCCGGGCGCAAAGCTCGACGAGGTCGTAGGCGTGGTCAAGGCCTACTCCTCCTGCGTGGGCGAGGGCCCCTTCACCTGCGAATGGTTCGGTGAGGAGGGCGACCGGCTGCGCGAGGCCGGCGCGGAATACGGCGCCAAGACCGGACGTCCCCGCCGCGTGGGTCCCATCGACCTTGTGGCGACGCGCTACGGCGTGCAGGCGCAGGCTGCGACGAGCATCGCCCTGACCAAGCTGGACGTGCTGAGCTATCTGGATAAGATCCCCATCTGCGCGCATTATGAGATCGACGGCGTGCAGACCGACGACTTCCCCTTCCCCGCCCTGCTCGACCGCGCCAAGCCGGTCATGGAATACCTCCCCGGCTGGCAGTGCGACATCTCCGGCGCGCGCCGCTGGGAGGAGCTGCCCGAGGCCGCGCGGCAGTATGTGGAGCATGTGGAGCGCGCCATCGGCTGCCATATCGGTTATGTGTCCGTCGGCGCGGAAAGAGAAAGCCTTATTCTCCGATAAGAAAAAAATGGAACGGCAGAGCCGTTCCATTTTCTTTGGTGGACAAGCGCCGTAATTTTCGGTACAATAGAGCAAATCAGAAAAGAGGAACGAGCCATGAGTAAGGATGTTTACGAATCTCCCCTGTCGTCGCGCTACGCGTCGCCGTATATGCTGCATCTGTTTTCCGCCGACATGCGCTTCCAGACATGGCGGCGGCTGTGGGCCGCGCTTGCCCGCGCGGAGCATGAGCTGGGGCTGCCCATCACCGCCGCGCAGGTCGCGGAGCTGGAGGCCCACATCACCGACATTGATTACGCCGCCGCCGAGCAGCGCGAGCGCGAGGTGCGCCATGACGTGATGGCGCATGTCTACGCCTACGGCAAGGCCGCGCCCTCCGCCGCCGGCATCATCCACCTCGGCGCGACGAGCTGCTACGTCACCGACAACGCCGACCTCATTCTCTACCGCGACGGCCTGCGCTATCTGCGCGGCGAGCTGCTGGGCGTGCTGGCGAACCTCGCCGCCTTCGCACGCACCTACGCCGCCACCCCCACGCTCGGCTACACCCACTACCAGCCCGCCCAGCCCGTCACCGTCGGCAAGCGGGCGGCGCTGTGGATGCAGGACTTTCTGAGCGACCTTGAGGAGCTGGACCACGTTCTCGATACCATGAAATTTCTCGGCTGCCGCGGCACGACCGGCACAGAGGCCAGCTTCATGGACCTCTTCGCGGGCGACGGCGAAAGGGTCGATGAAATGAACCGCCGCATCGCCGCGGCGTTCGGCTTCGAGCGCTGCTTCTCCGTCTGCGGCCAGACCTACCCGCGCAAAACGGACAGCCGCATCCTCAATGCGCTCTCCTCCCTCGCACAGAGCGCGTACCGCATGGCGAACGACCTCCGCCTGCTCCAGCACGACCGGCAGGTCGAGGAGCCGTTTGAAGCGGACCAGATCGGCTCGAGCGCCATGGCCTACAAGCGCAATCCGATGCGCTGTGAGCGCATCTGCTCGCTCAGCCGCTACCTGATGGCGGACGCGGCAAACGCGCCCATGACCGCAAGCACGCAATGGCTGGAGCGCACGCTCGACGATTCCGCGAACCGCCGCATCTCTCTGCCCGAGGGCTTCCTCTGCGCCGACGCGGTGCTGCGGCTGTGCCAGAACGTCACGAACGGCCTGCATGTCAACGAAACGCTCGTGGACCGCGCCGTGCGCGAATACCTCCCCTTCCTCGCCACCGAGAACATCATGATGGAGGCTGTCAAGCGCGGCGGCGACCGGCAGGCGCTGCACGAGCGCATCCGCCGCCACTCCATGGCCGCGACCGCGCGGATGAAGGAGGGCGAGCGCTGCGATCTTCTGGACCGCCTCGCCGCCGATCCCGCCTTCGGCCTGACCCGTGCCGAGCTGGACGCCGTCATGGACCCGGCGCTCTACATCGGCCGCTGCGAGGAACAGGTCCTGCGCTTCCTCGACGAGTGCGCCCCCCTGCTCGCCGGCGTGCGGAGCGCGGACGGCGCGATCCAGATCTGATCCACGCGGCGCAAAGCCTTTGAAATATTTACTCCCGTCCCCTTTTCTGCTATAATCGCAGACACAACCATAAAAAGGAGCGTTCCGTCATGAAAGCCATCGTCACCGTTCTCGGCAAAGACCGCGTCGGCATCATCGCCTCGGTCTGCGCCCTGCTCTCAGAGTACAACATCAACATTCTCGACATCAGCCAGACCATTCTCGAGCAGGGCTACTTCACCATGGTCCTGCTGGTGGATATTTCCGCCTGCACCGTCTCCTTTCCGGAGATCGCCGACCGTCTGGAGGCCTATGGCACGGAGCACACCCTCTCCGTCCGCATCCAGCGGGAGGACACCTTCAACGCCATGCACCGCATCTGAGCGAAGGAGGTCTGCACTATGCTCAACCAGAACGACGTGCTGTCCACCGTCCAGATGATCGACCGCCAGCATCTCGACATCCGCACCATCACCATGGGCATCTCCCTGCTCTCCTGCGCCGACCGTGATGCAAAGGCCGCCTGTGCGAAGATCTACGATAAGATCACGCGCTGCGCGGAGAACCTCGTCAAAACCGGCGAGGACATCGAGCGCGAGTTCGGCATTCCCATCGTCAACAAGCGCATTTCCGTCACCCCCATCGCGCTCGTCGCCGCCGCGTCCGAAACGGCGGACTACGTTCCCTTTGCCGCCGCGCTCGACCGCGCGGCCAAGGCCGTTGGGGTCAACTTCATCGGCGGCTTTTCCGCGCTCGTACAAAAGGGCATGACCGAGGCCGACCGCCGCCTCATCGCCGCCATTCCCGAGGCGCTGGCCACGACCGACCTCGTCTGCTCGTCCGTCAACGTCGGCTCGACCAAGGCCGGCATCAATATGGACGCGGTCGCGCTCATGGGGCGCATCGTCAAGGAGACCGCGGAGCGCACCGCCGACCGCGGCGGCTTCGGCTGCGCCAAGCTGGTGGTGTTCTGCAACGCGGTGGAGGACAACCCGTTTATGGCGGGCGCGTTCCACGGCGTCGGCGAGCCGGAAAAGGTCATCAACGTGGGCGTTTCCGGCCCCGGCGTGGTGTACCACGCGCTCCAAAGCGTCAAGGGCCAGCCCTTTGACGTCGTGGCGGAGACGGTGAAAAAGACCGCGTTCCGCGTCACCCGCATGGGCCAGCTCGTCGCGCAGGAGGCCAGCCGCCGGCTCGACACGCCGTTCGGCATCGTGGACCTTTCCCTCGCCCCCACCCCCGCCGTCGGCGACAGCGTGGCCCGCATTCTTGAGGAAATGGGCCTTGAGGTCTGCGGCACGCACGGCACCACCGCCGCGCTCGCGCTCCTCAACGACGCGGTAAAAAAAGGCGGCGTGATGGCGTCCAGCTCCGTGGGCGGCCTGTCCGGTGCCTTCATTCCCGTCAGCGAGGACGAGGGCATGATCGCCGCCGTTTCCTCCGGCGCGCTCACGCTCGACAAGCTGGAGGCCATGAC
Organism: bacterium; assembly: GCA_963640475.1. Classification (GTDB taxonomy): domain Bacteria; phylum Bacillota; class Clostridia; order Oscillospirales; family Oscillospiraceae; genus Vescimonas. The sequence goes on along the minus strand of CAVHYW010000003.1, from coordinate 478 downwards.
CTGCGTCTGCTCCGTGGGGCTTGATATGATCGCCGTCCCCGGCGACACGAGCGCCGAGACCATCGCCGCCATCATCGCGGACGAAGCCGCCATCGGCATGGTCAACACCAAGACCACCGCCGTGCGCGTCATCCCCGCCCCCGGCTGCCGTGTCGGTGACACGGTGGAGTTCGGCGGGCTGCTCGGCTCCGCGCCGGTGCAGGCCGTCCACCCCTATTCCAGCGCCGATTTCATCGCCCGCGGCGGGCGCATCCCCGCCCCGCTCCACAGCCTGAAAAACTGAGGCTGGCGCAAGCCGTTCCCCCGTTTTCCTCCATACAGATGAAAAAAGGGATACCGCACCTCCGGTGCGGTATCCCTTCGTGTTTGCGTCTTTACTTTTTCAGCGTCAGGCGAAAGTCGCTGCCCTCGCTCGCGCAGGAAACGGTGTAGCCCTGCTTCTCGCCGAAGCGGGTCACGTTCTCCACGCAGGTCTGGC
>CAVHYW010000002.1:0-102535 GCA_963640475.1 bacterium | reverse complement strand
CCAACTCCTTCAAGCGCATCTATGAGATCATGAAGGAGGAGGGCATGGGCATCGACGTGGTGTCCTCCGGTGAGATCTACTGCGCGCTGCAGGCTGGCTATGACCTGTCCCACGCCTATTTCCACAGCAACAACAAGACCGATGCCGATATCGTTTACGGCATGGACAACCATGTGGGCTACTTCGTGGCCGACAACGTGGAGGAGATCAAGGCCATCGAGGCCGAGGCCGCCCGCCGCAGTATCCGCCAGAAGGTGCTGCTGCGCCTGACCCCCGGCATCGATCCCCATACCTACGAGGCCATCTCCACCGGTAAGGTGGACAGCAAGTTCGGCTCCGCCATCGAGACCGGTCAGGCCGAGGAGATCACCGTCTATACGCTGGCCCAGCCCCACGTGGAGCTGATGGGCTTCCACTGCCACGTCGGCTCTCAGGTGTTTGGCGAGGACGTGTTTGAGCGTGCCGCCGTGGTCATGCTGGAGTTCATCGCTGCCATGAAGGAAAAGCACGGCTATGCGGCCCAGCAGCTGGATCTGGGCGGCGGCTACGGCGTGCGCTATGTGGAGAGCGACCCCTATCTGGACGTGGACACCAAGGTCGGTCAGGTGGCGGCCGCCATCAAGGACGCCTGCGCCCGCCTGAACATCGACATGCCGGAGATCCATATGGAGCCGGGCCGCAGCATCGTGGGCGCGGCCGGCATGACGCTGTATACCTGCGGTACGGTGAAGAAGATCCCCGGCTACAAGAACTATGTCTCCATCGACGGCGGTATGCCGGACAATCCCCGTTTCGCGTTGTATAAGGCAAACTATACCTGCCTGCTGGCCAATAAGATGAACGAGCCCTGCGATTTTGAGGCCTCCGTGGTGGGCCGCTGCTGCGAGAGCGGCGACATCATTCAGGAGCATGTGTCCCTGCCCGCCTCCGTGGGCCGGGGCGACATCGTGGCGGTATGTACCACCGGCGCGTACAACTACGCCATGGCCTCTAATTATAACCGCATCCCCCGCGCGCCCATCGTCATGCTGAAGGATGGCAAGAGCTATGTGGCCGTCCGCCGCGAGACCTTTGCCGACATGTGCGCCTGCGACCTGTAAGAATAACCAAACCAAAAGCAAAGCCCGAAGGCCGGGCTTTGCTTTTGTGTGCATTGCAAACGGCAGCGTTATTGTGTAGAATAAAGGCAAAGCTGCCGGAAAGGAGAGAGGAACAATGGATATTCTGCAGAGCGTAATGGATTCGTCCTCTCATGCCATGTTTACCATGGACCGGCAGGGCATCGTTACCCACATCAATCAGCAGGCCAAGGAGCGCTTCGGCCTGTTCAACCACAGCATTTACTCTCACCCCGACGGACGGCTGGAGCCGGGAGATCTGGTGATCCTTGCCACCTCCGCCATGGGCGCAGACGACGGCAATCTGGCTCCGGAGGATCTGGCGGCCATCGGCATACAGGATCATCGGCTGCGCAGCGGCGATATGCTGGCGGCGGTAGGTGTCTATCATGGGCCGGGCGTCAAGCCGGTATATAAGCACCTGCGGGGCGGCGAAGCGATCGGCCTAAAGCTGGATGTGACCTTTCAGGGCGTGCCCATCAGCGTTCAGATCACGGACCGCGAGATATCCGTGACTGTGCAGGAACGGGTGTATACCATCAACTATTTCGACTGCATCGGCCAGATGGTCATATTGGATCATGACGCCAAGCAGGTGAAATTCTGGGAGGAAAAGGGCTATTCCGCCCGGAAGGAGGGCATCGGCAATCTTTTGCGGGGCAACAGCTTTATCGCCAAGGGGCCGGAGCAGGAGATATGCGTGGTGGGCTACCACTTCCGGGAGTTTTTCGAGGGCGAGCTGTTTGAGGAGCACCTGCGTCAGGTGTTGAACGGACAGGCCGCCTGCTTCACCGACGTGGCCTATGAGATCAACGGTTTTGCGCTGATGGCGTCCATCCTGCCCATCCATGACGGCAAGCAGGTGGCGGGTATCATCGTCAAGTTCCGCAATATCGAGGATATCCGCACCACCATCATGGAGCGCAACACCGCCATCGCGGCGGCGGAGCGCAAGTACCGGGCGTCCTCCGAACGGGGACTGCCGGACGAGATGGGTGATTCGATGCTGGGCTGCGGCAATTCCGCCGCGCTGCGGGCAGTGCGCCGCCGGGCGTATAGGCTCAGCCAGATGGACTGCAACATTCTCATTACCGGCGAGAGCGGCACGGGCAAGACGCGGCTGGCCCAGAGCATCCAGCGGGCGCAGCCCAGGGGCGGCCCCTTTGTACGGGCGGATTGCTCCGCCATTGATCCCGCGCTGCTGGACAGCGAGCTGTTCGGCAAAAAGGACGGCACGCCGGGTCTCTTTCAGGAGGCTGACGGCGGCACGCTGCTGCTGGACGAGGTGGGGGAGCTGCCCTTGAACGTACAGGCCAAGCTGATGCATACCATCCAGCGGGGCGAGGTAGTGCCGGCCGGCTCCACGCGGCCCGCTCCCGTGAACGTGCGGCTGCTGGCGGTGGCCGGGCCGCGGCTGCGGGAGGAGGTGGAGGACGGACGCTTCCGTCAGGATCTCTATTACCGGCTGTCTGCCTTCTCGGTGGAGCTTCCGCCCCTGCGGGACTGCCGCGAGGATATCTACCTGATGGCCCATGAGCTGGTAGAGCAGATCTGCCAACGGTATCACATTCCGGAAAAGACCCTGTCCGGCGAGGCATTCAGCAAGCTCATCAACTACGACTGGCCCGGCAATCTGCGGGAGCTGGAGAACGTGCTGGAGGGCGCGGCGGCCATGTCGGATTCCGATATCATCTATCCGGAGCATATCCACCTGAAAACGGAACCGGCGGCACAGACCCTTCGTCAGCACATGCGGGAGGAGGAACGCCGCTTCATCCAGCAGACGCTGGCCCAGTGCGGCGGCGACCGCCAGCAGGCCATGAAGCAGTTGGATATTTCCCGCTCGGTCTTTTATGAACGTCTGAAGGAGTACGGTCTCCACTGACCGCTCTTTCCATAGATCATACCTGAAAGGAGAACACACATGAAGAGTTTACAGGAGTTTCCCCGCATCCCTCTGGCGGTGCTGCCTACGCCCATCCAGAAGCTGGAGAACATCAGCCGTTTGCTGGGCACCAATGTTTACATCAAGCGCGACGACCTGACCGGCATTGGTCTGGGCGGCAACAAGGTGCGTAAGCTGGAGTTCCTGCTGGCGGACGCCAAGCGCCAGGGCGCCGAGATCGTGTTTACCACCGGCGGCGCACAGTCCAACCACGCCATGCTGACGGCGGCCTGCGCCAAGAAGCTGGGCATGGAGCCCATCCTGATTCTGAAAAAGCGCGGCGTTACCGACCGCAAGGGCAACCAGCTGCTGGAATACCTGATGAATACGGATGTCCGCTTTATGGATACCGACAGCTATGATGATATTTACGCCGAGCTGGATCGGGTGGGCAAGGCCAGCGGCAAGCCCTACTACAAGATCCCCTGCGGCGGCTCCAACGCCATCGGTGCGCTGGGCTATGTCAACTGCATGAAGGAGATCGCCGATACCGGCATGAAGTTCGATTACGTCTGCTGCGCCGAGGGAAGCGGCGGTACCCACGCCGGTGTGGCGCTGGGTGCCAAGCTGTTCATGCCGGAGACGCAGGTGGTGGGCATGATGGTGGACAGCGACCCCTTTGATGTGATCACCACCCGCATCATGCAGGAGGCGGCCAAGCTGCTGGAACTGGACTTCATTCCCACCACCGAGGACGTGCATCTGGTGAATATGTGCGGTCCCGGCTATGCCATCCCCTCTGCCGAGGGCAACGCCGCCATCCGCCTGATGGCGGAGAACGAGGGACTGTTCCTCGACCCCGTGTATACCGGTAAGGCCTTTGCCGGTCTGGTGAAGCTGGCCCGCGAGGGTAAGTTCAAGCCCACCGACAATGTGCTGTACCTGTATTCCGGCGGCGCGGGCGGCCTGTTCGCCATCGACGTGGATCTGGGCTGAGCACGACCGCGACAGCCAACATAAAAAGTCCTGTGACCGTAGGTCACAGGACTTTTTTGCGGCTTTTGGGTTGTATCTTTCCGTCGGATTTGGTACAATACGCCCTGAGATCAAACGAAATGAGGCGGCGGCATGGATGCGGTAATGCTCAGACATGTGGATAAATCCTATACATCATACAGCACGGAGGTGGTCATCAGCGGCCAATCCCGTGAAAGCCGCACGCGGCAGGTGCTGCGTGACCTCTCCGTCAGCTTTCCGGTGGGACAGCTGACGGTCATCGTTGGCCGCAGCGGCTGCGGAAAGAGCACGCTCTTGAAGCTGCTGGCAGGGAAGGAGCAGCCGGACGCCGGAGAGATCGTGATACCGGAGGGTTGGCACAGCGCGATGCTGAGCCCGGATCCCTATGTGATCACATGGACGAATGTGCAGCGCAACGTGGCCATGGCCTGCGGCGTGGGAAGAACGCCGGAGGAGCGTTATGAGCGGGCCACGGAATTTGTCCGTCTGGTAGGATTGGAGGATTACGCCGATCTGACCCCGGTGGAGCTGTCCACCGGCATGAAGCAGCGGCTGGGGCTTGCGCGGGTGCTGGCCGGTCAGGCGGAGCTGCTGTTGATGGACGAGCCCTTTGCATCTCTGGATTTTCTGACCCGCGAGGAGCTGCAAACGCAGCTGCTGGGGATCCAGCAGAAGATGCCCCGTACTATCGTGCTTGTGACTCACCAGCTGGAGGAGGCGCTTGTGCTGGGACAGAAGATCATCGTCATGCACCCGGACAGTTCCATTCGGGAATTTGACCTGATGGGGCTGCCGTATCCCAGAGAGTTGGACAGCGCGCCGCTGCGCCAGCTCAAACGTGAGATCACTGAGGCGTGCAAAAAAGCCTCGGCAGTGGAATAGAGAAGAGGTGCGTCCGGTTATCCGGACGTACCTCTTATATCGTTATCAGCCCCGACGCGCCCGATAGACCCGGACGGAGATGAGATAGGAGAGAAGCAGCGCGATCACAGCGGCGGCCAGCAGGAGCAGCGGCACGGTGGCGACCATGACTGTTTCAAAGCCGCTGACCATATCCGCCAGCCTGTCGGCATAAGTGACGCCCACTATAACAAAAGCGCAGGTCAGAACGATGTAGATCAGGCGGCCCTTCTCCACGCCGAAGTGGAACATGAAGGGCAGGTCGATGGCCATCAGGATCAGGGACAGGCACGCGGTGATCAGTAGTGCCACGGTGTCCTCGCTTGCGATTGGTGTGGAATGGACGAGCAGCCGGGACAGCATGGACAACGCCAATACCGGAAGTACTAGCGTCAGACCCAGCACATACTTGCTGCCCACGATGGCCTTGGCGGTATAGGGCATCATGGCCGCCAGCTCATCCCACTTGGCCCGCTCGTCGTAGGCCAGGGCCGTGATGGGCAGCATGGCGGCGTAAAACAGCGCAAACGCCGCCATATTGGTGCCGGGGATGCAGGCAAGCACCACCACAATGGCCAGCATGACCCTCATCTGCTTCAAAAGGGTTTTCCAGTCTTTGATCAGTAAGCCTTTCATTTCCGCGGGCCTCCCTTCGCCAGGAACAGAATGATATCCTCCAGATTGGTGTGCTCCAGCGGCAGATCATGGGGCACCATGTCCCGCCGCACCAGCGCCCGCACACCGTAGGGATCGTTTTCCACGCCCACAACGCTGCCCTCCGGCAGGTCGGCCAGCCGCTGGTGGGACAGCCGCACCAGCGCGTATTCCTCCAGCAGGCGGTCTTTTTCCTCGCACAGCACCAGCTTTCCCCTGTGCAGGAAGGCGATGTAGTCGCAGATCTTCTCCAGATCGCTGACAATGTGGGAGGACAGCAGGATGGAGCGATCCTCCTGCCGGGTGTACTCATTGAAGATGTCCAGGATCTCGTCCCGTACCATGGGATCAAGGCCGCTGGTGGCCTCGTCCAGGATCAGCAGCTTCGCCTGATGGGACAGTGCCACGGCGATGGCCAGCTTCATCTTCATGCCCCGGGAAAAGTCCTTGAACGCCTTGTCCAAGGGCAGACCGAAGCGCCGGATATAGTCCGCGAAGGTGTCCGGCTCCCAGTTGCGATAGGTATTTGCCATGATGCGGCCCACGTCCTTGGCGTTCAGCACCTCGGGATAGTACGCCTCGTCCAGCACCACGCCAATGTCCTCCTTCACCGCGGCAAAGGCGGCGCTCTGATTGTCGGTGCCCAGCACCGAAACCGTGCCGCTGTCCCCGCGGACGGCGTTCATGATCAGCTTGATGGTGGTGCTTTTGCCGGCGCCGTTCTCGCCCACCAGGCCCATGATGCTGCCGGAGGGCAGCGTCAGGTCAAGGCCGTCCAGCCGGAAGCCGGGGTACTCCTTCACCAGTCCCTTTATCTCGATGGCGTTCAACATTCCTCATCCTTTCCTTTCATGTCCCACATGAGCCGCAGCATCTCCACGGCTTCCTCTTCTGTCAGCGAACAGCCCGCCGCCAGATCGACGATCGCGTTCATGTGATCCTCGATCTGCTTCAGATGGGCCTCCCGCACCAGCTCCAGATTCTTCTCCGCCACATAGCAGCCCTTGCCGGGCACCCGGTCGATAAAGCCGTCTCGTTCCAGCTCGTCATAGGCCCGCGTGGTGGTGATCACGCTGATGCGCAGATCTTTGGCCAGCGCCCGAATGGAGGGCAGGGCATCCCCCGGCGACAGCTCACCGGAGAGGATGCTGTTCTTGATCTGGGTGCAGATCTGCTCGTAGATGGGTTTTCCGCTGGCGTTGCTGATGATCAGATCCATACGGTCACCTCCGTCACAACTGTATATGTTCGATATGTACAGTATATGCACGCGAGAAGGATTTGTCAACCCCCGAGGACAAAAAAAGTTCCCCGGACAATTTGTCCGGGGAACGGGGGAGATGTAGTTTTCTCAGAATACGCGGCGGGCCGTCAGATAACGGCTGGCGTAATAGCTCTCGCTGAGACTGGAAATGATAACGCCGCGGCTGGAGGAGGCGTGGATGAACTGTCCGCCGCCGATGTAAATGCCCACATGGCTGGCCGCGCTACTGGTGTTGTAGGTGCCGAAGAAGAACACCAGATCACCGGGCTGCAGCTCGCTCTGGGACACATAATAGCCGCTGTTCAGCTGGGGCGTTGCGCCGTGGGCCAGACTGACGCCGAAGCTGGCAAACACATGCATGGTAAAGCCGGAGCAGTCGAAACCGCCGGAGCCGGTGCCGCCGTAGGCGTAGGGCGTGCCCAGATACTGCATGGCGTAGGAAACCACATCGCTGCCGGAGCCGCTGGCGACATAGGTGTCGCCGCTGCCCTCGGTGGAGCCGTTGTCATTGGAGGTCTGAGACTTCTTCGTGGTCTTGGCCGTTACCTTGGGCTTGGGGGCTTCCTTTTCCAGCGTCAGATCCAGATCGTCTCCGGTGACGTAGCCGGTATTGTCGCCGCTCTTGATGGCGAACCAGCCGTTGTCAAAGCCGGTGACCTCCACGCGGTCACCATCCTTCAGGGTGGCCAGCACCTCGCTGTCGCCGTCTGCTTCCTTCAGCAGCGGCATCTCCTCGGCATCCACCACGCCGTAGGTCTCGAAGGTCTCGCTGCGCTTCAGCAGCTCCACATATTCCGGAGAGATGAAGCCGGTGCAGTCGTTATAGCTGATGCGGAACCAGTCGTCCAGATCCTCCATCACGGAGACCAGAGCGTCCAGCGGCAGGAGAATGTAAACGTTGCTCTCCTCGGTGGGGTCGAAATAGAGGGGGATGTCCTTTACGGTGATCCGGCCCACGGCCTTCACCTTGGTATCGCTGGGCAGCAGACGGGGCAGGGCGGGCTTCTGGCCCTTGGCCTCCAGACCGGAGGTCAGCGCCGTCTTGATGGCGGCGGTATCCTGCGCGGTGGGGGTCACGGTATTGCCGGTTCTGCCGGTAGTGGACGATGCCCACGCGGTCACCGTGGTATTGCAGAGCATGGCTGCGGTCAGCACCACGGCGGCGAGCTTATGGGAATTGCGTGATCTCATGGAACGCCCCCTTACAGCTTGCCGGCCAATGCGCGCTCCAGCCAGATAGAGCCCACATCCATGGCGGCGTACAGACTGGTTTTCTCCGACTTCTTCACCACGCGGTCGCGGGATTTCAGGTCGGGGTCAGTCAGCTGCAGCTGAACGGACACACGGGTGGCCACGTCCATATCCTGTTCCTTTTTGGATTCCAGGATCTGGAACATGACGATGTATTTGTCCGCCATGGAGCCGTAGTAGATCAGGTTGTCGATCCGCCGCAGGGGATGGTTTTTATAAACAAGGCCTTCGCCTTTTTTCACATCTGCCATTGTGATTGGTGCCTCCTACTTGTAAGAATTGCGTATTAGTATAGCACAAAAATCAACCTCTGTCAAATCGGCCGGAGAAAGGTTCACAAAAACGACAAAAATCAGGGAGAATCGACAGATTCTCCCTGATTAAATATTGATTTCACATCAGATGTCCAGATACCGTTTCACAAGGATCTGCAGCAGCTCGTCACGGTCGATCTTGCAGATCAGCGTGCGGGCGCCGTTGTGATTGGTGATGTAGGTGGGATCCTCCGACAGGATATAGCCCACGATCTGGTTCACAGGATCGTAGCCCTTCTCCTTCAGTGCCTCGTATACAGAGGTCAGCACATGATGCACCTGCTCGTCCCGATCCTCTGCGGCATTGAATTTTCTGGTATAATCGTCCATTAAGGCACCGCCTCTCCATCTGATATAGTACAATTATACGACAAATGAGTGAAACTGTAAAGTGGTATTTTTATTTCGTGCCGAAAATACGGTCGCCGGCGTCGCCCAGACCGGGCACAATGTAGCCGTTTTCGTTCAGATGATCGTCCAGCGCGGCGCAATAGATCTCCACGTCGGGGTGGCGGTCATAGATGAACTGCACGCCTTCGGGCGCGGCCACGAGGATCATCAGCTTGATGTTCTTGCAGCCCAGCTCCTTCATCTTGGTGATGGCCATGTCGGCGCTGCCGCCGGTGGCCAGCATGGGGTCAACGATCAGCACGTCACGCTCGGCGATGTCCTTGGGGTACTTCAGGAAGTAGAAGTGAGGCTCCAGCGTCTCTTCGTCGCGGTACATGCCGATGTGTGCCACACGGGCGGAGGGGATCAGATTGAGGATGCCGTCCTCAAAGCCCAGACCTGCACGGAGGATGGGAACGATGGCCATTTTCTTGCCGGCCAGCACGGGCATTTCGCAGGTGCACAGAGGGGTCTCGATGGTCTTGAGGGTGGTGGGCAGGTCACGGGTGGCCTCGTAGGTCAACAGCATGGCGACCTCGCCGACCAGCGTGCGGAAGTCCTTGACACTGGTGTTCTTATCGCGCATCACCGTCAGCTTGTGCTGCACCAGCGGGTGGTTCACGATGTGCAGGGTGGGGAACTTTTCGTTCATGATCTTATCCTCCGTATATAAAAATATTCAATTCTTCCATTATTTCGCGTCCAGCGTGATGGGTAGTCCCTTGGCCAGCCGCTCCCGCTCGGCCTGACTGAGCCGGAGGTACACCGGACACAGCTCCTGCGCCGTCACGGTGCGGCCCTCGGCCGCCATGCGCTCCGCCGCAAGGCCCACGCCAACGGCCTTCTGATACAGGCTGTCCGCCGGAGCCAGAGAGCAGGGGAGCCCTTGCTCCAACAGATAAGTATAGCACAGCTTCGCGCCGTCGCCAACTACTATTTTCCTGTTTTTATCATTTTTCAGTTCCTCGGCCAGTACCTCCAGCGCCACGGCGCGATCCTCGCACCGGCGCTCCAGCGCACCGTCATGGCAGTCGAACACCGCGTTATAGATCTGCTGCCGCCGCGCGTCCATGGCGCAGATCACCGTACCCTCGAAGGCGCGGGCGTTTTCCGCCATGGCCTCCAGCGTGGAAACGCCGCAGCAGGGCAGCTCCAGCGCCCATGCCAGTCCCTTGGCGGCGGACACGCCGATGCGCAGGCCCGTAAAGCTGCCGGGACCGGCCGCCACGGCGATCAGCTCCATATCCTTCGCCGTCAGACCGGCGTTTTTCAGCATGCTGTCCACCAGCGGCATCAGCGTGACGCTGTGGGTCAGGCCCATGTTCTGATAGGCGCTGGCCAGCACCGCGCCATTCTCCACCACGGCGGCGGACACGGACTTGGCCGAGGTCTCAAGAGCCAGTATTTTCATGCGATGCCGCCTCCCTCCACGGTAATGATCCGCTCGTTGTCGCCTTCGCCCCGTGCGATGGTCACCACCACGGCGTCCGGCGGCAGGGCGTCCGCCACGTTCTCGCTCCATTCCACCACGCACACGCCGCCGCGATCCAGATAATCCTCCCAGCCGATGTCGAACAGCGCGTCGCTGTCGTCCAGCCGGTACATATCAAAATGAAACAGGGGCGTCTTGCCCAGATACTCGTTGACGATGGTAAAGGTGGGGGAGGTGACCCGCCCCGTATAGCCCAGCCCTCTGGCGATGCCGCGGGTCAGGGCCGTCTTGCCCATACCCAGCCCGCCGCGGCAGGCCACCACGGTATTGGGCCGCAGCTGCCCGGCCAAGCGGCAGCCAAATTCCTCCGTATCCGACACACTGTGGGAAATGTACTGCATGATAAACGTCCTTTCGGAAAGTGAAACGGCCCTATTTTGCCATTTTCATAATGGTAACACAAAAAGTTCAAAAAAGAAAGGGGGTATGACAGGTTTACACGGAAAACTTCTTGTGGTAAAATGAACAGGACTTATTTTGGGGCGGCAGGCCCCATTGGCTTTTACGGAGGAACCATCCATGCAGCGTGTGCGGGAGTTATTGCGGGATATCTTGCGGCAGACAGACCTTGTTCTGCTGGCGCTTTGCTGTGCCGCCACGGCCTATGGCATCCTGATGATCTATTCCGCCACACGGTATATGAACTCCATGCGCGAGGTGCTGGTACAGACCGGCGGCGCGGTCATCGGTATCGTCCTGTTTTTCCTGCTGTCGATGGTGGATGTGGGCGAGCTGATGCGGAAGAAGGGCTGGCTGTGGCTGACGCTGTTCGGTCTGGGCATGATCCTGCTGCTGAAATCCCCGCTGGGCCGTGCCGGTGACACGGGCAATCTGGCGTGGCTGAAATTCCCGCTGCTGCCGGTGATGGTGCAGCCCTCCGAGATCGTGAAGCTGACCTTTATTCTGGTGCTGGCGTGGCAGCTGGTGTGGCTGGAGGAGAACCGGACGTTGCGGCGGCTGCCGGATATCCTGTTTCTGGGCGCGCACCTGATGGTGTTCTTCGGCCTGTACTATAAAATATCCTCCGACATGGGCAGCGATCTGGTGCTGGTGGCGATCTTCGTCTGCATGTGCTTCGTGGCCGGTGTGCCAAAGGGCTGGTTCATCGGCGGCGGCGCTGGTGCGGTGCTGGCCTTTTATATCCTCTGGGAGGAGGATGTCATCAAGCCCTATATGAAGAACCGTTTCCTTGTGGTGCTGGATCACAGCTTCCGACCGTTGAACGAGGGCTGGCATCAGACCCGCAGCCTGCTGACACTGGGCGGCGGCAAGCTGACGGGCATGGGCTTGTTCCACGGCATCCAGACCCAGAGCAAGGACAGCTCCAGCCTGCCCAACCGCCACACGGACTTCATTTTCTCCGTCATTGGCGAGGAGCTGGGCATGGTGGGCTGTGTGCTGGCGCTGGCCATCCTGTCGGCCATCGTGCTGCGGTGCGTCTATGTGGCCCGCAACGCCAACAGCAAGCTGGACGCCTACATCTGCGTGGGCGTGGTGGGGATGCTGCTGTTCCAGATACTGGCCAACGTGGGCATGTGCCTGTTCGTGATGCCGGTCATCGGCCTGACGCTGCCGTTTTTCAGCTACGGCGGCACGTCCATCGTCATTACCTTCGCCACCATGGGATTGGTGTCCGGCGCACACAGCCGTTCCCGCCCGGACTGGCTGCGGAAATAAGGATTGTAAAGCAGAACCACCGTGCAGCATTTTTGCTGTACGGTGGTCGTTTGTTATGCGGTTAATTACTTTCCTCACTCAGCGGGCGAATTTGTCCAGTGCGTCCAGCAGGCTCTCCTCACGGTCACAGCCGATCTCCCATACCTCCTTGCCATTTTGCAGCAGAAGCGTTTGTTCGCCCCACATGGCGTTATCCGCGCTATACCATGCGCATGCCCAACCGGGAACGGTGATCTCCCGCAGCCCGTAGACCCGTGCGTGTTCCTTTACATAGCCGTCGGCAATCCATTGCCATGCGATGTGGTACACATCCGCGTCGTAGTACCAGCTGCTGTAAGTTGCGCCTGTCTCCGGATCGGTGATATAAGGCCCCTTTTGCCGCAGGTAGCTATGGTCACACAGCAACTCGGAAAATTCCACTGCCCTGAAGTGATCGGGCTCGTCGGTATCGGAAAATACCTGTGTCGCCGTCGGTATCGGAAATTCATCCATAGGGACGGCATTGCCGGGGTCTGCGATTACCGCGCGTAAAATGAGACACAGTACCAGAGCGACCAGCGGAAGGGCGATGGATAGCAGTTGAAGGAGCTTCCCACGCCGCAGCTCGGCGGGGGCGCGTTGTACACGCTTCAAAAGCATCCGCCGTCTGGTGGTCACGGCGCTGACGATGCAGGTGACCGCGGAGATCGTCCAGAACAGTACAAGTGCTCCCGCAGGAGCGAATATCCAGGCGGCTCCGCTGATCAACTGCTCATATATGCCGGTATAGCCCCCAAAATAGCGGAAAACCATATAGTAGAGCCATACGGGGATCGCGCACAGGCATACAATACTCCATACCGTTTGGCTTTTCAGCTTTTTGTCCAGCACCTCGTGAAGCGTTTCCTCGTCGGTATTCAGCTCTGGCACGGCGGGATCATCACAGCGGTAGATGTCCAGATCACCGGCCAGCTCGCAGACGTACTCCCAGCCCAATTCCCTGTAATCGGCGATGCGCTCTTTCTCGCCGTAGGTGCCGGTATTCTGCTTCACGTCGATCCGGTAGCGTACCGGACGGGGTTCACCCTTTTCAAAGTGCATGACGCCCGGTCGGGCAAATTCCGTCAGAAACAGTCCTTTTTTCGCCTGATCGTCCAGCCAGCTCTCAATGGCGTCGATCTGGTAGGCATAGTAAGGCAGAAGCTTGATCATGCGTTTTCCTCCTCTCTGTCCGCGTCGCGGATGCAGCGGCGCAGACGGGCACATTCGGCGTCATACAGGGCACGCCCCGCGTCGGTCAGCTCATAGGTGCGTTTGCGGCCCTCCACGCTGACCTCACGGATCATCTGTTCATCCGTCAGCTTGGAGAGAATGGTGTACAGCGTTCCCGGCCCCAGCGTCATGCGGCCGCCGGTGGTCTCGCCGATCCAGTGGACGATCTCCACGCCGCACAGCGTCCGGCGGCGCAGGGCCATCAGCACATAGAACATCGGCTCCGACAGGGTCTCCAATGACCGTTTCGGCATGGTGTTTCGCTCCTTTCTATCAAATATCGTAATACGATATCACTATAACATCGTATTACGATATTGTCAATAGGTGCAAAAAATATTTCTGAATTGTGAAGAAAATGCTTGCAATCGGGAAAAAGCTGTGCTATACTCCATCCATCAATTGAACAGCACCCGATGAGCCTTTCAGGATTCTGCCGAAAACTGAAAGGGGAGGGGACTCTGGAGAATCCCATTGAATTGGGTGCCGAAGGTGTAAGGCGTGGATCGCGCTGAATCTCTCAGGCAAAAGGACAGAGAAGACATTTGCGTGTCTGCCTTGTTTCTCCGGAGTCGCTGCACAGCAGCGGCTCTTATTTTTCTGTTGAAAAGGAGAGGATCAACATGCAAGCCATCGAATCCGTACTGTATCCCGTTGTCTGTAAGATCAACGAGTACCTGAGCAACTACATTCTGGTGTTCCTGCTGATCGGCGTGGGCCTGTGGTATTCCATCAAGACCCGTTTCGTGCAGGTGCGCTGCTTTGGTGAGGGTATGCGCAAGGTGTTCGGCAACCTGAAGCTGAAGGGCGACAGGCACGACTCCGGTATGAGCTCCTTCCAGGCGCTGGCCACCGCCATTGCCGCCCAGGTGGGTACCGGCAACATCGTGGGTGCCTCCGGCGCCATCCTGACCGGCGGCCCCGGCGCCATCTTCTGGATGTGGATCATCGCCTTCTTCGGCATGGCCACCATCTACGCCGAAGCCACCCTGGCCCTCAAGACCCGTATCGTTGACCCCGACGGCACCGTCCGCGGCGGCCCCGTGTACTACATCACCACCGCATTCAAGGGCGGCTTCGGTAAGTTCCTGGCGGGCTTCTTCGCCGTGGCCATCGTGCTGGCCCTGGGCTTCATGGGCTGCATGGTGCAGTCCAACTCCATCGGCTCTACCATGAATACCGCCTTCGGCATCCCCACCTGGGTGTCCGGCGTGATTCTGGTCATCATCTGTGCCGTTATCTTCTTGGGCGGCGTGCAGCGTCTGGCCTCCGTCACCGAGAAGCTCGTCCCCATCATGGCAGCCATCTTCCTGCTGGGCGGTCTGGCTGTTCTGGTGGTTCGCATCACCTACATCCCCGCTACCTTTGTCATGATCTTCAAGTATGCCTTCCAGCCTCAGGCCATCATCGGCGGCGGCTTCGGCTACGCCATCAAGACCGCCATCAGCCAGGGCGCAAAGCGCGGCCTGTTCTCCAATGAGGCCGGTATGGGCTCCACCCCCCACGCACACGCCCAGGCCAACGTGGCCCATCCCCACGATCAGGGCGTGGTGGCCATGATCGGTGTGTTTATTGATACCTTCGTGGTGCTGACCCTCAACGCGCTGGTCATCATCTCCACCCTGTATACCGCCGACGGCCCTCTGGCTGATTGCGGCGCGGCCGCTGCCAGCACCACGCTGACCAAGGCCAACCTGGCCCAGACCGCCTTCGGCACCGTGTTCGGCGAGAAACTCGGCGCCATGTTCGTGGCGGTGTGCCTGTTCTTCTTCGCGTTCTCCACCGTGCTCAGCTGGAACCTGTTCGGTAAGATCAACGCCAACTACCTGTTCGGCAAGAAGAATCCCCGCCGCTGCACCGTGGTGTACAGCATCATCGCCCTGGTGTTCGTGTTCATCGGCACCCTGGCCAGCAACGACCTGGTGTGGGAGCTGACCGACATGTTCAACAACCTGATGGTCATCCCCAACGCCATCGCCCTGTTCGCCCTGACCGGCATGGTGGTCGCCATGTGCAAGGAGGGCAAGCTGGCCAAGAAGTAAGCAGTCTTTGCTTTCCGACATATTCTCCCCAACGAAAACACCCGGTTCGTCTCGAACCGGGGGTTTTCGTTGACAAGTGCTTATAGTTGCTATATAAATATAGGTAAGAAACTTCGGAAAAGAAACTACGAAAAGAGGTGCAGTCATGTACGAATTGAATCATATCACCGGCAATAGCTACTATATCCAGAGCCCCTCCAAGATGGGCCTGGTGAAGCTCAGCGATACGGACGTCTGCCTCGTCGACAGCGGCAACGACAAGGACGCGGGCCGCAAGGTACGCCAGCTTCTGGACGCCAACGGCTGGCATCTGACCGCCATCTACAATACCCACTCCAACGCCGACCACATCGGCGGTAACCGCTATCTGCAGGGCCAGACCAAGTGCAAAATCTATGCCCAGGGCATCGAGTGCGACATCACCCGCCACCCAGTGCTGGAGCCGGCGTTTCTGTACGGCGGCTTCCCACCCAAAGACCTGCGCCACAAGTTCCTGATGGCCCAGGAGAGCGACGCCCAGGAGCTGACGCCCACCGTACTGCCGGAGGGCTTCGAGCTGCTGCAATTGCCGGGGCATTTCTTCCACATGGTGGGCTTCCGCAGTCCCGACGATGTGGTGTATCTGGCGGACTGCCTGTCCAGCCGCGAGACGCTGGACAAGTACCAGATCGGCTTTATTTACGATGTGGCCGCCTATCTGGACACGCTGGAGAAGGTCAAGACCATGCAGGCCGCCGCCTTTGTTCCCGCCCACGCCGAGGTCATGGAGGACATCGCGCCGCTGGCCCAGTACAACATCGATAAGGTGCACCAGATCGCCGACCATATGGTGGAGCTCTGCGCCGAGCCGGTGATGTTCGAGGAGCTGCTGAAGAAGCTGTTCGATGACTACGGCCTGACCCTGACCTTCGAGCAGTATGTGCTGGTGGGCAGCACCGTGAAGTCGTACCTGGCGTGGCTGAAGGACACCGGACGCCTGACGGTGCTCTTTGAGGACAACCGCCTGCTGTGGAGATGTGTATGAAGCTCTCCGCCGCTAGATGATCCGAGATCACGACAGCTTCTGCTGCTTCATCCACACATCCATGACCAGACTGTGGGGCAGGATCTTCGTCAGCGCCGCCTGACCGCGGGCCACAAAGCCGTAGGTACACACATCCCGGCCCCGCTTGGCGTCCCGCCATGTGCGGCGCACGATGTCGTCGGGCTCGTACATGGCGGCGTATTTCTTCACCACGCCCTCGCCGCCGGAGGAGGTGGCCCGGTCAAAGAAGGCGGTCTTTGTCCAGAAGGGGCAGACCGCCATGACGCCCACGCCCTGACGGCGCAGCTCACGGTTCAGCGCCCGGCTGAAGCTGAGGACGAAAGCCTTGGTCGCGCCGTAAACGTCGATGTAGGGGATGGGCTGGAAAGCCGCCACCGACGCAATGTTGATGATCCGGCTGCCCCGGGGCATATAGGGGGCCGTGATCTGGCACATGGCCACCACCGCCTGACAGTTCAGGTCGGTCATGTTCAGGTTGACCTCCAGCGGCGTGTCCAGTACCGCGCCGAACTTGCCGTAGCCGCTGCAATTCATCAGAAGGCCCACCTGCATCGGCTCCTCCGCCAGTGCGGCGCGGTAGGTGTCGAAGCTGGCCCGGTCGGTCAGATCCATGGCCAGCACTCGGACAGGGAAGGGCACCGTGGCCCGCAGCGCCTCCAGCTTATCCTGCTGGCGGGCAATGACCCATACCTCGTCAAAGGTGCTGTACTGATCCACAGTCTCGGCAAAGCGCTTTCCCATACCGCTGGAAGCACCGGTGATCACGGCGATTTTCTTCATAGGGGCATCCTCCTTTTCTTTTCCTTCATTATGCCATAAGGGGACAGGGTTTGCAAGGGACAAACCCCTTGACAGGCGGCGCGGCTTTGCCTATAATACGAAAAAACAGTCAGGAGGGCTTCCCATGATCCGAAAAGGCACCCAGCAGGATATCCCGCATATCGCAGCCATCTATGAGCACATCCACGACAATGAGGAGAGCGGCAAGTCCACCGTAGGCTGGATCCGTGGCGTATATCCCACGGCGGACACGGCCCGCACGGCATTGGCGGCCGATGATCTGTTCGTGATGGAGGAGGGAGGCGCGGTGGTAGCAGCAGCCCGCATCAACAAAATTCAGGTGCCGGTGTACGCCGACGTACCGTGGCGCTATCCCGATGTGCCGGACGATCAGGTGATGGTGCTGCACACGCTGGTGGTGGAGCCTGCCTGCTCCGGAAAGGGCTATGGCACGGCATTCGTGAAATTCTATGAGGACTACGCCCGGGAAAACGGCTGCCCCTATCTGCGGATGGACACCAACGCCCGCAATAAAACAGCCCGGAAAATGTACGCCGGACTCGGCTATTGGGAGGCGGGCATCATGCCCTGCGTCTTTAATGGCATCCCCGATGTTCAGCTGGTTTGTCTGGAAAAGAAGTTATAAGGATCACCCCGCCGGGGCCGTGAAAGCGGCCCCGGTCTTTTTCTGCGAAAAATGACAGCTTCTGGCACATTCTTAACGTTCCGTTAACGGTATCTGGGCTTATAATATGCCATCAAAAAAGAATATGCAGAAGGGCGGTATGACCATGGATATTTGGAAAGAGCTTCAGGACGAGGGCATCGACAAGGCGCTGCTGGACGAGATACGGCAGTTCCGGGCGGAGCACCCAGCCACGCCGGAGGCGGCGGCACGGATCCCGGTACCGCGCTTTTTATACTACGGTAAGGAGATATGGGAGAGCGCCGCGGCGGCACTGCTGTGCGGCGAGCATCTGCTGCTGGCGGGCCCCAAGGCCACCGGCAAGAATGTGCTGGCGGAAAATCTGGCCGCCGTGTTCGGCCGCCCCAACTGGGATGTGTCTATGTATGTGAACGTGGACGCCGCGTCCCTCATCGGCGCGGACACGCTGAAGGACGGCAAGGTGGTGTTCCGGGAGGGGCCCATCTGCCAGTGTGCCCGCATGGGCGGCTTCGGCGTGCTGGACGAGGTGAACATGGCGAAAAACGAGGCCCTGGCGGTGCTGCATGCCACGCTGGACTTCCGCCGCGTCATCGACGTTCCCGGCTACGAGCGCATTGAGCTGGATCCCGCCACCCGCTTCATCGGCACCATGAACTACGGCTACGCCGGTACCCGTGAGCTGAACGAGGCACTGGTGTCCCGTTTCGTAGTGCTGGACATGCCGGTCATTTCCGAGGAAAACCTGCAAAAACTGCTGCGTCGCGGTTTCCCCGGCCTCAGCAGCAAGTGGATCGAGCAGTTCTCCGCTCTGTTCCGCGACCTGCGGCAGAAGTGCGATAACGGAGAGATCTCCACCAAGGCGTTGGATCTGCGCGGCCTTCTGTCGTCGCTGCACCTGATCGAAAAGGGCATCACCTCCGGCGAGGCGCTGAAGCTGGGCATCATCAACAAGGCCTTCGATCCCTTCGAGCGGCAGCTGGTGGCAGACGCGGTGTGGAGCCGCATCCCCAAGGATGCCGACCGGTCGAAGCTGTTTGGCAACTGATATGGACAGAGAAGATATCCAAAGCCGCCGCGCGGCCAATCAGGTGTAACGGCGCGGAGAACTACGACGTGCGTCCGGAGTTTCAGGCCTACGATGCCGACGGTGAGGCCCAGCTCTACATGAACACCATCATCGGCCTCGTGTACCGGTGCTATCAATTCGATAAATTCAAGCCCCTGTTCCACGCCTTTCAGCATCAGCCCAAGGGCGAGCTGTACAGCGACCTCTTCTGGCTGGGACTGGAGGGCGTGGCCTACGAAAAAGCGCTGAAGGAGCGGCCTGTGCTGGAGGAGCTGCGGCAGGAGTATGCCCGCCGGATGCTGGCACAGTCCCACGCCGCCGATCCCCGCAGCGCGGAGGGCCTGCGGACGGCGTGGTTTCGCCGCGTGCTGCACGAGCCGCAGGAGGATCCGTGGCAGAAGGAAGTGCTGGACGCCCTGACCTTCGATCCCGCGTGGGACGAGCAGCAGCTGATGGACAAAATGGAAGCGCTGCTGTTCCGCTATTTCCAGCGCGCCCGCCGCAGCGTTACCGACCGGCAGTGGAGCATGTGGGTGGGGCGCTCCATCGGCGGGCGGGGCAGAAAGACCAGCCGCTTCGTGTGGCCCAACGCCCTGCGCCGTCTGGAGCAGTCTGGCGGCGGCCCAAATGAAGAGCAGACCGGGAAGAAGCGGCCCCACCCCCTGTCCTTCTTGCAGGGAAAGACCCCGGAGCCCATCCTGCGGCGCTATGTGGAGGACTGTTTCGGCGTGTCCATGCTGACGCCGTCGGAGCTGGCACAGGTGGAGCGTGAGCTGTGTACCGGCGCGCACAAGAACTGCCATCTGCATTTCACCAAGGGCGTGCCCGTCAAGCATGAGCTGAGCCGGGAGACCGCGTGGGACGTGGGAACCTTCCACCAGCAGCGGGAGAAGAACCGCGCCTACTATCAGGCCCATCTGGTGGAGAATAAGCTCATCATCGCCCAGCTGACCCAGAAGCTGCAAAATACCATTCTGCTGCAAAGCGATGTGTCCTCCACGCTGGCCCGTGCGGGACAACTGTACGCCCCCGTGGTGTGGCGCAGCGCCGTGCTGGATGAGGAAAAGGTGTTCGTCCAGCGGCAGCAGAGCGAGATGGGCGACCTGACAGTGGACATATTGCTGGATGGTTCCGCCTCCCAGAACCAGCAGCAGGAGAAGCTGTCCACCCAGGCGTACCTGATCGCGGAAAGTCTGGAGCGCTGCCGCATCCCTGTGCGGGTGACGGCCTTCTGCTCCGTCAGCGGCTGCACGGTGCTGCGTATTTTACGGGATTATGACCAGACGGGGAGGAACGACGCCATCTTCGACTATGTGGCCGCCGGATGGAACCGGGACGGTCTGGCCCTGCGGGCCATGGGCTGGTTGATGCGGCGGGGAAGGGCCGACCACCGGCTGCTGATCATCCTGTCCGATGCCAGCCCCAATGACGACCAGCGCATCCCCATCGGGGCGCTGCCCTTGGGCGGCTATGTATACAGCGGCAAGTGGGGCATCGAGGATACCGCCGCCGAGGCGGGCATCCTGCGGCATCAGGGCATCACGCCGGTGTGCGTTTTTACCGGCAGCGATCTGGAGCTGGAGGGCGGCCGCAAGATCTACGGCAAGGCCCTGACCCGTATCCCGACCATCGGCTGGTTTGCCGACGCGGTCAGCAAGCTGATACAGGGACAGATACGACAGTTATAGGAAACAAGAGGGGAAAACGCTTGCGTTTTCCCCTCTTGCCCGCTATAATCTTGACTTAAATATTAGATGGGAGGCGTTGCCATGTATAAGAATGAAAAACGGTATGCCCTGACCAACTGCGTGCTGCTGGACGGCACGGAGCATATGACGCCCCAGACGGGCAAGACCGTCTATATCAGTGGCAGCAGGATCGTGGATATCGGGGACGAGAGCCAGATCGCCGCGGGCTATGAGCGGGTGGACCTGAACGGCAAATACCTGCTGCCGGGCCTTATCAACCTGCATGTACATCTTCCGGCTTCCGGCAAGCCCCGAAAAAAGCCCTCCGATCCCAGGAAGCTGGTGAAGCTCATCACCACAAACAGCGTTACCCGCAGCGTCGGCGTAAAGCTGTGTGAGGGCTACGCCAAAACGGAGCTGCTCAGCGGCGTGACCACCATCCGCACCGTGGGCGGCGTGGCGGATTTCGATACCATCATCCGGGATCAGGCGGCGGAGGGGAAGATCCTGTCGCCCCGTGTGGTGGCCTCCAACATGGCGGTATCCGTCCCCGGCGGCCATATGGCCGGTTCACTGGCCTATGAGGCCAGAACACCGGAGGAAGCCGCCGCCTATGTGACCACCATCGCGGCGGAGAAGCCCGACCTTATCAAGCTGATGATCACCGGCGGCGTTATGGATGCCGAGGTGGTGGGCGAACCGGGTGTGCTGCGAATGCAGCCGGAGCTGGTAAATGCCGCTTGTGACCGCGCTCACGAACTGGGCATGAAGCTGGCCGCCCATGTGGAAAGCCCGGAGGGCGTCCGTGTGGCGCTGGAAAACGGCGTGGATTCCATCGAGCACGGTGCAAAGCCAGATGAGGAGATCATGCGCCTGTTCAGGGAGCGGGGCGCGTTTCAGGTGTCCACCATCTCGCCCGCGGTGCCTTACGCCCTCTTCGACCGCAGCATCTCCCATGCCACCTACGAGCAGCAGGAGAACGGCAAGGTGGTGTTCGACGGTATCGTGGCGCTGGCGAAGGCGTGCCTTGCCGCCGGTATCCCTGTGGGACTGGGCACCGATACAGGCTGCCCCTTCATCACCCATTATGATATGTGGCGCGAGCTGTGCTACTTCGTGAAGTTCTGCGGCGTGACCCCGGCCTTCGCCCTATATAGTGCCACGCTGCTGAACGCCAGATTGGCGGGCATCGACCACCTGACCGGCTCCGTTGAGAAGGGAAAGGCCGCCGACCTGATCGTCTGCGGGAAGAACCCACTGGAGGATCTGACGGCCCTGCGGAAGCTGGACATGGTCATCAAGGACGGCTGGCGCATCGACCGCCCGGCGGTGAAGAAGATGCCGCAGGTGGAGCGTGAACTGGACAAATTCCTGTAAGCCAAACGCATTATTTGCGGTATTCTGCGGTTTTCTATTGCCAGAAAAGGGAAAAAAGAGTATAATAAGCTGATTTAACATGGGGAGGGAGCGCCGTGCGTATTTTGGGAATAGACCCCGGTGTGGCCATCGTGGGCTTTGGTGTGCTGGACTGCGCCGGTGCTGCCCAGAAAATGGTACAGTATGGCGCCATTAACACCCCTGCCGGTATGCCCTTGGCGGCTCGGCTGACGCTGATCGAAAGCGACCTGACGGAGCTGATCCAGCAGTTCCAGCCGGATGAAATGGCCATCGAGGAGCTGTTCTTCAGCAAAAACATCACTACCGGCATCGCGGTGGCTCACGCCCGTGGCGTGATCCTGTGCACCGCCGAAAAGCTGCACCTGCCTATCTATGAATACACCCCCATGCAGGTGAAGCAGGCGGTGGTGGGCTATGGCCTTGCGGAGAAGAAGCAGGTGATGGATATGACCCGCCGCCTGTTGAAGCTGAAAGCCATCCCCCGGCCCGATGACGCCGCCGACGCGTTGGCTATCGCCATCTGCCATGCCCGCAGCGCTACCAGTCTGCTGCGGCGTACTGACCCCAACGTAAAGGAGACCGTGTGATGTTCTACTATCTCAGCGGCGTCGTGGCCGAAATGGAGGCCAATCTGGCCGTTATCGACTGCGGCGGCGTGGGCTATGCCTGTGCCACCACCAACTATACCCTGTCACAGCTGAAAAAGGGCGAAAAGGCCAAGCTGTATACCTACATGAACGTCCGGGAGGACGCGGTGGAGCTGTTCGGCTTTGCCAGCCAGAGCGAGCTGCACAGCTTTAAGCTGCTGCTGGGCGTCTCCGGCGTAGGCCCCAAGGCGGCGCTGTCCATCCTTTCCGCCAACACACCGGCCAATCTGGCTATGGCGGTGGTGATGGGCGACGAAAAGGCCCTGACCGCCGCGCCGGGCATCGGCAAGAAGATCGCCCAGCGCATCATTTTGGAATTGAAGGATAAGCTGGCCAAGGAGCAAAGCTCCTTCGGCCCGGATACCGGCGGCAGCGTACCGCTGACGGTGCTGCCCAACGATAAGGCCAAGGAGGCCGGTGCGGCGCTGGCCGTGCTGGGTTACAGCGGCAGCGAGGTGGCGGCGGCCCTGAAGGGCATCGACATGGACGCCCTGCCGCTGGAGGAGATTATCCGTCAGGCGCTCAAGCGCATGGTGAAGTAAGGGAGGGGACAGCGTGAGCATTGACTACGGAAGCGACATCTACGAAGAGCCTATCGTCTCCACCACCTTCCTGCCGGAGGACGCGCAGGAGAAGTCCCTGCGTCCCCACACCCTGAAGGAGTACATCGGTCAGGAGAAGGCCAAGGGCAACCTGTCCGTGTTCATCGAGGCGGCACGCCGCCGCGGCGAATCGCTGGATCATGTGCTGCTGCACGGCCCTCCGGGCTTGGGCAAGACCACGCTGGCGGGTATTATCGCCGCCGAGATGGGGGTCAATATCCGCATCACCTCCGGTCCGGCCATCGAGAAGCCCGGCGATCTGGCGGCGCTGCTGACCAACCTCAGCGAGAATGACATTCTCTTCGTGGACGAGATCCACCGGCTGAACCGGGCCGTGGAGGAGATCTTATACCCCGCCATGGAGGACTATGCCATCGACATCATCATCGGCAAAGGCCCCTCCGCCAACTCCATCCGGCTGGATCTGCCCCACTTTACGCTGATCGGGGCTACCACGCGGGCGGGCTCGCTGTCCGCGCCGCTGCGTGACCGCTTTGGTGTGACGCTGCGGCTGGAGTTGTATACGCCGGAGGAGCTGAAGGAGATCGTCACCCGCAGCGCCGGTATCCTGAATGTGCCCATTGAGGAGGCGGGTGCTATGGAGATTGCCCGCCGTTCCCGCGGCACACCCCGTATCGCCAACCGCATGCTGCGCCGCGTCCGGGACTTTGCGCAGGTGAAGGCCGACGGCGTCATCACCCGTCAGGTGGCGGACAGTGCCCTGCTGGCGCTTGAGGTGGACTATCTGGGTCTGGATCAGGTGGATCGCCGGATGCTGCGGGCTATCATTGAGAACTACGGCGGCGGCCCGGTGGGTCTGGACACGCTGGCGGCCACCATCGGCGAGGAGTCGGTGACGCTGGAGGACGTGTACGAGCCGTATCTGATGCAGCTGGGCTTTCTGACCCGCACGCCCCGTGGCCGCTGCGTGACACGCAAGGCCTATGAGCACCTGCATATAGAGTTTATGGGGCAGACGCAATTGGAATTATGAGAGGGAGCAGAGAAAAATGGGTAAGTTATTTGGAACAGACGGTATTCGCGGCGTGGTGGGCAAGACCCTGACGGCGGAGCTGGCCTTTCATGTGGGTCAGTCCGTGGCCGCTGTATTGCAGGAGGAGTTGGGCCGTAAGCCGGTCATCACCATCGGCAAGGATACCCGCATCTCCTCGGATATGCTGGAGGCGGCGCTCAGCGCCGGTATCTGCTCGGTAGGCGGCGACGTGCTGCTGCTGGGCACCATCCCCACCCCCGCCGTGGCCTTTCTGACGGTGCAGGAGCAGGCGGACGCCGGTGTGGTGATCTCCGCCAGCCATAACCCCTACGAGCATAACGGCATCAAGGTGTTCAACGCGCAGGGCTATAAGCTGCCCGACGCCATGGAGGAGCGGGTGGAGGAGCTGATCCTGTCCGGCGCGAAGATGCCCGTCAAGACCGGCGGTGAACTGGGCCGCTGTCGCAACGGCGTGCAGGAGATGCACGACGACTATGTGAACCACCTGATCGACACCATCGGCTGCGACCTGTCCGGGCTGCGCGTGCTGGTGGACTGCGCCAACGGCGCTGCCGCCGCTACGGCCCCCGACCTGTTCCAGCGCCTGCCGGTGATGGCGGATTTCATCAATATCGACCCCGACGGCGTCAACATCAACAATGGCTGCGGCTCCACCCATCTGGAGCAGCTTGCCACCATGACCGTGGCAGGGAAGTACCATCTGGGCATCGCCTTTGACGGTGATGCCGACCGCTGTTTGCTGGTGGACGAGAAGGGACATACGATCGACGGCGACAAGATCATGGCGGTGTGCGGCCTGGCCCTGCGCCGGGACGGCAAGCTGACCAACAATGCCGTGGTGGCCACGGTCATGTCCAATCTGGGCCTGCACGAATTTTGCCGCAACGAGAATATCGACCTTGTATGCACCGCCGTGGGCGACCGCCATGTGCTGGAAAAGATGGTGGAGTGCGACTACGCCATCGGCGGCGAGCAGTCCGGCCATATGATCTTCCGTGAGTATGCCACCACCGGCGACGGTGAGCTGACGGCCCTGCAATTCCTCAAGGCCCTGAAGGCCTCCGGAAAGCCCGCTTCCGAACTGGCCGCCTGCTGCGCCCAGTATCCGCAGGAGCTGATCAATGTGGAGCTGTCCCATACGCCGGGAGAGAAGGAGCGCATCATGGCGTCTCCGGAGCTGGCGCAGGCTGTGAAAGAGCAGGAGGCGCTGCTGGGCAGTGAGGGCCGTATTCTGATCCGTCCTTCCGGCACCGAGGCGCTGATCCGCGTGATGGTGGAGGCCAAAACCGATGAAATTGCCCGCAAGGTGGCGGAAGATTTGTCGGAATTGGTGAAAAAACTATAATAATACGCAGCTTTTTGACAAATTTTCGTAGACTGCTTGACAAATTCTTTATCGAAAAGGTATAATAGAAGATGGTAAATAGCAAAGAGGCTAGTTTTGCCTATCTGGAGACGCTGAGCGACGAACAGCTGTGCGCCGCCTGCCAGACGGGGAACCGCAATGCCGAGGAGATTCTGGCGGCGCGGTACCACCGGTTGGTACGAAGCGTCGCGCGTCCCTACTTTCTCGCCGGCGGCGACAGTGAGGATCTGCTGCAGGAGGGAATGGTGGGCCTGATAAAGGCTATGCGTGAATACGATCCCGGCCAGACGGCGTCGTTCTGTACCTTTGCCGAGGTCTGTATCCGCCGCCGTCTCTACACGGTGCTGAAATCGGCTGCCTCCGGCAAGCACCAGCCTCTGAACCAAGCAATTCCCCTGAATCCCTCATTCTTTGACGTCAGTCTCGCTTTTGCACAGGTCGACCCCGAGGTTCTGTTGATCGACAGGGAAAGAACTACCGGTCTTCTGGAGTACACATGCAAACAGTTATCCGCCTTCGAAGCTGAGATTTTAGGGTACTATTTGGACGGTCTCACATGTCGAGAGATCGCAGAAACTGTTGGCAAGCCGCCGAAATCGGTGGAGAATGCTGTGCAGCGCATACGCCGCAAAATTGGGCGGCAACTTCAATCCGGCGATATCAGCAAAGGCTGAACGCAATATATTTCATTTCTCAAAGAGAGGGTAAAATCATGTACGAAGACAAGACTTTAGTTTGCAAAGAGTGTGGCAAGGAATTCGTTTTCACCGCCGGTGAGCAGGAGTTCTATGCTGAGCGCGGCTTCCAGAACGAGCCCCAGCGCTGCAAGTCCTGCCGCGACGCTCGCAAGAACGCTGCCCGCGGTCCCCGTGAGTATTTCACCGCTGTCTGTGCTGCCTGCGGCGGCGAGGCCAAGGTTCCCTTCGAGCCCAAGTCCGATCGTCCCGTTTATTGCAGCGACTGCTTCGCCAAGATGCGTCAGAACGGCTAATTTCTGAACCACACACATTGCTTTGATACAAAACTCCGGCACACTTCCGTGTGCCGGAGTTTTTTGCGTATATAAGGAGATAGGGGAGGGGGGTCACTTGCTGACCGCGCCCTCCACGATCAGCGTCATGTGGTCAGTGTACTTTTGCAGCGTCTGACACACCGCGTCGGCGTCACCGGCAATGGTGCTGTCCAGCATCTGGCGGAAGGTGTCGGCCTCCGCGCCCCGCTCTTTGACGCTGGCGGCGTAGATATACCGCAGCAGCGTCTGCTGTCCCTGAATGGCCAGCATGTGCCGATCCAGCCGGTGGTTGCCGCAATTGTGGTAATAGGTGCCCAGAAATTCCTTGACGGCCATCACCTCGTCATGAGGATTTTTGGCGTGGATATATTCCTCCAGACGATCCTTCAACTCGCCGACGATGACCTCACGGTCGCCGTTGACCATGGCCAGCCGGATGGCGGCACAGTGCAGCGTCATGGCCAGCTGCTGGATCTCCAGCACATCGTGGGGTTCCAGCGAAATGATGTGAGCGCCTACGTTGTTTTCATAGACCACCAGCCCCTCCTGCTGCAAACGGTTGATGGCCTCCCGGATTGGCGTACAGCTGACGCCGATCTGATTTTGCAATTCATTGACATTGAGCTTCGAGCCGAGGGGGAGCTTCAGCTGAATGATGGATTCCCGCAGCTTTTCATACACCATGTCCACCAAGGACTGCTTCTTGATAGAGAGCATACCCGCCTCCAAATGTTGCTTCTTGCAAGATATAAGGTATTATAGGCATTATCCACAAAAAAATCAAGATGAAATCTCCTCTTCCAACAAAAAAGCAGAAAATTTTCTCAGGGGGTTGCATAAATCAAAAATCGTGCTATGATATCTTGCAAGATATTAAATCCTGCTTTAAAGCGGTAAAATGTCAAAAGGAGGAGACGTTATGTACTATCAGGTGTCAAAAGAATTTTTTGAGAAGCTGCCCAACGCCTATTTCGGCGCGGTGGCCGTCCGTGGACTGGACAACACCCGCGAGATCCCGGAGCTGGAGCAGATGCTGGCGGAGAATGTAGCCGCCTGCGAGGCGTATTTTACCGGAAAGAAGCCCAAGGAAACGGAGGACATCGTGCCTTACCGCACCGCCTTTACCGCGCTGGGCATCAATCCCAATAAGTTCATGTGCTCCATCGAGGCGCTGCTGACCCGTATCGCCAAAGGAAAGGGATTCCCTCATATCAACGCCGCCGTGGATCTGGGAAACGCCGTGTCCATCAAGCACCGTCTGCCCATGGGCGCCCACGATCTGGACACCATTGACGAGGGCCTTGACGTTCGTCTGGCCGGGGAAGGGGATA
Source organism: bacterium (assembly GCA_963640475.1). Classification (GTDB taxonomy): domain Bacteria; phylum Bacillota; class Clostridia; order Oscillospirales; family Oscillospiraceae; genus Vescimonas. The sequence continues at coordinate 74,663 of CAVHYW010000002.1, read as the reverse complement.
CCTTCATTCCCTTCGGCAGCACCGAGGAGGAGACACCCGACGTGGGCGAAGCGGTCTACGCCTCCGGCAAGGAGATCCGTACCCGCCGCTGGACGTGGCGTCAGTCGGAGCGTGGCAAGATCACCGAGGAAACCAAGGCTATCCTGTTCCCCATCGACGGCTTCTCCGACGTGAATCAAGAGGAGGTCCACAAGGCTGCCGACGAACTGATCGACCTGCTGCACCGGTATTTCGGCGACGGCATCCAGATCGAGGTGGGTTATGTCAGCAAGGAGCAGCCCCGTTTTGAGTTCTTTAAGTGAGATAAGCATAAAAAGAAACACCTTTCACTGTGCGAAAGGTGTTTCTTTTTATGCGCTTTGTTACTCCAGAATGATCCAGTTGTCCTCCCGCTCCGTCACATAGCCCACGGCAGCGGCGTTGGGGATGGTGTCTTGCAGCTCTTTCAGGCAGGCGTCCGCGTCGGCGGCATCCACCGCCATCAGCAGCCCGCCGCTGGTCTGGGGATCGTACAGCAGATCCTGCATGGTGCGGCTGACACCATTGCGGACGGTGACGCCCGCCTCGGCATAGTCCCGGTTCCGGTAAGCTCCGGCAGGGAGGAAGCCCATGTCAGCAAATTCCCACGCTTCCGGGTGGAAGGGGACGTTCTTGCTCTGGATGTGCACCGTGCAGCCGCTGCCCTGCGCCATCTCGAAGCTGTGGCCCAGCAGGGCGAAGCCTGTTACATCGGTGCAGCTGTGGACACGGTACTTCACCATAATATCCCGCGCCGCCTTGTTCAGCGTGGCCATCTGCCGGTAAATGCGAGCCATCACGTCGCTGCCCACCAGCCCCGCCTTGGCGGCGGTGGTCAGTACGCCCACGCCCAGCGGCTTGGTCAGGATCAGCACATCGCCGGGTTTCGCGCCGCTGTTGGTCAGGATGCGGCCGGGATGCACAAATCCGGACACCGCCAGACCGTAGATGGGCTCTGCACCGTGGATGGTGTGTCCGCCGGTGATGATGACGCCCGCCTCATAGGCCTTGTCATAGCCGCCCCGCAGCAGCTCCTGCACCATGTCGGCAGTCATGGCTTCGGGGATGCACATGATGTTCAGTGCCAGCTTCGGCTCGCCGCCCATGGCGTATACGTCGCTGATGGCGTTGGCCGCGGCGATCTGTCCGTACAGGAAGGGATCGTCCACAATGGGCGGAAAGAAGTCAGTGGTCTGTACCAGCGCCGTATTTTCGTCCAGATAGTACACGCTGGCATCATCGGACTTGTCAAAGCCTACCAGCAGCCGGGGATCGCTGTGGGTGCGGAAGCCCTCCAGCAAATGCACCAGCGTTCCCGCGCCCACCTTCGCGCCGCATCCGGCGCAGGAGGCCAGCTTTGTCAGCTTCACTTCTGTTTCCATGGTTAGCCCTCCGCTTCATCCGTGTGATACACGGTGGTGTATCCTGTGCCGTCCCACGCGGCCACCTGCTCGATCTCCTCAAGGCAGGCGTCGACCGGGGAGAGATAGTCCTCCTCACACCGGACGCAGGTGCCGCAGCTGCTGCTCAGGTCACGGGGCACCGGCATCATGCAGCAGGAGATGCCCCGCTCACCGCACAGCTGCTTATATCGCACCGCGCCGAAGTGGGAGAAAAAGGTCACAATGTAGGTCACTTGGTAAAGGTCAGCGTCCACTCGCCGTCCTTCTCGTCAACGGCCACCTGATAGCCCTGATGCTGAGCGTAGCGGGTGGTGTTCTCGCGGGAAGCGTGGTTGTCCACGATGATCTGATAGGCGTTTTCCTTGCTCTCCATAGCGCTGCGCAGCAGCACCACGGGTTCGGGGCAGGAAAGGCCCCGTGCGTCGATAACTTTCATATTGATATCTCCTTATTTCTTCTTGAAGGTGTTCAGGCAGGCGATCACGATCACCACGGCGATGCCCAGCAGCACGGCGATCTTACCGGCAGCAGTAGGGCCGTCGGCGCTGGAGGCAAGACCGAAGTTGTGGCAGAAAGCCGCGCCCACGATCAGGCCCAGAACGGTCACGGCGCTGTCGGAGTTGCCCTCGCCGGACATGACCAGCTGGCGCAGCGGGCAGCCGCCCAGCAGCACGCAGCCAAAGCCCACCAGCAGCATGCCAAGGCAGTTCCACAGGCCGTCGGTATGGGCGATAGGCTGACCCTCGAAGCCCAGATGGAAGAAGGTGGCCTCACCACCTGCCACGCCGTTGAGAATCAGGTTGCAGACCAGTGCGCTGACCAGAATGGCACCGAAGCCCATCAGCAGCTTGGGCTCGCGGAACAGCACGATGTCACGGATGCCGCCCACCATGCACAGGCGGGTACGCTGGGCCAGAGCGCCCACGATGAGACCGGCGATCAGGCTGATGGCAACCGCGGCGTGCTTGGCGCCGGGGCCGCCGCCCGCTTCGGTGAAGAAGATAAAGGCGGGAGCCGCCACCAGCAGGATGAACACCACCACCTGAATGGCGGGGAAGATCACGCCGTCCAGCTTGGTCTGAGCGTAGGTGCGCTTCAGGGAATAGCCGCGCTTCAGGAAGAACACACCGGCCAGGATGCCCAGCACAAAGCCCAGCAGGCCCAGCAGAGCATTCAGGTCGCCGCCCGCCAGACGCAGGATCATGCGGAAGGGGCAGCCCAGGAACATCAGGCAGCCCACCATCACGAAGAAGCCCAGCACAAAGCGAGTGACGGGAGCGCTGCCGCCCTTGGCGGAGAACTCCTTCTTGCACAGGGCCACGATGAAGCTGCCCAGCACCAGACCGATGATCTCCGGCCGGATGTACTGCACGGCGGCGGCACGGTGCAGGCCCAGACCGCCGGCGGTATCACGCAGGAAGCAGGCGATGCAGAAGCCCATGTTGGAGGGATTGCCGAAAAAGACCAGCAGCGAGGCAATGACGCCGATGATCAGTCCGGCGATGACGATTTGGATTCGTTCGCGTTTGACATTCATGTTGGATTTTTCTCCTCTTATATATAGAATCTTATCATAAGATACCACTTTCGTCGACAGAATGTCCAATATCAATTATAGATATATCCTCTAAAAAAAATTGATTTTCCAATAAATGTGTGGTAAGCTGATAAAAAGTAAGGAAATAGGAGGCCAGAACTGTGGAACGGATCTATCTGGACAATGCCAGCACCAGCTTTCCCAAAGCGCCCGGCGTGGCGGAGGCGGTGTATCATTATATCAGCGACTGCGGCTGCAACATCAACCGCGGCGGCTATGATGAAGCCTATCAGGCGGAGGAGACGGTGCTGTACACCCGCCAGCTGCTGACGGAGCTGTTCCACGGCCCCGACTGCCGGAACGTGGTGTTTACCCGCAATATCACCGAAAGCCTGAACGTGCTGCTGAAGGGCTTTCTGAAGCCCGGAGACCATGTGCTGGTCTCCGCCATGGAGCACAATGCCGTCATGCGGCCCTTGACCCAGCTTCAAGCACAGGGCATCACCTTCGACCGCATCCCCTGCGCACCGGACGGCACGCTGGATACCGCCGCCATGGAGGGCTTGCTGCGGCCCAATACCCGCGCCGTGGTGCTGCTCCATGCCAGCAACGTCTGCGGCACGGTGCTGTCTGCCGGTGAGGTGGGAGCCTTCTGCCATGCCCATGGCCTGAGATTCATTCTGGATACCGCCCAGACGGCGGGCGTTCTGCCCATCGACATGGAGACCATGCACATCGACGCATTGGCCTTTACCGGCCATAAGGGCCTGCTTGGCCCGCAGGGCGTGGGCGGTTTCATTCTCCAGCCGGATATGGTGCCGCTGGTGGAACCGCTGATCGCTGGCGGCACCGGCAGCGTCAGCCATGAGGAACGCATGCCGTCCTTCATGCCGGATAAGTTCGAGGCGGGCACTATGAACCTGCCGGGGATCATGGGGCTGCACGAAGCCCTCTGCTGGCTGAAAGGGGAGACCATCGATGCCGTCCGTGCCCACGAGCTGGCGCTGACAGAGCGGTTCCTCGACGGTGCGCTGTCGATCCCGAACCTGCGGGTGGTGGGCCGCCGCGACGTGACGGGCCGGGTAGGCGTGGTGTCTGTAGTGCCGGGAAATGCCGACCCGGCGCTGGTAGCCGACGCTTTGGGGCAGGAATACGGTATCATGATACGGGTGGGTCTCCACTGTGCTCCCAACGCCCACAAGACGCTGGGCACTTACCCCGCCGGAACCATTCGTTTCTCGTTTGGCTGGCACAATACGCCCCGGCAGGTGGACACAGCACTGAGCGCTTTGCGTGATTTATGCGGGAGGACAATATGGAGCTAAAGCAATTGCAGTCATTTTGCGCCGTTGTAAAGTATAGAAGCTTCACAAAGGCGGCGGAGAAATTATACCTGTCCCAGCCCACCATCAGCACCCATGTGCGGCAGCTGGAGGAGGAATTTCAGACCAGCCTCATCATCCGCACCACCAAATCCGTGGAGGTGACGCCCCGCGGGCAGGAGCTGTACGAGTGTGCCTGCAACATCGTGAACCTGCGGGACAATCTCATGCGCAGCTGGAGCGACGAGGACGAGAAGATCATCCGCATCGGCGCGTCCACCATTCCCTCCGCCTATATCCTGCCGGAGATATTGCCGGCCTTCCGCGCCATACGTCCCACCTTTCAGTTCAATGTGTTCCAGAGCGACAGCCAGGGCATCGTGGACGGCCTGCTGTGCGGCGCGTTCGACGTGGGCCTGATCGGTGCGGACATGCATGAGGAGACGCTGGAACTGACGCCCTTTTATGAGGACCGCATGGTGCTGATCGCGCCGGTCAACGAGCATTTTCAGGCGTTTGCCGCGAAAGGCGGCATGACGCTCCCGGAGATCTGCCGCGAGCCGATGCTGCTGCGGGAGAAGGGGAGCGGCAGCAAGAAGTGCGTGTCCACCTATTTCGAGCGGATGGGCGTAGACGAAAGCGACCTGACCATCACGGCCCGGCTCAACGATCAGGAGTCCATCAAGAATCTGGTGGCCGGAGGCTTGGGCATTTCCATCATCTCGGAAAAAGCGGCGGAGGATGCGGTGAAGTCCGGACGGCTGATGACCTTCCCGCTGCCGGAGGCCGGTGTGCGGCGCTCCCTGTTCGTTGCCTGCCGCCGCGGCGCGCCTATGAGCGGCCAGACCCAGCAGTTTGTCAATTTCGTCAAGCATTTTTATGAAAACTGACAGCGGCAGCATGAGAAATTTCCGCCGCATCGATGGGACTGATGATAAGTGAGGTTGTCAAAGAGAAAACCAAATGGTATAATTGGCTTGCAATATATGAATTAGAAGGAGGCTGTATGCGGTACTATATTGTGGATGCGTTTGCGGAGCATGTGTTTCAGGGAAATCAGGCTGCGGTGTACTTTCCGGAAAATGGCTGGCCCAGCGATGCGTATATGACGAACCTTTGCCGGGAAAACAACTATTCCGATATTGCGCTGCTGATCAAAAAAGAGGGCGGCTATGATATCCGGTGGTTTACCCAGCAGGGCGAGATCGAGTTCTGCGGCCATGCGTCTATGGCGGCTTCCTATGTAGTTCTCTTCTGTGAAGAGCCGGACGCTGAGGAGGTTCACTTCGATTCCATGCACGGCCATATCGTTGTAACGCGGAGCGGTGATCTTATCAACATGACATTTGAAAAATACCAGTTGAAGAAGGTCGAGATAACCGATGCAATGGTCGCGGCAACGGGGTGTGATGTGCGTCCCAGCGAAGCGTGGCTTGCAAGAGATTTGATGCTTGTCTATGAGGATGAAGCGGTTGTAAGGAATATGACGCCGGACATTGAAAAGGTCAAGGCGCTTGACGGACTTCTGCTCCATGTGACCGCCCCTGGAAGTGAATATGACTGTGTTTCCAGATCGTTTGCTCCCAAGTGCGACGTTATCGAAGACCCTGTCTGCGGCTCCGGTCACTGTCATATCATCCCGTATTGGGCGGAACGGCTTGGAAAGCAGGACATCAAAGCGTATCAGGCATCCAAGCGCTCCGGCGTTCTCTATGGCCATTGCGAACCTGACGCTATTACGATCAGCGGCCATGCGGCGCTCTTTGCAAAGGGCGAAGCAATAGACGAAAACGGCACAAGTTGAAAGTCCAAAAGGGTATGAGAAATTTCCGCGACATTGATTGACAAGCGCACGGCGGTGTGTTATAACTTTATAAGATAATCACATGGGAGGACATTCATCATGAAGCACATCAATACCATCGAGACTCGTGACCTTTGCGAGAGCGCCAAGAACGGCGGCTGCGGCGAGTGCCAGACTTCCTGTCAGTCTGCCTGCAAGACCAGCTGCGGTATTGCCAATCAGGCCTGCGAAAACAAGGAGACCAAGTAAACGGGTACTTGAAACTATGATGCCGCCCCTTTCGGGCGGCATTTTTAGCGTGACCAAACCATTTGAAGGGAATTTCGATATATGATCCATCAATACAAACTGGGCGGCTACAACATCGTGCTGGACATCTGCTCCGGTTCCGTCCACGCGGTGGACGAGCTGGCTTATGACATCATTGCCATGTTCGAGACCGAGAGCCGCGACACCATCATCCGTGAGCTGACCGGGAAGTATCACGCCACCGAGGGCGTGACGGCGGAGGAGGTGGGCGAGTGCTACGACCAGATCGCACAGCTGAAGGCGGCGGGCAAGCTATTCACCGAAGATACCTTCCAGCCCATGGCGGGCGAGCTAAAGGCCCGTACCTCCGGCGTCATCAAGGCACTGTGCCTGCATATCGCCCATACCTGCAACCTCAACTGCTCCTACTGCTTTGCCAGTCAGGGCAAGTACCACGGCGACCGCGCCCTGATGAGCTATGAGGTGGGCAAACGGGCGCTGGATTTCCTCATTGAAAACTCCGGCTCCCGCCACAATCTGGAGGTAGACTTCTTCGGCGGCGAGCCGCTGATGAACTTCGACGTGGTGAAGCAGCTGGTAGCCTACGCCCGCTCCATCGAGGAGCAGCATAACAAGCATTTCCGCTTTACACTGACCACCAACGGCGTGCTGATCGACGATGACGTGATCGACTTCGCCAACCGGGAAATGAGCAACGTGGTGCTGAGTCTGGACGGACGCAAGGAGGTCCATGACCGCTATCGCGTGGACTACGCCGGAAACGGCAGCTGGGAGAAGATCGTTCCCAAGTTCCAGAAGCTGGTGGCCGCCCGCGATGGCAAGAACTACTACATGCGGGGCACCTTCACCCACGCCAATCCGGACTTCCTGGAGGATATCAAGACCATGCTGGACTTGGGCTTCTCCGAACTGAGCATGGAGCCTGTGGTGGCCGCCGCCGATGATCCCTCCGCACTGACCGAGGCGGACAGAGCCGTGGTCATGGAGCAGTACGAGAAGCTGGCGGAGCTGATGCTGCAGCGGGATAAGGAGGGTAAGCCCTTTACCTTCTACCACTACATGATCGACCTGAAGGGCGGCCCCTGCATCTATAAGCGCATCTCCGGCTGCGGCTCCGGTACGGAGTATATGGCCGTTACCCCATGGGGAGACCTGTATCCCTGCCACCAGTTCGTGGGCGACGAGAAGTTCAAGCTGGGCGATATCTGGCACGGTGTGAACAACCACGCCATCCAGGACGAATTTGCCTCCTGCAACGTCTACGCCCGCGAGGAGTGCCGTGACTGCTGGGCGCGGCTGTACTGCTCCGGCGGCTGTGCCGCCAACGCCTACCACGCTACCGGTTCTGTTCGGGGTGTGTACGAGGCGAGCTGTGAGCTGTTCCGCAAGCGCATGGAGTGCGCCATCATGGTGGCCGTGGCCCGCGAGCTGGGCGGTGCCCAATGAGCACCCTCATCTGCGACTTCGTCCGCCGCTATCAGGAGAGCGCCGCTGTCCGGCTCCATATGCCGGGCCATAAAGGAAAGTTCCTTCTGGGCTTTGAGCCATGGGACATTACGGAGATCGACGGTGCGGACGAGCTGTTTACCGCCGACGGCATCATTGCCGAAAGCGAGGAGCAGGCCAGTGCCCTGTTCGGTGCGCACACGGTGTATTCCACCGGTGGTTCTACTCTGTGTATCCAGACCATGCTGCACCTGACGGCGCTGTATGCCGCGTCAAAAGGGGAGCAGCCCTGTGTTCTGGCGGCCCGTAACGCACATAAGGCGTTCGTCAACGCCGCCGCCCTGCTGGATATCGACGTCAATTGGCTGTATCCGGATATGGACAGCAGCTATGTCAGCTGTCCGGTGACGGCGCGGCAGGTGGCGCGGGCGCTGGCAGAGCAGCCGTCCATTACGGCGATGTACCTTACCAGCCCGGATTATCTGGGAAATATGCAGGACATTCAGGGCATTGCCGAGGTCTGCCACCGTGCTAATGTGTTACTGCTGGTGGACAACGCCCACGGCGCGTATCTGAAATTCCTGCCCCAGTCCTGCCATCCCATGGACTTGGGCGCGGACATGTGTTGCGATTCCGCCCACAAGACGCTGGGCGTCATCACCGGTGGCGCATATCTGCATATTTCTCATGCCGCACCGGCACTGTTGACCCGTCAGGCCAAGGCGTCCATGGCGCTGTTTGGCTCCAGCAGTCCGTCCTATCTTATTTTGCAGTCGCTGGATGCCTCCAATGACCGGATGGCAGATTTTGCCCAGCAGTTGGCGGAATTTCTGCCCATCATAGATGGTTTGAAAAAACGTCTGGCGGCCCACGGCTATGAGTTGGCAGGGGAGGAACCCTTGAAGCTGCCGCTCTGCCCCAAGTCCTTCGGTTATACCGGAATAGAGATCGCTGGATTATTGGAGCACCACGGGATGTACCCGGAATTTTACGACCCGGATCATGTGGTGCTGATGCTGACGCCCTATAACAGCACTGACGATCTGAACCGACTGGAAACGGTGCTGTTGAGCCTGCCGCGAAGAGCGCCTGTCACCGCCGTGCCGCCGACCGCGCCGCACCCTGTTCCGGTGATGACGCCGCGTCAGGCCATTTTGTCGGAGAGCGAGGTACTTCCAATAGCGCAATGCCTGAACCGCGTCTCCGCCGCGGCGGCCATCAGCTGTCCGCCCGCCATTCTGCTAGCCGTCTGCGGCGAGCGAATCGACCAACAGGTGATGGACTGTCTGCGGTATTATGGCATCACCCACTGCGCGGTGGTGAAAGTGTAAGCAAAAAGAGAGCCATGGCGTTGCCATGGCTCTCTTTTTTGCAGACAAAATGCACAAAATTGATTGTCCAAATTTGTTGCTTTTTAACATAAGCGGCCATTGACTTTGCCTTACATACAGCTTATAATCGGTCAGCAAAATCAAAGAGGAAAAGTTGAGGCTTTTTATGGATCAGAAGAGTCGTACTATCAAGTCGCTTTTCCAGCCCATGGATCTGACACAGGGAACATGCTGGAAAACGATCCTTATCTTTTCGCTGCCCATTATATTGTCCTATCTTTTGCAGCAGGTGTATTCCATCAGCGACGCGGCCATCGTGGGTCAGACACTGACGGCCCAGGAGGTGGCCGGTGTTAACGATACCACGTCGCTGGTGTTCATCTTTTTGCAGTTTGCCTTCGGTGTCAGCGCGGGCTTCTGCGTGGTCACCTCGTGCAGTGTAGGCTGCCGCGATCAGGCGGGCGTCCGCCGCTCGCTGGCCACGCAGATCATTCTTTCCGCAGTGCTGACGGTGCTGCTGACCGCTCTGGCGTTGGCCCTGCTGAATCCCATGCTGGCGTGGATCAATGTGACACCGGACAATGGAGAAGTCTACCGCGCAGCGTTTACCTACTGCGCCATCATTTTTGCCGGTATCGGTGCGCAGCTGTTCTATAACTTCATCTGCTCGTTCCTGCGCAGCATGGGCGATTCCGTGACGCCGCTGCTGTTCCTGCTGTTTTCCACGGTGCTGAATGTGGGTTTGGATCTGCTGTTCATCATTGTGTTCCACTGGGGCGTGGCAGGCGCGGCCATCGCTACCGTGACGGCGCAGCTGATCAGCACGGTGGCCTGCTTTATCTATGCCTTCGCCCACTATCCGGACATCCGGCTTCGTCGGGAGGACTGGCGCATCACATGGTGGGATGTACGCCGCCATGTAACGCAGGGCGTGCCGCTGGGTTTGCAGTTTTCTGTGCTGGCCATCGGCATCATCGTGATGCAGAGCGTTGTGGTGCAGTTTGATACGCTGGGCGGTCAGATGGTCTCCAGCGCTGCGCAGAACGGCTTCGGCGCGGCCAACAAGCTGTCCAATCTGGCGGCTACCCCCATGAACGGACTGGGCGCGGCCATGACCAGCTTCACCGCACAGAATCTGGGCGCGGGCAAGCCGGAGCGCATCAAGAAGGGTACCCTTCAGGCACTGGTCATGACGGCACTGATCGCGGCGGTCGCCGTGGCTGCCGGACTGCTGGTAATGCGGGACGGCTTCTATCTCCATGTGTTCCTCAGTGCCGACAAGGTGACAGAGGAGACCGTCCGTTACGGCAATACCTTCCTGTATGTGGATTTCAGCATGTATCTGTTTCTGGGCTTTATCTTCGTGGTACGCAACTGCGTGCAGGGCATCGGAAAGTCGCAGTTCGTGCTGGGCGCGGGCGCGGCGGAGCTGGTGGCCCGCGTCACGGTGTGTCTGCTGCTGCCGCCGCTGTTTGCCGGAGGGCCGGTCAGTGCCGAGGCCGCACCGCTGGCGTTCTATGCCCTGTGCGCGGCTGATCCCTTTGCGTGGGTCGCCGCCGACTCCGTACTGCTGGTGCCGTTTATCCGAAATATCATGAAGAAAGATTATCGCTATATGTATAAACGCAACACCCACCACTACGAGCTGGAAAGCGAGAAGGGTTGACAATGGCTTGGATCCAATCACATTGTTGACTTCCACATCTGAGACTCGACATAAAAATAACGCAAGGAGGATATGTCCCGAAGAGCGGGATATGTCCTCCTTGCGTTATTTTCAAAATCAGAGTTGCCGCTATTATTGGCTGATTTCATTTTGCCGGAGCCTGAAAAGATTTTTGGATATGCAGCTATTATTTATCAAAAATCATTGACATAGGCTGGACTGCGCTGTATAATACAGCTCCATTTTTGCGCAGCGGAGGGAGAAGTATGACGGAAAACACCTTTGATATGATGCCGTTTTTGGCGGACAGCGCCGGTTTGATGCAGAAAAAGCAGGCGGACGCGCTGCTGGAGCGCAACGGTGAGACCTCCGCCCACGGCCTGCGGCTGACGTCGCAGCAGGCGCTGGCACTGGCCCAGACGCAGACGGAGACTTTACGAAAAACGGGACGCATTGAACTGGGAAACGGCATCGCGCCGAAGCTGGCGGCGGCCTTCTGTGATTCACCGTATGTGACGAAGGAGAACTACGAGGAGACGCTGCATGAGCTGATCGAGCTGTTCTACGGCTTCAAGAACGAAACCTATGACGTGGTAGGCGACGACGCGCTGATCGGCTATATGAAGCGGGCCTTTGACGGAGAGTGTCGCGGATCGCTGGAGCTGCTGTCCGGCAGCGTTCTGCCTGCGCTGGCCCGAAAGCTGAACGAGCGCCGGACGGCTCATATGCCGCAGACAGAGGAGAACGCATGAACGAATTGACAAGTATCCGCGCCATAGATCCGTCCGCGCTGCGGCAGGGAGAGTATCTTGTCTCGTTGCTGACGGAGGCGCGGCGCTGCGGCCTGCTGCCGCAGGCGGAGATGGAGCGGTTCCAGATGGACAGCCTGTCGCTGCTGGCCCTCCAGTCGGAGCGGTATAACGGCGGCGCCAGCAGCTCTATCCGGGTGGAGAAGGCACAGGAGCTGCTGACGGGCGTTTACTATACCGTCGGCGCGGCGCTGAAGGCATGTCCCACACCGGAGGCGGCGCTGGAGTTGCTGCGGCAGGAGCCGCTGACATCTCTCTTTGAGGCGGGGCAGCGGCGCATCCAGCGGAAGCTGCACACGGCGCGGCTGCTGCACCGCCGGTTGAAGCGGGAGCTGTTTGCCACCCCCAACGTGTTCTACCACGCCACGGCGGTGGAGGGCATCGACGGCTTTTTCAAGCTGTACCGCCCGGCGCTGTTTCCGCAGGAGACCCACATTACGGCGGACTATCCCACGTTTATGGAGCGGCCCGGCCTGACGGGCATTGAATTTATCGAGGCATATTTGCAGCAGCTGGATCATGAGAACCGCTTTTTGCGGTGCTTTGCGCCGGAGACGGTGCATCCGCTGCTGTGCGGCGTGGACGTGAACTATGCCCAACTGCCCATCAATCTCTATGAGCCGGTGGCGCTGACGGCCTTGTGCTGCGTCGTGACCAGCCAGCCGCCGGAGACGCTTTCCTGCGACCATGGTGCGCTGGCGGAACGGCTTTCCGGCTGTACGGAGGTCACCGGACTGCTGGCGGATGCCTGTGAAGCGCTGGTTCGGCGGCTGGACTGTTCTTCCGGTGCGGCGGATTACCTGCGGCGCAGCATCCCCGGACTGGCGGCATCGTTGACGCGGGCTATGACACTTGGTACGCTGGAAGCAGTTGTGCCTGTACCAGTTAATCCGGAGGCGCAGCCGGTGATCCGGCTGAGCTACGGCCAGCGGATGGAGGACAGTGCCTACGCCGTGCTGCTGCGGGAACTGACACAGTGCGGCGGCCCGGAGGAAAAGGCGGCGCTGGTGATGAGCCGGGTCGGCGCATTTGGCGATATGCTGGAGGTACTGCATGACGGTGACTGGACGCGGGACGAACTGCTGCACCTGTTCCGACAGTTCCCGCCGGAGCTGCTGGCGGCGTTGCTGGCAAGATACCCCGTTGACGCGCAGCCGGAGGAGGAGCGGGAGCGCGATATGACCGCCGCGCTGGCGCTGCGGCTCTCTGAGCTGCCGGTTCAGGCGCGGCAGCAGCTGGAGCGTGCGGCGAAGGTGATCGTGCTTGACTGAACCGCCGCCGTCTGGTATGCTGGGGCGGAGGTGAACGTCATGAAAACATTGCTGAATTGTCTCTTTGTGGCGCTGGGCGGCGCGGTCGGCTCGGTGAGCCGGTATCTGTTGGGCCTGCTGCCGGTAAAGACCGATGGCTTTCCGGTGATCACGCTGGGCATCAACATAGTCGGCGCTTTCTGCATCGGGCTGATCGTGGCGGCGGTGGGGAAGCACAGCGGCTGGGATCCCCGGCTGGTGCTGTTTTTGAAGGTGGGCTTCTGCGGTGGTTTCACCACGTTTTCCACCTTTTCCTTGGAAACGGTGCAGCTTTTTCAAAGCGGCAAGACCGGGCTCGGCGTGCTGTATGTGGCAGCCAGTGTGATCTTGGGCATTGCCGCCGTGTTTACGGCACAAAAATGCGTATAAATTCGGCTGTCCGGGTACACTAAGGCCATCTGAAACAAAGGAGTGGATGACCAATGGTGGAACCGGATACCATCCGGCTGCTGCGGGAGTGTGACGCGGGCATCAAAATGGGCGTTTCGGCCATCAGCGACGTAGTGGATCGGGTGGCGGACAAGCGCTTCCGCCGCCTGCTGACGGACTGTAAGGACGAGCACGACAAGCTGAAAGCGGAGATCCAGACGCTGCTGGACAAGTACGGCGACGACGGAAAAGACCCCAATCCCATTGCCAAGGGCATGTCCCATATGAAAACCGGCATGAAGCTGGGAATGGACGATTCTGACGAGACCATTGCCGACCTGATGACCGATGGCTGCAACATGGGGGTCAAGTCCCTGAGCCAGTACCTGAACCAGTATCAGGCGGCGGAAGAGACCTCCAAGGACATCACCAAGCGGCTCATCGCGCTGGAGGAGCGGCTGGCGGTGGATATCAGAGGATTTTTATAAGAATAACGTGAAACGCCCTGCGCCTTTCGGCGGCAGGGCGTTTCACGTTACATAGAGGGGAGAGTTGGCAATTGATAGGCTTCCAGATAGGAGCGGAAGCGACGCTGGAAGCTCTCGTCGCTTCGACGGATGGCGTGGAGCGTTTCGTGAAGGTTCAGATTATGCTGGGCGGCGTCGATAACGCACCCGGCGATATTGGAGCAGTGGTCGGAGGTGCGCTCCAGATCCGTCAGCAGGTCGGACCAGACGAAGCCGGCCTCAATGCTGCACTGGCCCTGCTGCATCCGCAGGATGTGGCGGGTGCGCATTTCCTCCTTCAGCGCGTCGATGACCTGCTCCAGCGGCTCCACCTTCAATGCGGCGGTCACGTCCTGCTGGGCGAAGGCGTTCTGCGCCAGCGTCAGGATCTCGCGGATGGCGTTGCACAAGGTGTTCAGCTCCGCCTGGGCGGTGCCGCTGAAGGACAAGTCCTTCTCCCGCAGCTCCTCCGCCGATTCCAGCACGTTCACGGCGTGGTCGGAGATGCGCTCCCAGTCGCCGATGGTTTTCAGAAGCTCGGTGGCCTCCTCGCTTTCGCTGCCGCCCATCTTCTGGGCGCTGAGCTTCACCAGATAGGTGCCGATCACGTCCTCATAGTAATCGCAGCGGTCCTCGTCCTTGCGGATATTGGTCGCCAGCTCCGGGGTGTAATGATCGAAAGCGGTCAGGGCGTTTTCCAGTGCCCGCACGGCGCATACAGCCATGTCACCGGCCACGGCGCGGCACTGCTGCAGCGCCAGTGAGGGGGTGGCCAGCAGGCGCTCGTCCAGCTCCACGGCCTGTTCCTCCTGCGCCGCGTCAGACACCAGACGGATGGCCAGCTTTTCCAGCAGGTCGCCGCAGGGCAGCAGCATGGCGGTACAGAGGATGTTGAACAGGGAGTGGGCAATGGCGATGCCGTACATGGTGGCGGATTCGTTGAGAATGGCCGGGACGAAGATGGCCTTGACGATGCAGAACACCGTCAGCAGTACCACCACGCCGATGACATTGAACATCAGGTGCACCACGGCGGCACGCTTGGCGTTCTTATTGGTGCCCACGGAGGACAGCAGCGCGGTAACGGTGGTGCCGATGTTCTGGCCCATGATGATGGGGATGGCGGCGGCGTAGCTGACCTGCCCGGTCAGGGCCAGCGCCTGCAGAATACCCACAGAAGCGGAGGAGGACTGGATGATGCCCGTCAGCACAGCGCCCACCAGCACGCCCAGAATGGGGTTCTTGAACATGATGAACAGTTCGGCAAAGCCGGGAACATCCTTCAGGCCTGCCACCGCGCCGCTCATGGTGTCCATGCCGAACATCAGCGTGGCGAAGCCCAGCAGGATTATGCCGGTGTCATTCTTCTTGGTGTCCTTGCAGAACATATAGAAAATAATGCCGATCAGCGCCAGCACCGGGGTGAAGGAGGTAGGCTTCAGCAGATTGATCCACACATTGCCGCTGTCGATGCCCGCCAGGCTCAGCAGCCACGCGGTGACGGTGGTGCCCACGTTGGCGCCCATAATGACGTTGATGGCCTGCCGCAGCGTCATAAGGCCGGAGTTGACGAAGCCGACCACCATGACGGTGGTAGCCGACGAGCTCTGGATGATGGCGGTGATGCCGAGACCCGTCAGGAAACCGGCGAATACATTGCTTGTCATTTTGTCCAGCAGCGTCCGCAGTTTGCCGCCAGCACGGCGCTCCAACGCCTGTCCCATCAGGTTCATGCCGAACAGGAACAGGCACAGGCCGCCGATCATGGTCAGTACCTTAAAAATATCCATGCAACTCTCCTCATTTTATGACATTCCTTTTACGTCCAGCATCAGAATAGCAGGGCAATGTCAAATCCGCTGGTGCTGTTTTGTAAAATCTAAGTAAAATTCCGTGCAATAAAGCTTGACAAACGAACTGTACTATGCATATAATACAGTCGAGAACTGTGTCATACGAATAGTACAGTTGAAGAAAGGAGGCGGGAGTTGTGATCGACTTCGGGGGCTTTGTCCAGACAGAGGGACAGCCCATCTATTTGCAGATCATGCGCTATATCAAGCAGGGGCTGGCCGCCGGTACCATTGCCGACGGGGAGGAGCTGCCCTCCCGCCGGGCGCTGTCGGCGCTGCTGACGGTGAACCCCAACACCATCCAGAAGGCGTATCGCCTGCTGGAGGAGGAAGGGCTGGTGCAGTCCCACGCCGGGGCGAAAAGCTATGTCCGCGCCACGGAGCAGCAGCGGCAGGCGCTGCGGCGGGAGCTGACGGAGAACCAGCTGCGGGGCATGGTGCGGGATATGAAGCGCATGGGCCTGACGGCGGCGGAGGCCATGTCGCTGATTGGAAAGCTGTATGAGGAGGAGAGCGAATGAACCGGTATCTTTCCACAGTCGGGCTGTACGCCCGGTCAAATCTCTATAAAATACTGCTGATCACACTGGTGACGGCGCTGCTGGCGGGCGCTCTGATATACTGCTATCCCATGGGTCTGGAGGCAAACGATTATTATGTGGATCCCGACGGCAGCCGGGTACCGTATACGTACCTTGAACCCTATCTGGATGATGTGATCCAACTTAGTCACGCGCCGGTGGTGTGCGCCGTAGGCTTCACGGCTATCGTGGCGGTCATGTGCCTGACCGGCTGCGGCTACGGCGTCAAGGCGGGCTACACGGTGCGGCGGCTACGGGTGCGGGAAAAAACCGCCTGCATGCTGTGGGCAGGGTATCACGCGGCGCTGCTGCTGTTCTTCTGGGCGGTGCTGGCGTTGACGCTGTACGGCGTGATGCTGCTGCATTGCCAACAGGTGAAGGTGCCGGATGGGTACGGCTTGGAGTCCGGCCCTCAGACCATGATGCTGCTGTGCTATACGGATACGTTCCTGCACCATCTGGTTCCGCTGCAGGACGTGGCGATGTGGGGCCTGAGCGTTTCCTCCGTGCTGGCGGTGGCCTTTACCACGGTGCTGTTTTCCTACCGCCAGCATCACGGGAGCTTCAGCCCGCTGGTACTGCTGGCACTGGGCGGCACCATCGGCAGCTTCTTCGGCGGTCTTGGAGATAACACGAATTTCCTGCTGATGCTGCTTCTGCTGGGCGTGGCGGGCGCCGCCTTCTGCATACTGATAGGAGGTGACGATGATGCGGCCTGAACAGAAGCTTTCCCGGCTGCTGCCGCCCAACATGGACGCGGAGCAGGTAAAGGGCTGGATCATCGCCCTGCTGACCATTGCGGCGCTGCTGTGCAGTATCCTGTTTTTGTGCATCTACACGGAGGATTACCGGAACCTGTTCTGGGATTGGGGCACCAAGTACCAGCGCATTATGACGGGGGCAATCATGCCGCGGTTTGGCCGGTATGCCATGCTTACGGTCTATGTGACCGGCGGCGCGCTGCTGCTGACACTGGCCTCCACGGTGCTGCTGTACAGCTCCTACTATCAGGGCAGCCGCAGCATCTATCTCATGCGCCGCCTGCCGGATGGCCGCAGCCTTCTGCGCCGCCAGATCTGGAGCGTTCCGCTGCGTGTCATGGGCTTGCTGCTGCTTCTGGGCATGGTGCTGCTGGCATTGTCGTGGCTGGTGTGGCGCTTCGTTACACCGGCGCAGTGCCTGCCCACGCCGGAGAACATTCAGCAGGCGATGAACGATATCGCGGCTTCGCCGTATTCAAAACAGCTGCCATAAGGAGGGATGCCAGATGATCGAATTGAAGAATATCAGCAAAAAGTACGGAAAAACACAGGCTGTAAAGGACATTTCCCTCACGCTGCCGCAGGGACAGATCATAGGTCTGTTCGGCGAGAATGGCACGGGTAAGACCACACTTTTGAAGTGTATACTGGGTCTGCTGCCCCATGAGGGCACCGTCACGCTGGACGGTGAACCCATCACCGTGAAGAACATCGAGCGGCTCAGCTTTGCCACCTGCGAGCACTCCTTTTTCCCGGCCCTGTCCCCCAAGGGCCACCGCGACTTCTATCAGGCCCATTTCCCCCGGTTCAATGACAAGCGCTTTCAGGCGTTGATGAAGTTCTTCGAGCTGCCCATGGATAAGCCGCTGCGGGCCTTCTCCGCCGGTATGAAGAACCAGTTCGAGGTGGTCATGGCCCTGTCCCAAGGTGCGGACTATATCCTGATGGATGAACCCTTTGCCGGAAACGATGTGTTCAACCGGGAGGACTTCTATAAGGTGTTGCTGGGGATTCTGGAGGAGCACGAGACGGTGCTGCTGTCCACCCATCTGCTGGAGGAGGTCAAGGACTTCATTTCCCGCGCGGTGCTGCTGAACAAAGGTGAGCTGGTGGGCGACTGCACT
This sequence comes from bacterium, assembly GCA_963640475.1. Taxonomy (GTDB): domain Bacteria; phylum Bacillota; class Clostridia; order Oscillospirales; family Oscillospiraceae; genus Vescimonas. The sequence goes on along the minus strand of CAVHYW010000002.1, from coordinate 56,553 downwards.
GTGGAGGAGCTGGAGGAGCAGGGTAAGGACCTGATGACCTATGTGAAGGAGACGTATCACTATCGGAACGACCGGGTCAGCCGCGCACTCAGCGACCTGACCGGCGAGGAGGGGTGACATGAAACGACGCATCCTGATCGCCGCGCTGGCGCTGGTGCTGGCGGTGGGCGTCATCGCGGCGCTGAACATCCATACGACGAGTAAGGCCACATCCGTCGAGATGCAGGTGATAAGCTCTATCGGAGACGCCAGCGCTGCCGAGGGTCTGCTGGTGGACCACCGCATCATGCTGGGCCGCAATCTGCTGTGGTACACCGACTATGCTCCGGCCACCGGCGAAAGCGACACGGATTTCTATGTGACGTATCGCAATATGCAGCAACAGCCCTATTACAGCTGGCAGGACGATAAGACCTCCAATACACGGCTGACGTGCAGCGCGGTGGACGGCGAAAATATGGACGATCCCATCGTGAAGGAGCTGTGGGCGGAGGCGAAGCGCAGCGATACGAGCCGCCGCGCCTATGCAAGCCGCCGCATCGCTCCCATCGACTATTACGATACCTACCCTATGTACCTGGCAGGCAGCTGGGGCTCGGGTGGCCTTTCCGCGGATTATTCGGCGGCGCTGGCCTTTGATAAACTGCGTATCCCGGTGGGGAAGTACGACTTTGCGGAGCTGTCCGTCTATATTGGCTGGGACAGCGACGGTGTGGCCAAAGTGGATTCCGTGGGCATCAGAAGCTTCTATATGCAGAACCGATTCACGCCCTATTGCGTCAACAGCGGCGACCATATACTGGTGACGGCGGGCTTCCCGGCGGATGTGCAGCCCCAGCCGGATTGGGCGCCGGAGGGCTTCGGATTGTGGGATATGCCCGTCCGTAAGGTGCTGAAGGAATACGACGGCGGCTATTTTACGAAGTATCTGCCCACAACGGAGGAAAGCCGTCTGGTATATCCGCTGGATATCGAGACGCAGCGTGTGGCGCTGTTGGAGCAGAGCATCGACGGCAAATATATCCTGCTGTTGACAGTGGAGGATGGCCGCTTTGTGCTGCATGTGCTGGACAGCAACGACTATCATCTGGTGCAGCAGCTGGATATCGACGCGGCGGAGGAGCACGAGAGCTCTATTACGCAGTACTACCAAGATGACATTGCAAACTGGAGCGGCGATATTGACGATCTCGGCTCCATGGAAGAGGATAGGCCCTACCGCATTGAGCCGATAGAGGGCGAACAGGGCTTTACCCTGACCGCGGACTACCGGGAGTACCCCATGGTCTACATGCGGCAGGGCGATGGCTTTCTGGCGCTGCTGATGAACAGCTCTCGTGTGGCGCTGCTGACACCGGACAGGGAGGGATACAAGGGCGAATTTGTCTGCGACGCGCCAAGCTGTACCTTTATCGCCACCGATGATTCTGCGCAGAACGGCTACTATTTCCTGTACCACGACGAGCGTGACCAGATAGGAATGGAGTCCTATGATAGTATCAGCTCGATCTCCACGGTGGATGCTGATTATGCCATGGCGTATAACGGGCGGTATCTGGCCATAGCCGGCTATGCCAATGACCGTAATCTGCTGGTGAGTGTGTTCGGGAAGGACGGCCTGCAATACGCCGCCTATGTGTGCAATAGCATCACCACGCAGCTGGGCCGAGGAGATAACAGCTTCTCGCCGGTATGGGCGGACGCGATCCTGAACGAGGATGGCATGGTTGTCCCGCGACCGGGCCTTGCGTGGCAAAACTGAACAGAGAGGAAAGCAGTTGCTTGTGGCGGCTGCTTTCTCTTTTTGCGAAAATTTGTTTAGCCACAAGAGAAAGTGGAAGAAAAAGGAATATCTGGAATAAAATTTGTCAAATTGTTACAGTTTTGACAATCTCGATTTGGGCAAGGCGCTGAATTTGACATTTTTTTAACGAAACGGGTTGATATTTTTTTAACGAAGTAGTAAAGTATTAAATCAGAGAGGAAAACCGGGATAGAAAAGAAAGAAAACAGGAGGCATATAAAAATGGCATACGAAGAATTTCTGGGTATGTATCGATCCAAGCTGACCACGGCAGATGAAGCCGTTAAAGTGATCAAGTCCGGCGACTGGGTAGACTATGGCTTCTGCAATACCCATCCCCACGTTCTGGATGAAGCGCTGGCCCGCCGCGCCCCGGAGCTGGAGGATGTGAAGGTCCGCGGCGGCATCGCCCTGTGGAAGCCTGCCATCTTCGATATCGAGGAGCCTGCCAAGCACATCATCTATAACTCTCACCATACCGGAGGCTTCGAGCGTAAGCATATTGAGACCGGTGCCTGCTTCTATGAGCCTATGCGCTATTCCGAGCTGCCCCGCTACTATTACGATCATATCAATCCGCCGGATGTGGCCATGATTCAGGTAGGCCCCATGGATAAGCACGGCTACTTCAACTTCGGCGTTTCCGCCTCCCATATGAAAGCCATCTGCGACACGGCGAAGATCCTGATCGTCGAGGTCAACCAGAAAATGCCCCGCTGTCTGGGCGGTTTTGGTGAGAGCGTACATATCACCGACGTGGACATGATCGTGGAAGGCCGCAACGACCCTATGGGCCAGCTGCTGTCCGCACCTCCCACGGAGATCGACAAGGCCGTGGCCAAGCAGGTGGTGGAGCGCATCCCCAACGGCGCATGTCTCCAGCTGGGCATCGGCGGTATGCCCAATGCTGTGGGTATGCTGCTGTGCGAGTCCGATCTGCGGGATATGAGCGTCCATACCGAGATGTATGTGGAAGCTTTCGTGGACCTGTCCCTGTGCGGCAAGATCAGCGGTGCCAACAAGAGCATCGACCATGGCCGCCAGACCTATTCCTTCGCCGCCGGCAGCCAGCGCGTCTATGATTTCCTGGATGACAACCGCATGTGCATGGCCGCGCCCGTCAGCTATGTGAACGATATCCGCACCATTGCGGCCATCGATAACTTTATGTCCATCAACAACGCGGTGGACATCGACCTGTACGGTCAGGTCAGCAGCGAGACCTCCGGCATCCGCCATATCTCCGGTGCAGGCGGCCAACAGGACTTCGTGCTGGGCGCATATCTGTCCAACGGCGGCAAGAGCTTCATCTGCCTGTCCTCCACCTTCAAGAAGAAGGACGGCACGCTGGCCTCCCGCATCCGTCCCACGCTGGCCGAGGGCAGCATCGTTACCGATACCCGCGTGAACACCATGTATGTGGTCACCGAGTACGGCTGCGTGAACCTGAAGGGCTTGTCCTCCTGGGAGCGTGCCGAGGCGCTGATCTCCATTGCCCACCCCGACTTCCGCGAGGAGCTGATCCAGGCTGCCCAGAAGCAGAAGATCTGGCACACCAGCAACAAGCGCTGAACCCCGACAACACTTCCAACAGGAAGAGTAATACAAGGTCAAGGAGCACCGTTCTTTGGAACGGTGCTCCTTGGCGTTTGTGGGAGGAAACGAATTTTATGAGACCTCTTTTTGCTTCTGCTGACCGAAAACAAGAAAATTGTGTTTCTTTTCTTGCAAGATGCGAAAAAAGCGGCTATAATAGAACCAATAAAGCAAAAAGGAAGATGATATCAGCAGCTTGTTAATTGATGGTAAGAAGGAGGTTCGGCATGTATACGGTTGGTGAAAAAGTGGTGCATCCCATGCATGGCGCGGGCGTGATCGCGGAGATCACCGAGGAGCGCTTGAGCGGTGTGTCAGAGCGTTACTATATGTTTACTGCGCCTTTGAGCGGATTGACGCTGAAAATACCGGTAGGCAACAGCAGCGCGGTGGGCCTGCGGCAGCCCATTAGCCGTCAGCAGCTTGCCGAGATGCTCTCCTCCCTGCGCGAGACGGAGGAGGACACGACCGAGAACTGGAACCACCGCTACCGGGAGAATATGGAGCGGATCAAAAGCGGCGACCTGCGGGAGGTGGCACGGGTCATCAAGGGCCTGATGAGCCGCGAAGCGCGCCGTGGACTTTCCACCGTGGAGCGTAAGATGCTGCGCAGCGCCAAGCAGATTTTGCTGAGCGAGGTCATGCTGGTGGAGGATCTCAGCTATGACGGCGCGGAGCAGCTGCTGAGCCGCAGCGTACTGGCAGAGTAAGGAGACAAAATGAGCTTTTGGAATACGGTACAGAAGATACAGGACAAGACGCGGCCGCTGTGCAGCATGATCGTGGCGGCAGCCGGCTCCAGCACCCGCATGGGCGGGCAGGATAAGATGTTTGCCCGTCTGGGCGGCGCACCGGTGCTGATGCGCACCATCTGCGCCGTCGATCAGGCGGAGCTGGTCAGCGAGATCGTAGTGGCCGCCAGCGAGGAGAACATGGAGGAGGTCGCCGCACTGTGTGCCCGCTCCGGCCTTCGGAAAAAGGTGAAGGTGGTCAAGGGCGGCGCGTCCCGCACGGAATCGGTGCTGGCGGCGGCGCTGGAATGTGACCCCGGCGCGGAGCTGATCGCCATTCACGACGGGGCCCGTCCGCTGGTGCGGCCGGATATGATCGACGAAATGATCCGTCTGGGCGGCACGACCCACGCGGTAGCCCCCGCTATCCCCATGAAGGACACGGTGAAGATCGCGGACGCGAACGGGCTGGTGCTGTCCACGCCGGATCGCAGCACCCTCTACGCGGTGCAGACGCCGCAGGTGTTTCAGGCCAACATTCTGAAAGCGGCGCTGCAATCGGCACTGTTTTCCGGTGAGACCGTCACCGACGACTGCGGCGCGGTGGAGCGCCTGGGCAAGCAGGTATGGCTGGCGGCAGGCGACGAGGGGAACATCAAGATCACCACGCCTACCGATCTGGCGGTGGCGGAAGCCATCCTGCGCCAGCGGGAGACGATTCAATGACGGCGCTGCGGATCGGCCACGGGTACGACGTACACCGTCTGGCGGAAGACCGGGCACTGATCTTGGGCGGCGTCACTATCCCGTGGGAACGGGGACTGGACGGCCACTCCGACGCGGATGTGCTGACCCATGCCGTGATGGACGCTCTGCTGGGTGCCATCGCCGCAGGAGACATCGGCAAGCTTTTCCCGGACAATGACGAGACCTTTCTCAACATCTCCAGTATGGTGCTGCTGAAGCGGGTAGGGGAATACCTCCGGCAGCAGGGCTACGCCGTGGTGAATATCGACGCCACCCTGATCGCGCAGGCTCCCAAGGTGGCCCCTTACCGGGAGACCATGCGGCAGAACATCGCCGCCGCGCTGGAGGTGGATGTCTTGCAGATCAGCGTCAAGGCCACCACCGAGGAGCATCTGGGCTTTACCGGAACGGGAGAGGGCATGGCGGCCCACGCCGTGGCATTGGTGGAAAAAACATGCTGAGAGAAAGCTATATTGCCTTTGCTTTTCTCATTTTAAGCAGCAATTTGCTGCTTCGCTCAGGCATCGTGGATGCCTATACATACAAAATGACGAACCGCCAGCAACGTGAATTTCGGAATTACTGTCTGAAAAGACAGAATTGGTGGTTCCGGATCCTCTTGCCTTGGCGGAGGATGAAGGACTGTCACGCGCCGTGGCACATGCAGCTTTTTCAGATCATACGCCGTGTCAACTTTTTGGTAGTGGCGCTGGTGGGGCTGTTGTACCTGCTTTCAGAAGGAAAGTATTCCCTGACGCTGACCTGCTATGGCATAATGGCCATGTATATGCTTATGTATTATGTGCCGTTTATTGTTTACGACTGCTATCTCACCCGTCCCAACAAAGGACGTTGGCGGGGCTTGAATTTTGACAAGGTGAAACGAAAATAAGAAAAACACAGGAGGGTGTGGCCTCCTGTGTTTTCTTTTCATACATTGGAGTGGAGGAGGTGTACCATGGATCATTATCTTTTTGTGGTGCGGTCTGCCACGCAGGCCCAGCGGATGGCCCGTGTGCTGAACAGCGGCAGCATCCATGCCAGCGTACAGCGGGTGCCGGCGGAGTTTGCCCGGCAGGGCTGCACCTACGCGGTGCGTGTGGACGCCGCGGACTTCGACGTGGCGCAGGAGCGCCTGCAGCAGGCCCAGCTGACGCCGGAACGCATCCTGCGCCATAGCCGTGCCGGGTACAGCGAGGTGGCGCTATGATCTATTTCGATTCCGGAGCTACCACGCTGGAAAAACCGGCCTCCGTCCGCAGTGCCATGGCACGGGCGGTCAACACTATGTCCTCGCCGGGAAGGGGCAGCCATCAGGCCACCCGTCTGGCGGAGGAGACGGACTACGCATGCCGCGCCGCGGCGGCAAAGCTGTTCGGCGTGGCGGATGAGTCCAATGTGATCTTTACCAGCAACGCCACCCACGGCCTGAATATCGCCATCCACACACTGGTGCAGCCGGGCAGCCGCGTGGTGGTCTCCGGCTATGAGCATAACGCCGTCACCCGGCCGCTCCACGCCATCCCCAACGTGACGCTGACCGTCCTGAATACGCCGCCCTTCCAGCCGGAAAGAATGGTAGAAGAGCTGAAGGAGGCGCTGGCGCAGGGGGTGGATGTGGTGATCTGCAACCATGTGTCCAACGTGTTCGGCTGCGTGCAGCCGGTGGAGGAGATGGCGGCGCTGTGCGCCGAAGCGGGGGTGCCCTTCCTGCTGGACGCATCCCAGTCCGCCGGGATACTGCCGGTGCGGATGGACGCGCTGCACGCGGCGTTCATCGCCATGCCGGGCCACAAGGGCCTGTACGGCCCGCAGGGCACGGGACTTCTGCTGTGCGGCCACGAGACGACGCCGCTGCTGTACGGCGGCACCGGCAGTCTTTCCAAATTGCAGACCATGCCGGATATGCTGCCGGACCGGCTGGAGAGCGGCACCCACAATATGCCGGGCATTGCGGGCCTGCTGGAGGGCATCCGCTATGTGCAGCGCACCGGCGTGGAGACCATTGCCGCCCACGAGCGCCGCCTGACCATGCAGGCGGTGGAGCTGCTGCGGCATACGGAGGGCATCCGTCTGTTCTGGCGGGAGGGCTTCCACCACCAGACCGGCGTGCTGTCCTTCGTGGTGGACGGCGTGGACTGCGAGGAGTTGGGGGAGGCCATGGCCCGACGGGGCGTGGCGCTGCGGGCGGGACTGCACTGTGCGCCGCTGGCCCACCGCACGGTGGGGACGCTAAAAACCGGCACGGTCCGGTTCAGTCCGTCAGCGTTCAACACGTCCCAGCAGGTGGTGCAGTTCGCACAGATATTGCAGACCACCCTTCGTAAAATGTAACACTCTGGTCACAGAATTTTTGTTGCATTTTCCCAATATCTTTTATATAATGATAGTATCTATTGTTATGCGTAAAATCACACCCGAGAGGGGAGGGAACACGCCGTGGACAAAGTGCTGTCATTGATGGAAGATATTGGGAGGTACTTACCCCTTTTGAAGATCACGGACTTGCTGGACGTGGCCATCATATTCTTCCTTGTCTATAAGCTTCTGTCGCTGGTGAAGAGCACCCGCGCGGAGAATATCCTGAAGGGTATCGGCATTTTCCTGCTGGCGCTGCTGGTGGCCCGCGCACTGGATCTGCGCGCTGTCTACTATGTGCTGAGCCATGTGGCCGAGATGGGTATTCTGGCGCTGATCATCCTGTTCCAGCCGGAGATCCGTCAGATTCTGGAGCGGCTGGGCAGCAAGAATATCCGCCTGATGCGGGTGTTCCGCCCGGAAAAAGAGATCACCGAGCTGGAAAAGGCCATCGACCAGACGGTGGTGGCCTGCAGCGAGCTGAGCCGCACTAAGACCGGTGTGCTGATGGTATTTGAGCGGAACATCAATCTGGATGACATCATCCGCACCGGTACGGAGCTGGACTGCGCGGTGGTCAGCGAACTGCTGAAGAACATCTTTTTCGTCAAGGCCCCCATGCATGACGGCGCGGTGATCGTCCGCCACGGACGGATCATCGGCGGAGGCTGCATGCTGCCGCTGTCCAAAAACGTGAACCTGAGCCGAGACCTCGGCATGCGCCACCGCGCCGGCATCGGCATGAGCGAAAACTCCGACGCCGTGGTGGTCATCGTCTCGGAGGAGACCGGCTCCATCTCCGTGGCCATCGGCGGCATGCTCAAGCGGCACCTGATGCCCGAAACACTGGGCAAGCTGCTGCGCAATGAGCTGATGCCGCCGGAGGAAGAACCGGACAAGCCGCAGCAGCTGCCGCTGCTGTCGTTCCTGAAGCGTCTGGGAAAGGAGGACGACGATGGAGAAGAAGAATAGAAAGGTCATGCAGATCGTGCTGGCGGCGCTGATCACGCTGGCTTTGTGGGGCTATATGGAGTTTTACGACTCTCCGAAGGCGGAGCTCGTCGTCAAGGATATCCCGGTGGAGTTCACCAATGAGGACACGATCCTCGCGGAAAACGGCCTGATGCTGCTGTCCGGCTATGACACAACGGTGGATCTGACACTGGAGGGCAAGCGGAAGGTGCTGATGCAGATCGACCCCTCCGAGGTTCGTATCGTGGCGGATACCAGCGGTATCTCCGCCGCTGGTGTGCAGACGCTGAATTATACCTATATCCTGCCCAACGGTATTTCTCCCTCAGACATTTCCGTCAAGAGCAGGAGCATCTATAACATCACCGTGACGGTGGGCACCCTTTACAGCAAGACTGTCCCCATTGAGGTGGATGTCAAGGGGCAGGCGGCAGACGGCTATTTTATTGGCGATATCACCATCGATCCCCAGACGCTGACCCTGCGGGCCGAGCGCGAGGATATGCTGAACGTCCACCACGCCAAGGTAACGGTGAATCTGGCCGGTACCACCAGTACGTTGATCGAGACTCTGGAATATACGCTGTATGACGCCAACGACGTTCCCGTCCATAATGACAATATCCGGGCCTCTACCAAGCTGATCCAGGTGACAGTACCGGTGCGTACCACCAAGACGGTGCCGCTGGATGTGGAGCTGGTGGGCACGGAGCTGATGAAGTCTGTGAATGTGAATATCACGCCTAGTGTGATCACCCTTGTGGGCGAGGGCAGTACGCTGGATACTATCAGCAAGGTGACGCTGGATCGGATCTATGTGGAGGATCTGGTGCCGGGATTGAACGGCCCCTTCACCTATACCATCAAGCTTCCGGCAGGTGTTACCACCACGGACGGCACCAGTGAGGCTACTGTCACGGTGGCTATCGACGGCACGACCGAGGGTATGGTCACGGTGGACACCATCAACTGCGAGGGTGTGGCCGACGGCCTGAAGGCCGAGGTGCTGAACTCGCTGGTGGTGACCCTGTGGGGCGACGAGGACGAGATCCAGAAGGTCACCGCAGCGGATATCCGCGCCCGTGTGGATCTCAGCGGTATCACGGAGGAGGGCGATTACCTCCTGCCGGTGGTGGTAACGGCTACCACCGAGTCCGGCGTTACCGTGCGTGGCAGCTATGAGGTGACGGTGCATGTGACCAAGCGGGAGGCTGCGCCGGAAACACCGCAGCGCTGAGACCGAACCAGATGTAAAGAAGGAATAAGATATGACACAGATCGCAACAATTGAAAAGGATCTGGGCGGCGGCTACGCGGAGATCTCCGTTCCCCGCAAGTCCGCTTGCGGCCACGACTGCGAGGAGTGCGCCGGCTGCGGCATGACCGGCGCGGCCATCAAGGCCCGCGCCAGAAACGACATCGGAGCGCAGCCCGGCGATAAGGTGGTGGTGGAGAGCAGCACCCGGAAGATCTTCGGCGTGGTGGCGCTGGTATATGTGCTGCCGGTGGTGCTGTTCCTGCTGGGCTACTTCCTGTCGGAGGGCCTCTCCGAGGGTATGCGGTACGCCATCGCCATTGCCGCCTTTGCGGTGAGCTTCATTCCCTGTGTGCTTTATGACCGCCACGCCCGGAAGAAGGAGCTGCTGACCTATCAGATCCTGCGGTTGTTCTGATGTTTGGCTATGTGCGTCTGGCTCCTGACCGGCTGACGGCGGAGGAGCAGCAGCGCTTCGAGGGCGCTTACTGCGGATTATGCCACACGCTGGGAAAGCGCTACGGTCTGGCAGGGCGGATGATCCTGAACTATGACCTGACGTTTCTGGCCATGCTGCTGTCGGAGGGAGCGGTTGAGCGCTGCACAAAGCGCTGTCTGATCCATCCCGTGAGGGGAAGGCCCTGCGCCTGCGGCGGAAGTGCCTTCGATCTGGCAGCGGATATGAGCGTCATCCTGACGTGGTGGCAGATACAGGACGGCATCGCCGACCATGGATTTTTCAGCGGGCTGAAATACCGGGCGGCATCCTTGCTGCTGCGGCGGGCCTACCGGAAGGCGCGGGCGCTGCGTCCGGCGTTTGATGAGAGCACACGGCAGCATTTGCAGACGCTGAGCAAATTGGAGAAGGCGGGATGTCCGTCTCTCGACGCGGCGGCGGATACCTTTGCCAAGCTGCTGGCGGACGCCGCCAATGAGGTGGCACAGCCGGTGAAGCGCCGTGTGCTGGAGCAGATGCTCTACCATCTGGGCCGTTGGGTCTATCTGGTGGACGCGGCGGACGATCTGAAAAAGGATGTGAAAAACGGCAGCTATAACCCGCTGCCGCTGCGGTACGCCCTTCCCGGCAATACGCTGACGGATGCGGCGCGTCGGGAGCTGGCGCAGACGCTGGACAGTTCCATCCGCGCTATGGCGGCGGCCTTCGAACTGTGGGATTTCGGCGGCTACGGCCCGGTGATCGAGAGTACGGTCTACGAAGGACTGTACGCGGTGGGAACCTCCGTTCTGGAGGGCAGCTTCCATCGGAAAACGAGAGTTTTACAGAAGAAAGGGGGACACCGGCATGCGTGATCCCTATCAGGTGCTGGGCGTGCCCAGCACAGCGAGCGACGAAGAAGTTAAAAAGGCCTACCGCAATCTGGCGCGGAAGTACCATCCGGACAATTATCATGATAATCCGCTGGCCGATCTGGCACAGGAGCGGATGAAGGAGATCAACGAGGCTTACGAGGAGATCCAGAGCCAGCGCAAGCGGGGCGCCTCCGGCGGAAGCTACGGTGCGGGGCCGTCCGCAGGCTACAACCCCTATGGGGCAGGCTACGGCGGCTACCAGTCCTATGCCGGCCCGTACCAGCGGGTGCGTGCCGCCATCCAGCAGGGCGACCTGAATCTGGCGGAGGAGCTGCTGAACGCCATGAAGGATCATGACGCCGAGTGGAACTTCCTCAAGGGCGTGCTGTGTACCCGCCGCGGCTGGCTGGATGAAGCCAAGCGCTACTATCAGACGGCAGTGCAGATGGACCCGGATGACGAGGAGTACCGTCGGGCGCTGGACATGGCGGAGGGTCGGCAGGCGACCTACCGTCCCAACGGCTATGACTCCTTCAGCACCGGAAACTGCCATATGAATCCGTGCCTGCCGTTCTGTCTGCCGCTGTTCTGCTGCCCCGGCGGCGGTTATCTGTACTGTTGTTAATTTACCGCGGCGGCATGACCGTCGGAAAGGGAGGATATACTGTGGTCAAGAGCATGACCGGCTATGGCCGGGCGCGGGAGACGCTGAACGGGCGCGACATCACCGTGGAGGTACGCTCCGTCAACAACCGCTATCTGGATTGCACCGTGAAGGTTCCCCGTACCTATATCTTTGTGGAGGATGCCGTCAAGACCCGCGTGCAGAAGGCAGTCTCCCGCGGCAAGGTGGATGTGTTCATTACCATCGACGCCACGGCCGCCGACGAGACGGTGGTGGCCGTCAACGAGCCGCTGGCCCGTGGCTATTACGGCGCGCTGACGAAGCTGAAGGATATGTTTTCGCTGGAGGGTGAGCTGTCCGCCGCCGTGCTGGCCAAGTTCCCCGATGTGCTGACGGTCACCAAGGCGGAGGAGGATCTGGAATCCGTCTCCGGTGACATCTGCGCCGTGCTGGACGAAGCGCTGGACGCCTATAACGCCATGCGCACCGTGGAGGGCGGTAAGCTCAGCGAGGATATCGCAGGCCGCGCCGCCACCATCGAGACCGTGGTGGGCAAGGTGGAGGAGCGTTCTCCCCAGACCGTGGCCGCCTATCGGGAAAAGCTGACGGCCCGCATGCAGGAGGTGCTGCAATCCACCGCCATCGACGAGAGCCGCATCCTGACGGAGGCCGCCATCTTCGCCGACAAGATCGCCGTGGATGAGGAGACCGTCCGTCTGCGCAGCCATATCGCCCAGCTGCGTGCCATGCTGGAGAGCGACCAGCCCATCGGCCGCAAGCTGGACTTCCTGATTCAGGAGGTCAACCGCGAGTGCAACACCATCGGCTCCAAATGCAACGACCTGACCATCGCGCAGGACGTGGTGAACATGAAGGCCGAGGTGGAGAAGATCCGCGAGCAGGTACAGAACATTGAGTGAGGTGCCGGGGATGCAGCTGGTGAATATCGGTTTCGGCAATCTGGTGTCGGTGCAGCGGCTGATCGCTATTGTCAGCCCTGACAGCGCGCCGGTGAAGCGTCTGGTGCAGGAGTCCCGCGACCGCGGGATGCTGATCGACGCCACCTATGGCCGCAAGACGGCTTCCGTGCTGATCATGGACAGTGACCATGTGGTGCTTTCCGCCTTGAGTACAGAGCGTTTGGCGCCGCGCCTTGGCATGACACCGCAGGATTTTACAGAGGAAGAGGGATAAGAATGGAGAAGAAAGGCAAAACATTTATCATTTCCGGGCCGTCCGGTGTGGGAAAGAGCACCGTTCTGCGTACTTTGTTTGAAGGACGCGACGATCTGTATTTTTCCGTTTCCGCAACGACCCGTGCGCCCCGTCCCACTGAGACGCCGGATGTGGACTACCGCTTCATCGAAGCGGAGACCTTCCGTCAGTGGATCGAGGAGGGCGAGTTCTTAGAGTATGCCGAGTATGTAGGCAGCTTCTACGGCACTCCCAAGAAGTATGTGGACGAAGCTATGGCGGAGGGCAAGGATACCATTCTGGACATTGAGGTCCAGGGCGCCGCGCAGGTACACGAGCTGCGTCCGGAGGTGGTGCGTATCTTCGTCGCGCCGCCCTCCTGGGAGGAGCTGGAGCGCCGTCTCAAGGCCCGCGGCACCGATTCCCCGGAAAAGATCCAGGAGCGTCTGCTGCGCGCCAAGGTAGAGCTGGAGAGCGCTGACAGCTACGATTACTTTGTCATCAACGATACGGTGGAGAACGCGGTGAAGGAACTGCGGGCCATCATGTTGGCCGAGCACTGCCGTCCCACCGACCGTATCGGTATGCTGAGATAAAAAACGTTTGAATACATCGCCTGAAAGGCAGAAGGAGATATCATTATGTCTATGCTTTATCCCGCAATGAACCAGCTGACCAGCTATGTGCCCAACCGTTATATGATGGTCAACGTGGTGGCCCGCCGTGCACGTCAGATCGCTTCCGAGGCGGAGGTCAGCGGCGAGCATCTGGAGGAGAAGCCTGTCACCATGGCCATCGACGAGGTGGCCGAGGGCAAGTTTGACGCCAGCACCATCGATTCCTCCATTCAGGAGTAACAAAGAGAGGAGAACAGGGCTATGCAGATCGCGAAGATCGCTGTGGAAGCGGCGACATATGCCATCGACAAGCCCTATTCTTATCTGGTGCCCTCCGATATGGAGGTCAGCGTGGGCTGCCGCGTGCTGGCGCCCTTTGGCCGGGGCAACCGCACCAGCGAGGGCGTTGTGCTGTCGCTGGAGCAGGGAGTTCCCACCGGCCCGCTGAAAGCGCTGCGGCTGAATCTGGACGGCGAGGCGGTGATCTCCCATCGGGAGATCAGGCTGGCCCTCTGGATGCGGCAGCGGTATTTCTGCACGTTTTATGACGCCATCCGTACCATCCTGCCCGCCGCCGTCTGGTATCGCTATCAGGAGCTGTGGCAGCTGGTACAGGGTGCGGCGTGGGACGGCCTGTCCGATAAGGAGACGGCGGTATGCCATCTGCTGGCGGAAGGGCCGCAGGAGATATCGGTACTGCGGGAAGCCCTCGGCGAGGGCGTGACCGCGGTGCTGCGCAGTTTGGAAAAGCGTGGCATCGTCTCCCAGCAGACGCTGAGCCGCCGCGCCGTGCAGGACAAGACGGTGCAGCTGGCCCGTCTGGCATTGCCGGAGGACGAGGCCGCCGCGTGGGCGCAGTCCCGGAAGAAAAGCGCGCGGCGCATGTATGACGCGGTGCAGTTCCTGCTGCAGCAGGGGGAGACCGCCGTCCATGAGCTGTGCTATTTCACCGGTGTCTCCCGGCAGACGGTCACGGCGCTGGAAAAGCGCGGCGTGATTACCCTGCGGACAGAGGAAACCTATCGAATCACTGAAAAAACATATGCCGTAAAGGCGGATAACATTACACTGAATGACGAGCAGCAGCAGGCGTATGAGGACATCCTGTGCCGGGCGCTGACCGGAAAGGGCGGCGTCACCCTGCTGCAGGGCGTTACCGGAAGCGGCAAAACGCTGGTGTATATCCGTCTGGCGCAGGAGCTGCTGGCACAGGGAAGATCCGTGATGATCCTTGTGCCGGAGATCGCCCTGACGCCCCAGATGATGGCGCGGTTCACCGCCTATTTCGGGGACAGGGTGGCGCTGCTGCACAGCGGCCTGCGGATGACCGAGCGGTACGACCAGTGGAAGCGCATCCGGAAGGGTGAGGCCACAGTGGTGCTGGGTACCCGCAGCGCGGTGTTTGCGCCGCTGGAGCGTCTGGGCCTTATCATCATGGACGAGGAGCAGGAGGGCTCCTATGAATCGGAGCGCTCTCCCTGCTACCATGCCCGCGATATCGCCAAGTACCGCTGCATGGCCGAGGGCTGCCATCTGGTGCTGGGCTCCGCCACACCGACGGTGGAAACGGCTTGGTACGCTAAGCATGGCGATTATCACCTGTCGCTGCTGCGGCAGCGGTATAACCGGCAGCAGCTGCCCCGCGTGATTCTGGCGGACATGCGGCAGGAGCTGCGGCAGGGGAATATGACGGCCATCAGCCAGCCGCTGTATGAGGAGTTGAAGGCCAATCTGGAGCGGGGCGAGCAGAGCATCCTGTTTCTTAACCGCCGGGGCAGCAGCCGCCAGCTGCTGTGTCCCAATTGCAGCTTTGTGCCCCAGTGTCCCCGGTGCAGCGTGTATCTGACGTACCACAGCGCCAACGGCCGCCTGATGTGCCACTACTGCGGCTATTCCCAGCGGGCGCCGGAGGACTGTCCCGAATGTGGAACGCCCCTGCGGCATGTGGGCTTCGGCACCCAACGGGTGGAGGAGGAGCTGCATGCCCTGTTTCCGGACACGCCGCTGCTGCGGATGGACGCGGACACGGTGGGCGCAGGTCACGAGGCGCTGCTGAAGGAATTTGACGAAAAGAAGATCCCCATTCTCATCGGCACCCAAATGGTGGCCAAGGGACTGGATTTTGAAAATGTGACGCTGGTGGGTGTGCTGGCGGCGGATCTTTCGTTGTATGTGGATCACTACCGGGCTTCCGAGCGGACGTTCAGCCTGCTGACACAGGTGGTAGGCCGCGCTGGCCGCGGCGAAAAAGAGGGCCGCGCCGTGATCCAGACCTATACCCCCAACAACGATGTGATACAGGCCGCCGCCGCGCAGGACTATGAACGATTCTACGAGGGCGAGATCCGGCTGCGGCAGCTGCGGCGCGATCCGCCCTTTGCCGACCAGCTGATGGTAACGGTGACGGGGCCGGAGGAGCCGGAGGTGCGCCGCGCCATTCAGGAGATCGGCGACAGCCTGCTGTCCGCCGCGAAGAAGCCGCCCTATGACGCGCTGGGACTGATGATCCTCGGCCCTGCGCCCGCGCCGGTGGTGAAGGTCAACAACCGCTACCGCTATCGGGTGACGGTGATCGGCCGCAACGACAAGACGCTGCGGGGCCTGCTGGCGGCGTTTATGAAGGAGTTCTCAAAGCGCGGTGAAAACCGCAATATGCAGATATACACGGATTGTAATTTGATGGATTAGAGGTAAGAAAACATGGCACTTAGGAAGATCGCATTACAGGGTGAGGAATGTCTCACCAAGGTTTGCCGTCCTGTGACGGAATTTAATGACCGGCTGCATACCCTGCTGGACGATATGGCGGAGACGCTGGAGGAGGCCGGCGGCGTGGGCCTTGCCGCACCTCAGGTGGGCATCCTGCGCCGGGTCTGCATTGTGCTGAACGAGGATGACGAGATCATCGAGCTGATAAACCCCGAGATCGTCTATACCGAGGGTGAGGAGACGGCGCTGGAGGGCTGTCTCAGCGTGCCCGGTAAGTACGGCGAGGTCACCCGCCCCTATGTAGTGCGGGTCAAGGCGCAGGACCGTGACGGCCAGTGGTTCGAGGTGGAGGACGAGGGCATCACCGCCCGCTGCTTCTGCCATGAGATCGAGCATCTGGCCGGCCACCTGTTCGTGGAGCACACTGACCGCCTGATGGAGGGCGAGGAGCTTCAAAAGTGGCTGGCGGAGCACGCCGACCAGTACGAGATCGAAGAAGAGGGCGAGGAAGAGTAATGCGCATTTTGTTTATGGGTACGCCGGATTTTGCCGTGGCCTCCCTGAAAGCGCTGGTGGAAGCCGGTCATGAGATCTGTGGCGTGTTTACCCAGCCGGATAAACCAAAAAACCGCGGCCATAAGCTGGCCTTCTCACCTGTAAAGGAATATGCGTTGACACAAAATCTGCCGGTATACCAGCCCTTGAAGCTGCGGGACGGCACGGCGCTGGCGCTGGTGCAGGAGCTGCATCCGGAGCTGATCGTGGTGGCCGCCTATGGCCGCATCCTGCCGGAGGATATCCTGAATACGCCGCCCTACGGCTCCATCAACGTCCATTCCTCCATCCTGCCCAAGTATCGTGGCTCCGCGCCCATCAACTGGGCGGTGCTCAACGGCGAGCAGGTGACCGGTGTCACCATCATGTATATGGCCGCCGAGCTGGACGCGGGCGACATCATCCGCATCGCGGAGACGCCTATTGACCCCGATGAGGACGCCCAGACCCTGACGGCGCGTCTGGCGCTGCTGGGCGCGGACGCGCTGGTGCAGGCGGTGAGCGACCTGCAAAACGGCACTGCAACCCGCACGCCGCAGGATCATGATAAGCATACCTACGCGCCCATGCTGGACAAATCCCTCAGTCCGCTGGACTTCACCAAGCCGGCCCAGCAGCTGCATGATCAGGTGCGGGGCCTGATCCCGTGGCCTTGCGCCACTACCGAGCTGAACGGCACCACCGTCAAGGTGTACCGCACCGCTGTGGGTGAGGAGACCGCCGCCGCGCCCGGCTCCGTTGTGGAGGCCAACAAGAAGGGCATCGCCATCGCCTGCGGCGACGGTAAGCTGCTGCGTATTCTGGAATTGCAGGCCCAGGGCGGTAAGCGCATGGCCGCCGCCGCATATCTGGCTGGCCACCCCATCCCCGTCTGCCTATGAACGAAAGACGGAAGGGCAATGCCCGCGATACCGCGCTGGAGGTGCTGCTGAGCGTCTCCCGTGCTAACGCATGGTCGGATGGCAGCCTGAAGCGCACCATCGCCAAAAACGGACTGGACAGCCGGGATGCCGCGCTGGCCAGCCGTATCGCCTATGGCGTGATCCAGAACCGCATGTATCTGGACTATTACATCAGTCTCTGGTGTACCCAGAAGGCGGAGCGGCTGGAGCCGCTGATCCTGAATATCCTGCGGATCGGCGCGTATCAGATCCTGTTCATGGATAAGATTCCCCACCGGGCCGCCGTCAACGAGGCGGTGGAGATGGCCAAGCGCCATGGCCGTCCCCGTGCGGCGGGCATGGTCAACGCGGTGCTGCGGAAATTCGTCACCAACTGGCTGGATATGCCGGAGCTGCCCCGGGGCAGCACGGCGGACTATCTGTCGCTGCGGTACAGCCATCCCAAGTGGCTGGTGACCCGGTTGATCGACATTCTGGGCGCGGAGGAGGCGGAGCAGTATCTCCGCTGCAACAACGCCATCGTGCCCACCACCATCCAGACCAATACCATGAAAACCACGCCGGAGGCGCTGGAGAAGGAGCTGCGCTCCCGCGGTGCAGCGGTAGAGCCCCATCCGTGGATGGCGGGCTGCTTCGAGGTCAGCGGCACCGGCGATATGGAAAGTCTCAGCGCCTTCCGTGAGGGTCTCTTTACCGTGCAGGACGCGGCGGCCCGCTTGGTGGCCACCGTGGCCGCGCCGCAGGAGACCGAGCGGGTGCTGGACGTTTGCGCCGCGCCGGGCGGCAAATCCTTTGCACTGGCCATTGACATGCATGACAAGGGCGATATCCTGTCCTGCGACGTGCATCCCCATAAGCTGAAGCTGATCGAAAACGGCGCGGCCCGGCTGGGCCTGCGCTCCATCCGCACGGCGCTGGCCGACGGGCGCGAGCGCCACGAGGCTTGGATCGAGCAGGCAGATGTGGTGGTGGCCGACGTGCCCTGCTCCGGCCTTGGCATCATCCGCAAGAAGCCGGATATCCGCTATAAGGACCCCAAGGAGCTGGCGAAGCTGCCCCGTGAGCAGCGGGCCATTCTGGAGAATGCCGCCAGCTATGTCCGCCCCGGCGGCACGCTGATATACTCCACCTGCACGGTGCTGCCGGAGGAGAATCAGGAGGTCATTACATGGTTTTTGAAGGGTCATCCGGAGTTCCGGCTGTCGCCCTTCGTGCTGCCCGCGCCCATCGGCGGGTGTGACGGCCACCTGACGCTGTGGCCGCAGCGGTGGGGAACGGACGGCTTCTATATCTGCCGTCTGGAAAAGCAGAAGTAAGGAATTGCCTATGATCGATATCAAATCGCTGAATCTTCAGGAGATGACCCAGCTGCTGCGGGAGATAGGGGAACCGGCCTTCCGGGGCAAGCAGGTGTTTACCTGGCTCCACAAGGGCGTGACCTCCTTCGAGGACATGAGCAACCTCAGCAAGCCCTTACGGCAGAAGCTGGCGGAGCAGTGCGTCATCACCGTACCCACGGTGGAGCGCAAGCAGGTGTCCAAGCACGACGGTACGGTGAAGTACCTGTGGCGGCTGGGGGACGGCAACTGCATCGAAACGGTGCTGATGCGCTATCACCACGGAAATACCGTGTGCATCTCCTCGCAGGTGGGCTGCCGCATGGGCTGCGCCTTCTGCGCCAGCACCATTGCCGGTAAGGTGCGTGACCTGACGCCCTCCGAGATACTGGATCAGGTGCTTTTCACCCAGCTGGACAGCGGACTGGATATCTCCAACATCGTTTTGATGGGCATTGGCGAGCCACTGGATAACAAGGACAACGTTCTGAAGTTTCTGGAGCTGGTCAACAGCCCGGACGGTTTGAATATCGGTATGCGGCACATCAGCCTGTCCACCTGCGGTATCGTACCGCAGATCGACGCGCTGGCAGAGCTGAACCTGCAGCTGACGCTGTCGGTGTCGCTCCACGCGCCGGACAGCGAGACACGCTCGAAGATCATGCCGGTGAACAGGGCCTACGACGTGGAGGAGTTGTTTGCCGCCTGCCACCGGTATTTTCAAAAGACCGGCCGCCGCATCAGCTTTGAGTATGCCATGATCGACGGCGTCAACGATCACGATTGGCAGGCGGATCTCATTGCCCAGCGCATCAAGGGCATGCCGGGGCATGTGAATCTGATCCCGTTGAATGAGGTGACGGAGAGTCCCTTTAAGCCCAGCCGCCGCACCGCAGCCTTCCAGAAGCGGCTGGAGTCTCACGGTATTACCGCGACAGTCCGCCGCAGTCTGGGTGGCGATATCGACGCATCCTGCGGCCAGCTGCGCCGCAAGGCCATGGAGGAGAGCAGAAAATGAGGATCTGGGGGATCACCGACACCGGACTGGTGCGGCGTGAAAATCAGGATGCCTATGCCACCGCAGTGATCGCGGACTGCACCGTAGCTGTGGTGTGCGACGGTATGGGCGGCACCAACGGCGGCCATATGGCCAGTACCATTGCGGTGGATACGCTGCTGGAAAGGCTGCGTGACACGTTCCGGCCCGGTATGGAGCTGGCGCAGATCAAAAACGCGGTGCTTCAGGGTATCGCACAGGCCAACGATGCCATCCGCGCCAAGGCGGCGGAGGATGAAACGCTGGTCAACATGGGTACAACAATGGTATGCGCCGTTTGCCGCGACAATGAGGCACTCGTTTTTAACGTAGGCGACAGCCGCAGCTATCTGATCGGAGAGAGTGGCATCCGTCAGGTTACCCGCGACCACTCGGTGGTGGAGAATATGGTGGAACGGGGCGATATCACGCCCGCGCAGGCACGCCGCCATCCCCAGCGGAACCTGATCACCCGCGCCCTTGGGCCGGACGCTCAGGTGGAGACGGATGTTTTCACTGTACCGTGGCAGCAGGGTGACTTCTTGCTGCTGTGTACGGACGGTCTGGTCAACACCGTGACCGATCAGGAGATGCTGTTTGAGGTCATGCACGAAAATGATCTGGACAGCTGTGTGGACCGTCTGATGGCCGCGGCCAAGGAGCAGGGCGCGCCGGATAATGTTACGGTGGTCCTGCTGCAAAATCTATGAAAGGAGATGACCACAAATGGATCAGTACATTGGAAAAATGCTGGATAACCGCTATGAGCTGCTGGAATTGATCGGCACGGGCGGTATGGCCAACGTTTACAAGGCCAAGTGCCACCGCCTTAACCGGCTTGTGGCCATCAAAATTTTGAAGAGTGAGCTGGCGGAGAACGCGGAGTTCCGCCGCCGTTTCCGGGATGAATCGCTGGCTGTCGCCCAGCTGAGCCATGCCAACATCGTGTCCATTTATGACGTGTCCAGCTCTCAGGGCATCGACTACATCGTCATGGAGCTGATCGACGGCATCACGCTGAAGCAGTATATGGAGCGCCGGGGCCACATGGACTGGCGGGAAGCGTTGCATTTCATCACCCAGATCATGCGTGGTCTCAGCCACGCACACAGCCGCGGTATTATCCATCGGGACATAAAGCCCCAGAATATCATGGTGCTGCGGGATGGCAGCGTGAAGGTGGCTGATTTCGGCATCGCCTGTCTGGCGGACGCCCACCAGACGCTGGCACAGGAGGCGCTGGGCAGCGTGCACTACATCTCGCCGGAGCAGGCCAAGGGTGAGCGTCTGGATGCCCGCAGCGATATTTACAGCGCCGGCGTGGTGCTGTACGAAATGCTGACGGGCCGTCTGCCCTTTGAGGGGGACAACGCCGTTTCCGTGGCCATCCAGCATCTGAGCAGTGTGCCGCTGAACCCTCGCGAGATCGACCCGGATATTCCCGAGGCAATGGAGCTCATCTGCATGAAGGCCATGAGCCCCGACCTCGACAAGCGCTATCAGAGTGCCGATGCCATGCTGGCGGATCTGGAGAAGTTCCGCAAGGATCCGTCGGTGGATCTGGACTATATCCGTACAGAGCTGACCGCCAACGTGGACAGCCAGCCCACCAGCCCCATCCCCGTGCAGAAGGTCTCCGCCGCGGTGAAGAACCGTCAGGCAGAGGAGGACGACGAGGATGACGATGACGGCTGGTCGCTGCTGGACTATCTCCGTGAGAATAAGAAGATGGCCGGACTCCTGGCAGCCGGTGTGGCGCTGATCGTTCTGGTGTTCGTCATCATCTTCGCGGGCTTCGGCAGCGGCAGCAGCAGCAAGGCGTATGAGGTGCCCAACATTCTGGGCTATACCGTTGAGGACGCCAACGAGCTGGACACGGTCAAGGACATTTTCACCATTGAGGTGGTGGGCACGGTGGACGATGACCACTATCAGCCCGGACAGATCGTGCAGCAGGATCCCTCTGCCCGCGTTGAGCGCCGCAGCAATTTTGTGATCCAGGTCTACATCTGCGCCGAGCGGCAGGAGGTCACCATGCCCAACCTGCAGGGCGAGACGTATCAGTCCGCGAAGCTGAAGCTGCAGCAGCTGGATCTGAAGCTGAACATCACCTATACCGAGCAGTTCTCCGACGAGTTCCCGGCGGGGCAGGTGATGGAGACGACCCCGGCAGTAGGCGCTGCGCTGAAGAAGGGCACCTCCGTTACGATGGTGGTCAGCAAGGGGCCGGAGAGCGTCACCGTACCCACCTTTACCGGCAAGAGCTTTGAGGCGGCGAAGGCTGACGCGGAGAAGCTGGGCCTCAAGGTGGGGAAGCCGGAGTACCGCTATTTTTCCATGTTCGCCAGCGAGGGCGACGTGATCGAACAGAGCATCCAGCCCGGCACGCAGGTACAGGGCGGCACGGAGATCATCTTCACCGTGTACGGCTCTCCCAACGGCGACCAGAACCGGACGGTGCGCGTGGAGTTCCTGATCCCGGACGACCTTGACGGCGAGGATACGCTGCGCGTGGAGTTCATCATGGATGGACAGGTGGTCGATACCCGCTTCATCAGCGGCGACGACGCCAGCGTCAGCTATGATTATGAGGGTAAGGCGGGCACCACCGCGACCGTGTATGCCCGCATCAACGGCGTTGCGACCGACTCGCAGGAGATCAGCTTTTGAGCCGGGGCAGGATCGAGAAAGCCCTCAGTGGCTTCTATTATGTCAATACCGGCAGTGAGACGCTGCAGTGCCGGGCGCGGGGCAAGTTCCGCAAGGAGGGCATGAGTCCGCTGGTGGGCGACTGGGTAGAGGTGCAGGAACTGGGCAACGGAGAGGGCATGGTGCAGGCTATCGAGCCGCGCACCTGCCAGCTCCAGCGTCCCGCCGCCGCTAACGTGGATCAGCTGGTGGTCATCGCTTCCGCCGCGATCCCGGTGACGGATCCGTATCTTATCGACCGTATCAGCGCCATCGCGGCGCTGAAGGGCTGCGCCGTGCTGGTGGTGCTGAACAAGTGCGACCTTGACCCGGCGGAGGAGCTGTACGGCATTTACAGTGCTTCGGCCATTCCGGTGCTGCGGGCCAGTGCGGTGACAGGGGAGGGGCTTCCGGAGCTGTACCGCGCCCTGCAGGGAAAGCTGAGCGTGCTGACCGGCAATTCCGGCGTGGGAAAGTCCAGCCTGCTGAACGCGCTGGCGCCGCACTTTGACCTGCCGGTAGGGGAGGTCAGCAAGGCGCTGGGCCGCGGTCGCCATACCACCCGCCATGTGGAGATGTTCCCGCTGGACGGCGATACCTATGTGATCGACACGCCGGGCTTCTCTTCCTTTGACGCCCAGTCGCTGGAGTGGGAGTTGAAGCAGCACCTGCCGGAGACATTTCCAGAGTTTGCGCCGTATCTGGACGGCTGCCGTTTCGTGGGCTGCCAGCATGTAAAGGAAAAAGGCTGCGCCGTTTTGCAGGCGGTAAAGGACGGAAAAATCCCGGAAAGCCGCCACCGCAGCTATGTCCGGCTTTATGAGGAGCTGAAGCCGCTGAAGGAATGGGAACAGAAGCAGCCATGATAAATAGCGCGAAACGCTCCGTATCCTATTTCTTTTAATTTTCTGTTGAAAATTGCGCTCTTTTGGGGTATACTATCCTCAAATACACTTGGAGGTCAAAATCATGATCGAAATTACCAAAGATACCATCATCGGTGATATTCTGGACATCGCGCCCCAGACGGCGCCCATTTTCCTGTCCATCGGCATGCATTGCCTGGGCTGCCCCTCTTCCCGCGGCGAGACCGTGGAGGAGGCCTGCGCCGTCCACGGTGTGGACGTTGACAAGCTGCTGGCCGTGGTCAACGAGGCTGCCAACGGCACGGCCGAGTAATCGGAACGAACCAACAAAACGCATACGGCGTGCCGTATGCGTTTTGTCCTGTTTATCCTTGCCAATCAATGGTATGAAGATGAGAGAATTACAATTACAACCCCGCTTGCAGCTGCTGGCGGATATGGTGCCGGTGGGCAGTCGTCTGGCCGACGTGGGAACGGATCACGGCTATATCCCCGTCTGGCTGCTGCAAAGAGGACGCATTGCCGCGGCCATCGCATCGGACATCGGCGCGGAGCCGTTACAACACGCCCGGCAGACGGCGGCGGAGTATGAGGTGGCGGGCATCGACTTCCGTCTGTGTCCGGGCCTTGATGCCATCGCGCCGGAGGAGGCGGATACCGTCGTCATTGCCGGTATGGGCGGCGAGACCATCCAGACGATCCTGGAAGCCGCGCCGTGGACGGCGAAAGGGAAGCACTTACTGCTGCTTCAACCCATGACGAAGGTGGAACACCTGCGGAAATGGCTGGTTGACAACGGATATCACTTTACAGAGGAACGGCTGGTTTTTGATAAAAACTACCTCTATCCGGTGTTTGCCGTCCGCGGCGGCGCACAGCTGCCTCTGACGCTGACGCAGCAGTATGGCGGCGTCCTGCTGGACGGTGACCCGCTCTATGCCGATTATCTGGACGAGCGGATCGGTAAGCTGCAAAAGGCTATCGACGGTTTACGGCGTTCCCATACGACAGAAAACGCTGTAAAGGCAGATGCCTTGTCAGAAATTTGCCAAGCACTGAGAGAAAAGAGGGAGACACTGTGACAAGAGTTTGCGACATCGAGAAGCTGCTCTATGACTGGGCGCCCCGTGATCTTGCCATGGAATGGGACAATGTGGGCCTGCTGGCAGGCGACGGCGACGCGGAGGTGCGGAAGGTGCTGGTGGCGCTGGATGTGACGGAAGCGGTGGCGGCGGAGGCCGTGACCGTGGGCGCGGATCTGATCGTGGCCCACCATCCGCTGATGAACTGCGCATGGCACAAGGTGCAGCATGTGACCACCGGCGACGCGCAGGGCCGCACCATTACCACGCTGCTGAAAAACGGCGTGTCCGCCATCTGCATGCATACCAATCTGGATGCGGCGGAGGGCGGCGTCAACGATGTTCTGGCGGAAAAGCTGGGGCTTCATGACACAAAACCCCTGACGGACGAAAAAATTGGGCGGTTTGGAACGCTAAATTGCGAAAAACCCCTTGTGGAGTTCCTACAAGATGTGATAAAATATTTGGGCTGTAATGGCCTTCGATATGTGGACGGCGGCAAAACGGTACATCGCGTGGCGGTGGGCGGCGGTGCCTGCGGCGACTATATCGGTCAGGCCATCGCGCTGGGCTGCGACACCTTTGTGACCTCCGATCTCAGCTATCATGAGTTTCTGGATACAAAGGCGCTGAACCTGATCGACGCGGGACATTTTCCCACAGAGAATGTGGTGTGTCCTGCGATTGCGGCGCGTCTGCAAGCGGCCTTTCCCGACATAACCGTGGCCCTGTCAGCCACCCATGACCGAGAGATCATACAATATTGCATAAAGAAGGAGAAGTAAACTATGTCCGGACATTCCAAGTGGCACAATATCCAAAAGACCAAGGGCGCGGCTGACGCCAAGCGCAGCGCTGCGTTCACCAAGATCGCCAAGGAGATCATCGTGGCCGTCAAGCAGGGCGGCAGCGGCGACCCCAATAATAACTCCCGTCTGGCTACCGTGGTGGCCAAGGCCAAGGCAGCCAACATGCCCAACGACAACATCAAGCGCACCATCGACAAGGCGCTGGGCGCCGGCAACACCGACAACTACGAGTCCGTCACCTATGAGGGCTACGGTCCCTGCGGTGTGGCCGTCATCGTGGAGGCGCTGACCGATAACCGCCAGCGTACCGCTCCTGAGATCCGTCACTATTTCGATAAGTTCGGCAAGGGCATGGGCGCGCAGGGCTGCGTCAGCTGGTCCTTCGACCGCAAGGGCGTCATCGTCATCAACAACGAGGACGAGGAGCTGGACGAGGAAGCCGTCATGATGGACGCGCTGGAGGCCGGTGCCGAGGATGTGGAGGCCGACGGCCCCGTGTTCGAGGTCACCACCGATCCCGACAGCTTCAACGACGTGGTCAAGGCGCTGGAGGAGAAGGGCTATTCCTTCGAGAGCGCGGAGATCGAGATGGTTCCCCAGAACTACATCACCATGACCAGCGAGGACGACGTCCGCAGCATGACCAAGCTTCTGGACATGCTGGAGGACAATGAGGATGTCCAGAACGTCTGGCATAACTGGCAGCAGGACTGATTGAACTTTTCCTGCGGAAAAGAAGCTGATTTTCAGTAAAACAGCGCGTTTTCAGAACTAAAATTTTCGCGGTTGCGAAATACATTGATTGCGCTGTGATATACATTCCCCTTTGATTGCGACATACCAAAGGAGGAAATGACATGAAAATCAGTGTCGCTATCAGAGAATACTTAATTGAGATTGAGGTTAGGAAATATACCCCAAAGACCATTCGCGGGTATAGGAATAGCCTCGATAAAAAGGACCCCGAAACCGACGGTTTCGGGGTCCTTTTTATCATTGTGTCATTCCACAAAGCCCAGCTTTTTCATCGCAGCGAAAAATGTAGCGGCTTCTCCGTTTGGGTTAGCCCTTGCCGTCGCCTCCATGCAGTACCACGGGTATTCCAGATCATGAATGATGATGGGGATGGGCCTGCCGAATTGTGCCTTTATAAAACCGCTGACCTGCAATTTGCGGGCGACTGCGGCAACCTCGGAGAGCAGTTCGTAGCAGCCAACAGGGCCTTTGCCGATATAGCGCATTTTATGATCGTAGCAAGCGGCGGGATCCTCGTAACCGATGTGCTGGATGCCGTTTTCCCGATACCAGTCGAAGAGAATTTTCATGCCCTCGTCTCCGTCAGCGGCTTCGATCACGGGCGTTTCCTCCTGCCGCCAAAAGGCGTAATTCCAGCGTTCCTCAGAAAGCTCACCCGCGCCACGGCAATCGTGCTCCGTTTGATAGCCGACAGATAACTCCGTAACGTTTGATACGCCGTCATACTCATATGACTCGTTGGCGCGGACGAAAAAGGAAATGGCATAGATGCCGTCTGCATGCCAAGTGGAGATGATACTGCGCAGCTTCTGTTCAAGATATGCCTGTAAATCGATCATTTTACGTCTCCTACGGGTGATCTACCGCTTCTCGGGAAGTTCCGGAAACGGCACAAACGCCGCGGGTGGCACCGCATGATCGCCCAGCGTTTTTTCCATCCACGCCATGTTGTACCATGTACCGAACTTGTAGCCGCAGTGAGGGAACCGGCCCACCATGGTATAGCCCAGATGGGTGTGGAAGGCCACGCTGTTGCCGTTCAGATGGGCGTCGTCGGCGTCGGGATAGGCGATACAGGCGTAGAGACTCTGCACATTCTGCGCGCGGGAGATATCCTCCAGCGCCTGATACAGCCGCTTGCCCAGCCCTTTACCGCGAACGTCCTGCCGCAGATAGATGCTGGTCTCCACGGCCCAGCTGTATGCGGCCCGTTCACCGAAGGGGCCCGTGTAGGCATAGCCCAGAATTTCGCCGTTTTCCTCCGCCACAAGGTAGGGATAGCGACGCAGGGTGTGGGCGATACGGCCACGGAACTCCTCCAGCGAAGGCACTTCGTATTCAAAGGTGATGGCGGTCTGCTCCACATAGGGGGCGTAGATGGCCAACAGCGCCGCCGCGTCGTCCAATGCAGCGGTGCGGATGGTGATGGTGCTCATGAAATCGTCCTTCTTTCCCTTTACAGGTCGTACTGCATGAAAATGGTGGTTTCTGCCGGGCTGTCATTGTAGCAGCCGATCTCGTGAAATCCGATCTTCCGGTAGAGTGTTATGGCTGCATGGAGGAATGGGAGCGTATCCAGCAGCACATACCGATAGCCGATCGCTCGGGCGTCGTCAAGGATGCGGCGGATCAGCGCTTCACCGATGCGGCAGCCGCGAAATTGAGGGCGGACGTACAGCCGCTTCAGCTCGCCCCTGTCCTCATCCAGCTTCCGCAAGCCGATGCAGCCCGCCAGCTGGCCGTCCCAATAGGCCAGATACAGGCGGCCCTCCGGCATACCGTATTTGCTCTCCGGGTGCTCCAGCTCCTTTTGATAGTTCTGCAGGATCAGGTACTGCCGAACCACTGCGTCCTGCTCCATCAGCATGTCGGTGTACTCCGTGAACAGCGTGACGATTTCCTCCTGATGCCCATAGGCGGGGATCAGCTCAAGCTGCCGCATAGCAATACCTCCTCTGATGATTTTCCTTATTGTACCCTTGTCCGGTATCCGACGCAAGTATTTTTTTATGGGGAAGCGTTACATTCGACAAAAAAGGGACCAGTCCAATGGACTGATCCCTTTTTTGTCAGCTCTGCATCTACCAATATTCCTTAATAAAAATGATACTGCTTCGTAATATAGGGTTTTATCATGGACAGCAGCCATGAACCGCCATGCTCCTTGACAAAGCGGATCAGGATCTCATGGAAATACCGGTTTTCATCGCCCTCAACATACAGATCCTTTCTGATCGCCTGTTCATCCAGAAATTCATAGTGGGAGTCGTCAGCTGCCTCATAATCCAGCCAGAAGCTTTTGAAGCTGCCGTCGTCACGGATATCTACGGTCAAAAACCACCACCGATCTTCATCCAGTTGGATAGTTAGACGCCATGTCTGCAGGGATTGATCGTGCCAGACACTGCAGGCACCGGGCGCTTTTTCCTCTGGGTGACATTTTTGCGCGATGTATTCCAGCGTATAATGGGGGTGTATGAATGTGGGCGTCTGTGGCTGGGGTTCAGGTGCGGGAGACGGCGTAAGCGAAAGATAGGCGGCCATGAGGCGATACAGATTTCCGTCCGCGATTGCATGGGAGATGAGAGCTCCATTACTTGCATAATCCGCGCGGATCTCCACGCAAATGCCAAAAATCAAATCATCCGCTGTACCGACGAGCGCGGCCTCCAGTTGGTAAGAAGAGTACGGCTTCCATGAGAGCACCTGTGGCATAAAATCATAAGCCTCCCGTATAAAGCCATCACGAATGACACGTTCTAATTCACAGTGTACTGTGTTTCTCGCATATGCTGAATAGCTTCGGCACCATTGATTCAGCTCTTTATCCCGATACAGGACTTCCATCAGCACAATATATTTGCGGCAAAACCGAGTCACAGCGGCTCTCAGATCCTGCGTGATCGGAGAGGGGGGAGCGTCAGGCTGGGTATCCGCCTTTCCCCAGTTCTTCCAATATTTTTCATTCTCCTTGCGGTTTAATATTGGGGTACACCAACCCACGCGATTGCAAACTCCGGCACGCTTCCCACTTACGTCCAGAAACTCCTTTTCAATATCAAGAAATTCCTCCGGCAGATATGCTATGGCCTGCTCTTTCAGCTTCTGCATCGGTTCGTCCAGACGGTCATCGAGCCAATTATGATACCCTATATAATAAACCCAAGCGATGGAGCCGGTGATCGCGCCGATGGTATCGCTGTCACCACCGATGGAAATGGCATTCCGGATGGCGTCCTCAAAGCTTTCGGATTCCAGAAACGCGACAATGGCCTGCGGAACAGTGCCCTGGCAGGTTTTGTCTAAGCGATAGCTGTCCCGTATGGCGTCCAGCGTGAAATCCAGCCGATAGAAATGCTCGCTGATATACTGCCGGATCGCTTCTTTTGATTCGCCGCACTTTGCCATGAATATGGCGGCGGCCACTGCCTCGGCGCCCTTGATCCCCTCGGGATGGTCGTGGGTGACACTGGCACAGACACGGGCCAATACCAGCGCCTCCTCTATCGAAGTCGCAGCAAGACCGCAGGGGGAGACGCGCACCGCAGACCCATTGCCGAAGCTGCCGTAGGGCTTTGGTTCCTTCTGGCGAAGCCAATTCGCAAACTTTCCGCCATACGCCCCCATCGGGTGGGGATATCTTCTGCCAAAGCCCTGCATTACCTCAACCAGGAACTCCTGAAAGCCCCGTCCTCTCTGAGCCGTTTCTTCTTGCTCGTGGCGGCTTAGTACGATGGCTTTGGCTACCGCTGCCGTCATGATCGCGCCGTCGGTATAATCACAGTCCTGTGAAAAAAGAGGAAAATCCTTCGTCTTGATATTGTTGAATTTGTATTTTGAGCCGACAATAGCACCGATCCATGCACCGTACATCATATCCCTCCCGCAATATACCTCTGATTTGTCTGATCTCTGTATGCGATTCCTGTGATATTTACATTATAGAGTAGCGGCGAAGCGTTTTCAATAGGCTTGCCAGATTTTATGAGATTTGCCATGCAGGAAAAACAAACAACGGCACCCAGCCGAAGCTGAATGCCGTTGCTTATTTTTTGATCTGTTATACCACGGCGAAGAACTTCACCAGGAACAGGGCGGCGATCACATAGGTCAGAACAGACACGTCCTTGGCCTTGCCGGAGAATACCTTGATGACGGTGTAGGAGATCATGGCCAGACCGATGCCGTGGCCGATGGAGCCGGAGATGGGCATGGTCAGCAGCATGATGAACACGGGCACTACCTGATCCAGATCGTCGAAGTCCACGTTCTTCAGGCCCTGCAGCATCAGGATACCCACATAGATCAGTGCGGAGGAGGTAGCGGCAGCGGGGATGATGGCCGCCACGGGAGCGATGAACATGCAGGTCAGGAACATAACTGCGGAGGTCAGGGAGGTCAGACCGGTGCGGCCGCCGGCCTCCACGCCGGAGGCGGACTCCACGAAGGTGGTAACGGTGGAGGTACCGCAGCAGGCGCCTGCCACGGTGCCCACGGCGTCGGACAGCAGGGCTTCCTTCATCTTGGGCATGTTGCCGTCCTTGTCGGTCATACCGGCGCGGGAGGCAGTACCCACCAGCGTGCCGATGGTATCGAACATATCGATCATGCAGAAGGTGATGATCAGGCTGATGGCGGTGAACCAGCCGATGCGGAAGAAGTCGGAGAAGTCGAACTTGAACAGGGTGGTGCTCACCATATCCTGGAAGGGGGGCAGGAAGGACGCGCCCTGCAGGGAAGCGAAGGGATTCACCTTCAGGAAGATAAAGCTGCCTGCCCAGTAGATGACGGAGGCCACCAGCATACCCACCAGAACGGCGGCCTTAACGCCCTTCTTGGCCAGCAGGATGATGACGAACAATCCGATGAACATGGTGATGACGGTCAGCACCATGGTGCTGTACTCCGCGCCCATGTGATCCTTGATGACGCTGGGGGTCATGGCGCCGAAGAAGTCACGCAGCACATTGGTGTAGCCGTTGCCCTCGGCATAGATGCCCACGTTGGAGCCAAGGCCGATATTCATCAGCATCAGGCCGATGGCGGGGCCGATGCCCAGCCGCACACCCAGAGGGATGGCATCTACGATCTTATCGCGGATGTTGAACACGCTCAGCAGCAGGAACACGATGCCCTCCACCAGAATGATGCACAGCACCGCCTGAAAGGCGCTGGTATAATCGGTGTTCAGCATGGCGGCCACGTTGCCGGCGATGACAGCGAAGAAGCTGTTCAGACCCATGCCGGGGGCCATGACGAAGGGCTTGTTGGCCAGAAATGCCATGCACACCGTGCCGATGGCGCTGGCGATGCAGGTGGCCAGAAAAACGCCGTTCCAAAGCGGGGTGCCAACGGCGAAGTTGGTCAGCAGATTGGGGTTCAGGGCGATGATGTACGCCATGGTCATGAAGGTGGTCAGACCGGCAAGTATTTCCGTCTTGACGGTAGTGCCGTTTTCCTTCAGGTGGAAGATGCGTTCCATGTGATAAGTCTCTCCTTTATTTATTGTGCTGGCACGCTCTTAACAGCGTGCCTACTTATCTTAACGCACCTTTCGACAATTTACAAAACTTTTTGTAAGGGAGACTGATAAAATTTTTAGATGACAGGAATCAGCGGTACAGCTCTGTCCGGCGCAGACTGGTATAGGGCCGTGCGGCGCGGATGCGGGCGGAAGCGGTCATGTCCACATCAGCGTACAGCAAGTCCTCGCCGCTGCCTGCCTGCGCGATGGTGTCGCCGTTGGCGTCCGTCACCAGAGACCGGCCGGAGAACACCATATCGCCTTCCGTACCGGTGCGGTTGCACATGGCGACGGTCACGCTGTTCTGGAACGCCTGCACCTTGACCTCCCAGTCAAACATCTCCATCGGCTCACTCTCGGTATTGGCGGTGGGAATCAGGATCAGATCTGCCCCCATCAGCGCTTCGGTGCGGATGCTCTCGGGGTAGTGGCGGTCAAAGCACACCACGATGCCGATTTTCCCGTGGGGTGTGTCAAACACCAAAAAGCCGTCGTCGGAAGGGGTGTAGTAATCCTGCTCATAGAACTGTGCCGCCTGCGCAATATGCACCATCTTCTGGCGGCCCAGCAGCGTACCGTCGCTGCCGATCAGCAGCGTGGCATCAAAGCAGCCGGAGGGCTCCCGCAGATAGAAGTTGGGGGCCGCCATGATGTGATTTTCCCGGCAGGCCTCCTGAAATTGCCGGATGATGGGCGCGTCCGCCGTCAGCAGTTTGCCGGACACGTCACAGCCCGCGTACTGGGGAAAGAACCGGTGCAGCTGCAGCTCCGGATAGACGATCAGGTCAGCGCCGTGAAGGGGGGCCTGCCGCAGGGCGGACAGCTGGCGCTCCAGATTTTCGTTTTCGTTGTCGCTCATGGCGATCTGGCAAAGGGCAAGCTTCATGGTGATCCCTCCAAAAATACGTTTTCCCTATTGTACTACTGGGTAATTCCGGATGCAAGAGGTTTTTATACAGCAAAAGGCACGGACAGGGGATCGTCGATCCACTTCCGTGCCTTTTGGCGGTCGTATGCTTTGGGGTTCTTGCTTTTGCGTGTCACGGGGTTTAACGGGCCCCATGTGTTCCGCATCATGGCGTCACGCTTCCGCTTCTCCTTCTTGGAGAGCTTTTCATAGGGAATGAATTTTTCCATATCATGTCTCCTTTTTGTTTGGTTGGAGAGCATAATAGCAGAAAACGCCGCGTTTGTCAAATATCAGCCTGCCGTCTGATAGCGGGCAATGATCTGGTCGGCGACGGCTTTACGGGTGACGCAACGGTCCATGGCCTGCTTTTCGATGAAGCGGTGGGCATCCTGCTCCGTCATGCCCTCGTGGTCGATCAACAGCCATTTGGCCCGATTGACGGCGCGGATCTCCGCCATCTTTTCCTCGATGGAGGCGGTTTTCTGCTCCATTTTCCGCAGCCGCTCCCGCGTGCCGCACAGCAATTGCAGGGATTGCAGGATCAGCTGGGGGGACGTGGGCTTTTGCAGCAGCAGGATACCGTAGGGCGACAGCCGCGCCGAGAGGTCGGTGTAGTGCTCCGCCTTCACCAGCAGCAGCACGCCCGCGCTGCTGCTGTCCACTACATGAAGGGCCAGCTTTGTACCGAATTCATCCGGCAGGGGAGAACTGATGATGACGATATCGAAGGTGCGCTCCAAAAGACATCGACGGGCGCTGGCCACGTCGTTTACGGCGTGCAGCGGCGTATAGCGGTCCTCCGGCAGCAGCTCACGGAGGGACGCAGGGAACTTGCTCCCGCTGGAGACCACCAGCACACTGTACGTCTGCTGTGTCAGCTCCATATGCGTCCCTCCTTTCTGAAAGCGGTGGTTTATTTGGTGTAGTAGTCGATGATCGTCCGGGGCAGAAGTCCGGTAATGAAGGCGCTGCTTTCCGCGGCGGCCTTTGCCTGCGCCAGCGTGGCGGGCAACGTCCGGAACTGGGCCTTGACCTGCTCCGGCGCGCTGAAGAAGTTGATGTCCGCCGCCTCCGGCAGCACCAGCTGGCGGCGGATGCCGTCCAGTCCGGCGTGGATCAGCAGGGTAAAGGCCAGATAGGGATTGCATAGCGGGTCAGGGGAGCGCAGCTCCGCACGGCGGTACTCGCCCTGCGCGGCGGGAATACGGATCAGCTGGGAGCGGTTCTCACTGGACCAAGAGATGTAGCGGGGGGCCTTGTTGCTGCCGAACCGGTGATAGGAGGCGTCCACCGTATTGAGGAACGCCGTCAGCTCCGGAATATGAGACAGGATACCGGCGATGATCTGCGGCATCACGTCGGCGCCGTTGGCACTTTGGGCGGAGATGTTGATGTGCATACCGTTGCCGGGCTGGCCGTTCAGGGGCTTGGGGGAGAAGTCTGCCGCCAGTCCGTTGCGTACCGCCACGGTGTTGACCACTGCCCGGAAGGTGACGGCATTATCCGCCGCTGTCAGCGGCTCGGAGTACCGGAAATCGATCTCGTTCTGGCCGGGGCCCTGCTCGTGGTGGGAGCACTCAGGCCGGATGCCCATTTGCTCCAGCGTCAGGCAGATCTCACGCCGGACGTTTTCGCCCTTGTCCTCCGGGGCAATGTCCATGTAACCGGCGTGGTCATAGGGCTGCTTGGTGGGCTCGCCCAGCTCGTCCCGGTGGAAGAGATAAAACTCCATCTCTGTGCCGAAGGCGAAGGTGACGCCCATTTCCGCCGCCGCGGCAATGGCCTTCTTCAAAAGCTGGCGGCCGTCCGCCTCGAAGGGGGTGCCGTCCGGCCGCGCGATGCCGCAGAACATCCGGGCCACCCGTCCGTGATCCGGCCGCCACGGCAGCATGCACAGCGTGCCGCTGTCAGGCCGGAGGAACAGGTCGGAGCGCACCTCGTCGCCGAAGCCGGGGATGGCCGAAGCGTCAAAGGCAATACCATATTCAAACGCGCGGTCAAGCTCATCCGGATGGATGGAGATATTCTTCTGCTTTCCGGACAGGTCGCAGAATGCCAGACGGATGAACTTCACGTCCTCCTCCGCTACATACTGCTTGATCTCGTCCTTTGAATACTTCATAATGCGATCCTGCCTTTCGTCAGTTTGCCACATACATCTGTTGATAGGGGTTCTTGCTGTCCGGTGTGATCACGGTATAGGGGCTGCTCAGCATGGAAGCTGCGTCGCAGCCGAACAGGCGGCAGTACTCCCGCACATAGGGCGCGAACTCCGCAAAATCCTCCGCCGTGGCTGGATGTGAGGTCACCTGCGGCGGAAACTGCACATTGCGCACGTCACCGCGAAACACCATCTTTCCGCCGTGCATGCCGGTGCAGGGGAAGAAGCCCACCACGGGCCGCCCGTCGGTGTGCAGCGCCAGCACCAGTATCAGGCCGCCTGCCTGATACTCGCCCAGAAAGCTGCCTGCCCGCCCGCCGATGACAATGACGGGCTTGTGCTCCTGATAGGCCTTCATATGGATACCGGCCCGGTAACCGGCGTTGCCCTGTATGTAAATTTCACCGCCCCGCATAGCGTAGCCCGCCGCGTCGCCGACGCTGCCGTGGATCACGATGCGTCCGGCGCTCATGGTGTCGCCCACAGCGTCCTGCGCGTTGCCGTTGACGGTGATCTCAGCCCCGTTGAGATACGCGCCCAGCGCGTTGCCGGGGATGCCGTTGATCTCCAGCTTTTTGTCGCTCATACCGGCGGCGATGAACCGCTGGCTCAGACATCCGCAGATGCGGCATTCTTTTCCGGCCTGACGTATAGTTTCGTTCAGCTCG
This sequence comes from bacterium, assembly GCA_963640475.1. Lineage (GTDB taxonomy): Bacteria > Bacillota > Clostridia > Oscillospirales > Oscillospiraceae > Vescimonas. The sequence goes on along the minus strand of CAVHYW010000002.1, from coordinate 21,340 downwards.
GAGAAGGAGAGGGCGTTGGCCTCAATGAAGTTCATATTGTACCACACCTCCTGTTGTTTTTCCATGGATTTTTTCATAAAAAATCGTAATTGCAGCCATTTCATTCTCCCGCGTGGGCGATGCCCAGGATCGCCAGCTCCTTTTCCGTCAGATGTACGCCCCGCAGCATGACCCGGTTGCCCCGCAGAGCCTCAATGGAGTTGATGCCCATGCCGCCCATCATTTCCTTGATCTCATGCTTCCACGCGGTCACCAGATTCACCAGCCGCCGGGTGCCCTCGTCGGGGTCCAGCCGCTTCACCAGATCGGGCCGCTGGGTGGCGATGCCCCAATTGCAGCGCCCCGTCTGGCAGCTGCGGCACAGGTGGCAGCCCATGGCCAGCAGCGCCGCTGTGGCGATATAGCAGGCATCCGCGCCCAGCGCGATGGCCTTTACCACATCCGCCGCCGAGCGGATGCTGCCGCCTGCGATCAGGGAAACGCTGCTGCGGATGCCCTCGTCACGGAGCCGCTGATCCACCGCCGCCAGCGCCAGCTCGATGGGAATGCCCACATTGTCCCGGATGCGGGTAGGCGCCGCGCCGGTGCCGCCCCGGAAGCCGTCGATGGCGATGATGTCCGCGCCGCTGCGGGCAATGCCGCTGGCGATGGCAGCAATATTGTGGACAGCCGCCACCTTGACGATCACGGGCTTCTTGTACTGGGTGGCTTCCTTCAGGGAGTAGACCAGCTGCCGCAGATCCTCTATGGAGTAGATGTCGTGATGGGGAGCGGGGGAGATGGCGTCCGCGCCCTCCGGGATCATGCGGGTGCGGGACACGTCGGCCGTGATCTTGGCGCCGGGCAGATGGCCGCCGATGCCGGGCTTTGCGCCCTGTCCCATTTTGATCTCGATGGCCGCGCCGGTGTTCAGGTATTTCTCCTGTACGCCGAACCGGCCCGAGGCCACCTGTACGATGGTGTTTTCACCGTAGCAGTAGAAGTCCTCATGCAGGCCGCCCTCGCCGGTGTTGTAATAGATGCCCAGCTCACGGGCGGCCCGGGCCAGGCTCTCGTGGGCGTTGTAGCTGATGGAGCCGTAGCTCATGGCGGAGAACAGGATGGGCACCGACAGCTCCAGCTGGGGCGGCAGGTCGGTACACAGCGTGCCGTCGGCGTTGCGCCGGCTGGCGGAGGGCTTTTTCCCCAGAAACACCCGGGTCTCCATGGGCTCCCGCAAGGGGTCGATGGGCGGGTTCGTCACCTGCGAGGCGTTGATGAGGATGTTGTCCCAGTACACCGGCAGGGGCTTGGGGTTACCCATGGAGCTGAGCAGCACGCCGCCGGTGGCCGCCTGCTTGTAGATCTCCTTGATGGTGTCGCTCTGCCAGTTGGCATTCTCCCGGAGACAGCAGTCGTTCTTCACGATCTTCAGCGCGTGTGTGGGACAGAAGGAGACGCAGCGCTGGCAGTTGACGCACTTTGTCTCGTCACTGAGCATCCGCTTGCCCTCGCTGTCATAGGCATGTACGCCGTTGGCGCACTGATTCTCGCAGACGCGGCAGCAGGTACAGCGGGCGTCGCTGCGGATCACCTCAAATTCCGGTATGATGTAGTTGATGGACATCAATAGGCACCTTCTTTCACTTTCACGATGAAGGGTTCGCCGCCCATGGGCGCGTAGAAATGCTCCGCGTTGGGCTCCATAACGCGGATGGCGGCCTCCTCGCTGGCGATGAATACCCGGTCGTCCTTCTCCGCCGTCACCATGGAGCGCAGCTTCAGGCGGTCGTTCAGGGCCATCAGTCCGCCGTTGAAGCCCAGAATGATGGAGAACGGCCCTGTGATCAGCAGGCTGGGATACATGGTGCGCAGGTACGTCAGCTGCCGCGCCACCGGCGCGGCCTTGCCCCGGATGGTGCTCCAGAAGGGGGCGGCGATCACCGACGCCGTTTCCTCCAGCGTCAGCCCCTGACGCCGCAGAAGGTAGTCAGCGATGTAGGTGATGACCTCCGTATCCGTCTGCAGGGTGCATTTATAGCCGAACATCTCGATATACCGGCGGTTGGCGTCGTAGGAGGATATCTCACCGTTGTGGACGATAGACCAGTCCAGCAGGGTAAAGGGGTGTGCGCCGCCCCACCAGCCGGGGGTATTGGTGGGATAGCGGCCATGGGCCGTCCAGCTGTACGCCTCGTACTCCTCCAGACGGTAGAACCGGCCCACATCCTCCGGATAGCCCACGGCCTTGAAGGTGCCCATGTTCTTGCCGCTGGAGAACACATACGCGCCCTTTAATCTGGTGTTGATCTCCATGACGGTGCGGGCCACAAATTCCTTCTCATCCAATTGCAGACGGGAGAGCACGGATTTCAGCGGCGATACGAAGTACCGCCAGATCAGCGGCACGTCTGTGATCTCCGGAATGATCCGGATGGGGATCACCTCCGCCTGCACGATCTCGAAACCCTCTTTTAATAGTGTCTCACACTCCCGGCGGGTGGTGTTGTCCTCAAAGAAGATATGGAATGCATAAAAGTCCCGGTATTCCGGATAGATGCCATAGGCGGCAAACCCGCCGCCCAGACCGTTGGAGCGGTCATGCATGGGAACCATGCTGTTTATTACTGCCTCGCCGGTCATGCGTTTTCCCTCGCGGGAGATGACGGCGGAAATAGCGCACCCGGACGGGATACGGACCTGTCCCTCCAGCTTCATAGCGTTCATCCCTTTCTGAAAAAGTACAAAGGCGTTCATTCATACAGGACAAATGTGCCTGCTGAATGAACGCCTTTGCTCATCTTGGTTGGGGATTATAGCACGGCTGCATCATAAAGTCAATCGACGAAACGGCAAAAATTGTGTAAAACGGCGATTGACAAATTCGTACAGGGCGTATATAATTTCGCCCATCAAAGGCAAAGGCGTCTTGGAGATCAGTCTCCTTGACGCCTTTTTTGCATGTATTTTGAAAGAAAAGGAGTGGATCATGATGAGCACAGTACCGGAATACTTCGGCAGTCTGGTTTTTGACGACCGCGTCATGAAAGCACGGCTTCCCTATGAAGTCTATACCTCGCTGAAAAAAACGATCGATGAGGGCGGCAGCCTGAATAACGAAGTGGCCAACGCTGTGGCAGACGCCATGAAGGATTGGGCCGTCGAGCATGGCGCCACCCACTTTACCCATTGGTTCCAGCCCCTGACCGGCATCACCGCTGAGAAGCACGACAGCTTCATTGCACCGTCTCCCGACGGCGGCGTCATCATGGAGTTCTCCGGCAAGGAGCTGATCCAGGGCGAGCCGGATGCTTCCAGCTTCCCCTCCGGCGGCCTGCGCGCCACCTTCGAGGCCCGCGGCTATACTGCGTGGGATCCCACCTCCTACGCCTTCATCAAGGACAAGGCCCTGTGCATCCCCACCGCGTTCTGTTCCTACGGCGGTGAAGCGCTGGATAAGAAAACGCCGCTGCTGCGCTCCATGCAGGCCCTGAACAAGCAGGCCATGCGCATCCTGGACCTGTTCGGCAACGAGGATGTGAAATGCGTCCGCACCTCCGTCGGCCCGGAGCAGGAGTATTTTCTGGTGGACCGCGAGATGTTCGACAAGCGCAAGGATCTGATCTTCTGCGGCCGCACCCTGTTCGGCGCGAAGCCTCCCAAGGGTCAGGAGATGGACGACCACTACTTTGGCGCCATCAAGCCCCGTGTGGCGGCCTATATGGCCGACCTGAACGAGGAGCTGTGGAAGCTGGGCATCCTGGCCAAGACGGAGCACAACGAGGTGGCGCCGGCGCAGCATGAGCTGGCACCTATCTATACCACCACCAACGTGGCCACCGACCACAACCAGCTGACCATGGAGATCATGCAGAAGGTGGCCGCCCGTCACGGTCTGGTGTGTCTGCTCCATGAGAAGCCCTTTGACGGCGTCAACGGCTCCGGCAAGCACAATAACTGGTCCATCGCCACCGATACCGGTGTGAACCTGCTGACCCCCGGCGAGACGCCCTATCAGAACGCCCGGTTCCTGCTGTTCCTGTGCGCTGTCATTCAGGCGGTGGACGATTATCAGGATCTGCTGCGGCTGTCTGTGGCCACCGCCGGCAACGATCACCGTTTGGGCGCCAACGAAGCGCCTCCCGCCGTGGTGTCCATTTTCCTCGGCGACGAACTGACCGCTATTCTGGACGCCATCGAAAAGGACGAGCCGTACAGCGGCACGGAGAAGCGGGTCATGAAGCTGGGCGTCCATGTGCTGCCCAAGTTCATCCGCGACACCACCGACCGCAACCGTACCTCGCCCTTCGCCTTCACCGGCAACAAGTTCGAGTTCCGTATGCTGGGTTCCTCCAACTCCATTGCCTGCACCAATATCATGCTGAACGCTGCTGTGGCGGAGTCCTTGAAGCAGTATGCGGATATTCTGGAGAAGGCTGACGACTTTGAATCCGCCCTCCATGATCTGATCCAAACGACCATCAAGGCGCACAAGCGCATCATCTTCAACGGCAACGGCTATGACGATGCCTGGATCAAGGAGGCCACCGAGGAGCGGGGCCTGCTGAACCTTAAGACCACCCCCGACGCGCTGCCCTGCCTGCTGGAGAAGAAGAACGTGGACATGCTGACTTCCCTGAAGGTCATGTCCGATGCGGAGATCCGCTCCCGCTATGAGATCACACTGGACAACTACCGCAAGGCCGTCAATATCGAGGCCCAGACCATGGTGGACATGGCCCGCAAGGAGATCCTGCCGGCCGTGGAGGACTACACCGCCTCTCTGGCGGAGAGTCTGGCCGCCAAGAAGGCTGCCGTTCCCACCCTCAGCGGCAAGTATGAGACGGGCCTCATCGAGAAGTTGTCCGGCCTGACCGACCAGATCGCGCTGGCGGTCGAGGAGCTGGAGACCGCTCTGAGCGACTATCACAAGATCGACGATGTGACCGATGCCGCTTTCGTCATCCGGGATGTGGTCATTCCCAAGATGGATGCCCTCCGTGTTCCCTGCGATCAGGCAGAGGAGTACACCGCCGCCGACTTCTGGCCGTTCCCCACCTATGGTGATCTGCTGTTCGGCGTGAAGTAAATACCACCAAAAACCACAACCATAAAAACCATATAACCACATTATATATAAACTACATTTTATGCACAAAGGCGTTCGAGCCGGAAAAAGTATCCGGGAAACGCGGGCACAGCGAGCATGGGACGGTGGAAGCCATGCGCCCGACGCCCCGGAGAAGAACATCCGGCAAGCCGCAAGCCCAACAGGGGAGACCCTCAGTAAGCGCGCCGGAGCTGCCGCCCGTTATCGCGGCAAGGCTTTGTTGGAAGCCTGAATGAGTTCAAAGATAGGTGGCACCGCGGGTCACAGCAGCTCGCCCTATCACATTGCTGATCTTATTTTACAAGATCTGGAGGATCATAAAATGTGTTCTATTATGGGTTATTGTGACGTTTGTACCGATACCGCCGCGTTTGCCGACGGCTTTATGGAGACAGTCTCCCGCGGCCCCGACGACAGCCGCATCGTGGATACCGGCTACGGCCTGCTGGGCTTTCACCGGCTGGCCATCATGGGCTTGACGCCGGAGGGGATGCAGCCCTTCCAGATGGATGGCAGCTATGTGGTCTGCAACGGCGAAATTTACGGCTATGAGACCTGCAAGGACAAGCTGCTGAAAAAGGGCTATACCTTCCGCAGCGGCTCCGACTGCGAAATACTCCTGCCGCTCTATAAGGAGTACGGCGTGGAGATGTTCAAAATGCTGGACGCGGAGTTTGCCCTGATCCTGTTCGACGGCGAGACGAAGCAGTTCATCGCTGCCCGCGATCCCATCGGCATCCGCCCGCTGTACTACGGCTATGACAAGAAGGGCGTGATCGTCTTTGCCAGCGAGCCGAAGAATCTGGTGGGCATGTGCGATAAGGTCATGCCGTTCCCTCCGGGACATTACTACAAGGACGGTCAGTTCGTCTGCTACGATGATATCGCAAAGGTAAAGCAGTTCTGCTACGACGATCTGGACACCGTGTGCACCAACATCCACGACAAGCTGGTGGCCGGTGTGAAGAAGCGGCTGGTGGCCGACGCCAAGGTGGGCTTCCTGCTGTCCGGCGGTCTGGATTCCTCGCTGGTGTGCGCCATCGCCGCCCGCGAGAGCAAAACACCCATCCGCACCTTTGCCATCGGCATGCGGGAGGACGCCATCGACCTGAAATACGCCCGTATCGTGGCTGACTACATCGGCAGCGACCATACCGAGGTCATCATGACCAAGGAGCAGGTGCTGGACTCCCTCGATTTCGTCATCAAGATGCTGGGCACCTTCGATATCACCACCATCCGGGCCAGCATGGGCATGTACCTGATGTGCAAGTGGATCCACGAGAACACAGACATCCGCGTGCTGCTGACCGGCGAGATCTCCGACGAGCTGTTCGGCTATAAGTACACCGACTTCGCGCCCTCTCCCGAGGCGTTTCAGGAGGAGGCGGAGAAGCGTATCCGGGAGCTGCACATGTACGATGTACTCCGTGCCGACCGCTGCATCTCCGTCAACTCGCTGGAGGCCCGCGTACCCTTCGGCGATCTGGACTTCGTCCACTATGTGCTGGCCATTGATCCGGCCAAGAAGGTCAACATTTACAGCAAGGGCAAGTACCTGCTGCGCCACGCATTTGAAGGGGACTATCTGCCTTATGAAATTCTTTACCGGGAAAAGGCAGCCTTCTCCGACGCGGTAGGCCACTCCATGGTGGATCATCTGAAGGCCTTTGCCGAGGATTGCTATTCCGACGCGCAGTTTCAGGAGCGCCGCAAACGTTTTGCCCATGCCCGGCCCTTTACCAAGGAATCGCTCCTTTACCGCGAGATATTTGAAAAATACTACCCCGGTCAGTCTGAGATGATCGTGGACTTCTGGATGCCCAACAAGAGCTGGAAGGGCTGCGACGTCAACGACCCCTCCGCCCGTGTGCTGTCCAACTACGGCGCCAGCGGGCAATAAATCACAGGCACCGCCTGACGGGGCCCTATCCCCGTTACGGCGTTTCTTTCGCCATAATCTCTCCTCAAATAGGTACAGCACCGCATTTCCTTTCGGAGATGCGGTGCTGTGCTGTTTATTTCCGGAGAACGGGGGAGTCCCCGTTGTGGTCAAATTCGTAATGCCATGTCCGGACGAGACCGGTAGGCGCATCATGCTCCAGCCAATCCATGGCGGACAGATGGCCGTCCTGATAGGTATAGACCTCCTGCTCAAAGGAGGTGAAGGAGCCGCTTCGCCGATCCAGCCGCAGGGCGGTGATGTACTCCGTAAGCCTGCCGTCCTGGTACCGGCAGATGCTGATGCCGCACAGGCGGTCGTCCGTATCCATGCGAAGTCCGATCTCGCGGTTTTCCTCCCGTAGGATGGCTTCCCGGTAATAGGGGCCATGCGTCAGGTCGCTGTATGGCCCGTCCACGACGATCAGCCGACCCTGCGCATCAAAGCCATAGGCGAAGTCAGGCGGCGTTTTGCAGCGGGAGAGACTTTTCAGCAGCCGCCCGCGATTGGCTCCGCCCACCACCAGGTCATAGACCGGACTGGGGCAGTAATACCCCCGCTGCAAGGTGACGCCGCCCCTGGCGTACTGCCATGCGGCTGCCTGCTTCCGCAAGGTGCGGTACAGGGAGGGAAGGGTATCGTGATATTGCGCAAGGAGATCGTTGATCTCCTGATAAATGTTCTCATAGGCCAAGGCGCGTCACCTCCTAATGGTATCAGTATACCAGTCATCTGTGTCCGGCGCAAGGCTTTTCTGCGCGTGATTGCGCATTTCAGCGGGATGTGATAGAATAGCGGCACAAGGAGGAAGCGTGGCATGGAGGAGCGAATTTGCATCGATTTACAGGCGTTGTCAGGCGGGGATGCTGCGGTCCGGCGTCTGACGGAGGCGGATGTGGAGCAGGTCTACGCCCTGTGCATCGGGAATCCGCTGTACTACGAATATCATCCGCCTGTGGTGACCCGTGACGCCGTGCGGGCGGATATGAACAGCCTTCCGCCGGGTATGGCGCCGGAGGATAAGTACTTTATCGGCTTCTTTCGGCAGGGGCATCTGTTCGCCATCATGGATCTGATCAGCGGCTATCCGGAGCGGGATATCGCCTTTATCGGGATTTTCATGGTGGACAGCAGCTGCCAGACGAAGGGCGTGGGAACCGCACTGATCCAGCGGCTGTGCGATGGCCTGCGGGGTATGGGTTTTCGTGGGGTTCGGCTGGCTTGGATCGACGGCAATCCGCAGGCGGAGCACTTCTGGCGAAAGAACCGGTTTACGGTGCTGAAAAAGACCGACAGTCTGGATGGGTGCGCCTGCGTGCTGGCCCAACGTGAACTGTAAAAAGGGGATATCCTTGCATGATACTTTGCAAGGATATCCCCTTTACATATTATAGCGTTACACGGACGCAGAGGCTTTCACCCTCATATTCCGCCGAGATGTGTCCGTCCATTTTCTCCGTCAGCTGCCGGGCGATGGACAGGCCCAATCCGGTGGAGCCGTTGGCGCTCTCCACGGTGAAAAAGCGGTCAAAGAGCCGTTCCGCCTGCACCCGGCCGAGACCGTGGGCGTGATTGGTAAAGGTCACCGTGCCCTCCGGCGTCAGATTTACGGTCAGATCGCCGTCGGAGTATTTGGCGGCGTTGCTGAGGATGTTGCCGAACACCCGCCGCAGCGCGGCGGCGTCCAGCGTCCGGATCACCGGCTGCTCCGGCATCTGAATGACCGGCGCGATGCCGCGTCCGGAGAACACGCCGTAAAAGCCCGCAAGGCTTTGCTCCAGGATGTCGTTTACGCTGACCGGCTCACGGTTCAGCGCGTCCGGCGCGGAGGTGATAACGGAGTATTGCAGCAGCTCCTCCGTCAGGGCGCGCATGGTCTCCGTGCGCTCACGGATCACCGCCAGATAGCGGCGGCTGTTTTCCGAGTGGGGCTCCTGCTCCAGCAGTTCAAGATAGCCGCAGATGGCCGTCAACGGCGTGCGCAGGTCGTGGGAGACATTGGTGACGGCGGCTTTCAGCTGCGCGTCGCCGTTCTGCAGCCGCAGGCGCTCCCTGCGGAGCGCCCGAAGCTGCGTATTGATCCGGGCGGCCAGCGCCCGGACGGCCCGGTCACCGGTGGAAATGGCGATCAGTGTATTGGTGTCTGTCTGCAGCTTTTCGTCCAGCTCGTCGGCCACCTCGCGGATAGCGCGGCGCAGGGACAGCAGGTACACCACCAGCGCCAGCACGGTCAGTGCCAGCACAGCGACAGCCACGATCCACCAGATCATCATGATCGACTCCTTACTTTAAGTCTTTGCGCTTGAAAACTGCCATGCCGATGGCGCTGACCAGCAGTGTGATGCCGACAGAAGCGCACAGGGAAACGACGGGATGGGTCAGCTCCTGATTGGCCAGCAGGATCGCCTGTCCGGAGGGCAGCGCATCCACGGCGAACTGATACACGGTCCGCAGCGTGCCGGAGATGTAATTGGGGTTGGGCTCCGGCTCACCGATCTCAAAGCCGTTCGCCGTCATGACGGCGGCGGAGGTTGTTTCCGGCTCGCACAGGGCGTTATAGAAGCTGCTGCCCAGAAGGAGCAGGGCAAAGGCCAGCAGGATGGCCGCCACGTCGGAAACGGCGCGGTTGGTGACCAGCAGGCACAGCAGCGTCAGGATGGCAGCCTCGGCCATGGTCAGCAGCAGAATGGCGGCGACAGTCAGCAGCAGCGTACCTGCCGGCGCGGCAAACCAGCCGAATTTAACGACGCCGATCACCACGCTGGCCGCCCACGCCAGCAAAATGGCGAAGCAGCCGATGACAGCGGTGATCAGATAAGCGCCGTACACCTTACCGCGGGAATGACCGGCGATCAGCTTATTGCGCATGGTGCCGTCCTGATATTCGATTCCGAGAAATAGCCCTACAAAGGCTGCAAGCAGAATAGGGAGGAAGGGGAGCAGCTGCAAAAACGCGGCGTCCAGCGTGCTCATGTTTTCGTTATCCGTACTGAGCCGTAGCAGGAAGAAGGCGGAAATGACGAAGGCCGCCGCCATGCACAGCCACAGTACACGGCTTCTGCGCAGGCGGAAAAGGTCAGCTCTCAGCAGCTTACGCATGGCGCTCACCTCCCACCAGATCCATATAGAAGCTTTCCAGACTTTCGTCCCGCTCCTTGATGCTGTGGACGGTGCAGCCCTCCCGCGCCAGCATCTCCACCAGCACCGTGATCTGCACTTCGGTGTAGATATCCCCGTGGGAAGCATCTACTATGCTGTATGACGCACCCATGGCGTCCAGCACCCTGACCAGCGCGCCGGTGTCGCTGACCGCCACGCGGATGCATTTGCGGCAATGGGTCTCCAGCTCCGCCGCACTGATCTCCTTTACCATGTATCCGCCGTCAATAAAGCCGTAATGAGTGGCCAGACGGGACAGCTCGTCCAGAATGTGGCTGGAGATCAGCACGGTGATGCCGTGCTCCCGGTTGAGCTTTAAGATCAGCTCCCGCATTTCGATGATGCCTTGGGGATCAAGGCCGTTGACCGGCTCATCCAGCACCAGAAAGTCCGGACTGCCCGCCAGCGCCACGGCGATACCCAGCCGCTGGCGCATGCCCAGTGAGAAGTGCCGTACCCTCTTTTTCCCGGTGTTCTCCAGTCCTACCAGACGCAGCAGGTCGGAAGCGCCGCCGTCCGACGGGACACCCAGCACACGGTACTGCTGGAGGATGTTTTCCTCCGCCGTCATATCCATGTAGATGGACGGCGTTTCCACCACCGCACCCATGCGGCGGCGGGCGCGGTTGATCCTTGCGTCCGTATTTCTGACACCGTAGAGGGCGTAGCTTCCGCCCGTAGGCTCCTGCAGGCCGCAGACAAGGCGGATCAGCGTGGTCTTGCCCGCGCCGTTTTTTCCCACAAAGCCGTAAATGGCTCCTTTGGGAATATGCATGGTAAGGCCGTTCAGCGCCGTGAAATTACGATAGTGCTTTGTCAGCCCGTTTGCTTCAAGCACATATTCCATGTTGCATTACCTCCTTTTGCTCGATGGACACAGCCTACCGGGCAAAAGTCAAGAAAGCGGTTAAGGAAACAGTTGAGAAATGGTTGAGATCACACCCGCAGTCGGAAGCCGATCCCCCAGACCGCCTCGATATGATCCTGACCGGAGACCTCCCGCAGCTTGCTTCGCAGATGGCTGACGTGGGTTTTCAGCGAGCTTTCCGTGCAGTCCGGCGTATCCATGCTGAGCCTGTCCAGCAGGACGGATTTGGCAAGGACCTGCCCCGGATTCTGCATCAGCAGCTTCAGAATGGCAAATTCCGTCCGGGTCAGCATGACCGGCGTTCCCATCACGGATACGGAGCGGGACGCGGTATCCAGCGTCAGGCCGCCGCAGGTATAGACGGCGGAGAGGGGAGAGCGGGAGTGTTCCCGCAGCCGCACCGCCACACGGGCCAGCAACTCCTTGGTGTCGAAGGGCTTGGTAAGATAATCCGCCGCACCGCCCAGAAGCAGGCCCACCTTGTCCTGTACGGCGGTCTTGGCGCTGACCACGATGACGGGAATGTCCTGTATCCGGGGCAGCACCTCCTCGCCGGACAGCCCCGGCAGCATCAGATCCAGCAGCACCAGATCGGGGCGGCTCTCCTTGAGAAGCAGCAGCGCCTCCGTGCCGGAATAGGCCCGCTGCACAGCGTAGCCCTCCCGCTCCAGCACCTCCTGCTCCAGATCGCCGATGGCGGCGTCATCATCAATAATGAGGATCGTCTGCATGATTATCTCCTTCCTGTATGATGTGCGAGAAAAGCGGAGCCTTTGGGCCGAAGGGCCATTGGCTCCGTTTTGTCATGGCGCGATTTTGCTGTATCGCAGCTTGGCACCCTGCACCTGATCCGTCAGGGTGCGGTCGGCAAAGGAGATCAACTCCTCCGGCGTGCGGTCGATCTCACCCAGCAGCCAGCTTTCCAGCATGCCCGCCATGGCCACCACATAAAAGTGCGTGGTCAGATCGATATCCGCCTCTGTGGCGCCGGCGTTGATAGCGCCTACCTCATGGCCGAACTGCTCCACCGTGCGGTGGATGATGGCGTGGATATCCGTTTCAAAGAAGCGCTTGAGATGCTCTCGGCCTACCGACCGCAAGGCGCACAGACACACGGCCCTGTTCTCCTCGATGTACCGGAACAGCTGCAAAAGTCCCTCCTGCCACAGCAGCGTCCCCTCGTGCTGGCGCAGCAGGGACACGGCCTCCTCCTGAAACATCCAGCGCATCAGGTCATAGACATCCTCGAAGTGATAATAGAAGTTCTGCCGCCGTATGCCGCAGCGCTCGGTGATATCGTGAATGGTGATCTTGTCGATGGACTTTTGGGCCATCAGCTCCTTCAGCGCCGATGCCAGAGCGTGCTTGGTCTGGTCGGACGCGGCATAGGTGCGCTTCTCCACGGCAGACGCCTCCTTCTATCGAGAGTAGTGGCATTATACCATAGAATACCTTTCAGGTCAAACGGTGCGTCAGCACCAAAATTGTGACATGGTCGAGCCGTTTGACCTTTGCATTTTCGGGGCGCTTCCGGTATCCTTTCACCGTTGAATCAAAATAGGAGGTGCCTTTATGGCCCGATATCAGGTGATCGTAGAAAGTCCGCTGGGAGAGCGCGGCGGCACGCTGATCCTGCATGAGCGCGGCGGCGCTGTCACCGGCACGCTGTCGCTGCTGGGGGTGAGCAACCATGTGACAGGCAGCTGGGAAGGGGAGACCCTGACGCTGCGGCACACGCTGCAAACAACGCTGAACGCTTTCGAGTGCGAAACACAGCTGCACAGCGACGGCACGGCGCTGCGTGGCGTCGTCCGCATCGGCGTCATCCGCATGCCGCTGAAAGGCATACCGATCGAAGAAACGGAAAAGGAGCATCAAGCACATGGCACAGCAAACCGTCCATAAACAGACCTTTATGGAAAAGCTGGCGACGTTTATCGTGGATAAGCGGAACCTGTTTTTCCTGCTCACCATCATTGCCCTTGTGTTCTCGGCCTTTTCCCGCAACTGGGTACAGGTGGAAAACGAGCTGACGGCATTTCTGCCGGATGACTCCGAGACGAAACAGGCATTGAACGTGATGGAAGCGGAATTTACCACCTATGGCACAGCGGAGGTCATGGTGGACAACATCACCTACGACGATGCCCTGAAGCTGAACGATACTCTTGCGGATATCAAGGGCGTCCAGAGCGTGGCCTTCGACGAGACCACTGACCATTACAGCAACGCCGCGGCGCTGTTTACCGTCACCTTCGACTATGACGAGACGGACGACGCCTGCCTGACGGCACTGGATGCGGTGAAGGAAGCGCTGTCCGGCTATGACCTGTATATCTCCACCGATCTGGGCAATACCCTGCAGGACACCATCGCCAGCGAGGTCAGCGTCATCATGGTGTATGTGGCGGTGATCGTAATCGTGGTGTTGGTCATCACCTCGCAGACATATGGCGAGGTGCCCGTGCTGCTGCTGACCTTCGTCATTGCCATGATCCTGAATCAGGGCAGCAACTTCCTGCTGGGCAAGATCTCCTTTGTGTCCAACTCCGTTACCAGTATTTTGCAGCTGGCGCTGAGTCTGGACTACGCGGTGATCCTGTGCAACCACTTCAAGGAGCAGCGGGAGACCATGCCTGTCCGGGAAGCGGCCATTGCCGCCCTGAGCCGGGCTATCCCGGAGATCAGCGCCAGCTCCCTGACCACCGTGGGCGGTCTGGCGGCCATGCTGTTCATGCAGTTCAAGATCGGCCCCGATATGGGTATCTGCCTTATTAAGGCCATCCTGTACGCGCTGCTGTCGGTGTTCGTGGTGATGCCGGGGCTGCTGGTGCTGTTTGGGCCGCTGATCGAAAAGACAAAGCACAAGAGCTTTGTGCCCAAGGTGGATTTCATCGGCAAATACGACTTCAAGACCCGCCATATCGTTCCCGTGATCTTCGCGGTGTTCGTGGTGTTCGGTATCTTCTTCTCCGGCAAGTGCCCCTACGCCTACGGTTACACCGATCTGGTGACCCCCAAGCTCAACGAGACCCAGATCGCCGAGAACAAGATCAAGGATACCTTTACTAGTAAGAACATGGTGGCGCTGGTGGTGCCCTCCGGCGACTATGAGAAGGAAGCACAGCTGCTGCGTGAGCTGGAGCGGTACGACGAGATCGACTATACAATGGGTCTTGCCAACGTGGAAGCCATGGATGGCTATATGCTGGCCGATAAGCTGACGCCCCGCCAGTTCTCTGAGCTGGCCGACGTGGATTATGAGATGGCCCAGCTGCTCTATGCCGCCTACGCCACCGAGCAGGGGGACTACGGCAAGCTGGCGGGCAACATTGCCTCCTATAAGGTGCCGCTGATGGATATTTTCCTGTTTGTCTGCGATCAGGTGGACGCCGGGATCGTCACCATGAGCGACGAGCAGACCCAGACCCTCAACGACGCCAAGGGCCAGATCGAAAGCGCCAAGGCCCAGCTGGAGGGCGAGAATTACAGCCGCATGCTGCTGTATCTGACGCTTCCGGTGGGCGGCGACGAGACCTACACCTTTACCGACACCATCCGTGACGTAGCCCACAGCTACTATCCTGACGGCAATGTGTATGTGGCGGGCACCTCTACCAACGAATACGACTTCCAGAAGTCCTTCTCCCGGGATAACACGGTGGTCAGCGTGGTGTCCATCCTGATCGTGCTGGTGGTGTTGCTGTTCACCTTCAAGTCGGTGGGTATGCCGCTGCTGCTTATCATGGTGATACAGGGCAGTATCTGGATCAACTTCTCTATCCCGGCCCTGACCGGCACGCCGCTGTTCTTCATGAGCTATCTGGTGGTCAGCTCCATCCAGATGGGCGCCAACATCGACTACGCTATCGTTATCGCCAGCCGGTACGAGGAGCTGAAGGATAAGATGGATCACCAGCAGGCCGTTATCGACACGCTGAACTTCGCCTTCCCCACGGTGCTGACCTCCGGCACTATCCTGACGGTGGCGGGTACGCTGATCGGCCAGATGACCTCCGAGGCCGCCATCGCCGGTATCGGCCAGAGTCTGGGCCGCGGTACCATCATCTCCATGTTCCTGGTGCTGTTCGTGCTGCCGCAGATACTGCTGATCGGCAGCGGTATTGTGGATAAGACGTCCTTCGCCGTGCCTAAGGTCATCCACAAGCGGGAGGCCAGCGGCCGCGTGTTCGTGGACGGCGTGGTCAGCGGCGAGATCAACGGCAGCGTCAGCGGTATCATGCGTGCCAGCGTGGACGGCGACATCAACCTGAACCTGCTCTCCGGTAATATCAGCGAGCAATCGCTGCCGGAACATGCACCACCAACGGAGCCAACAGAAGCGAAAGCGGGAAAGGAGGCGGATACAAGTGAAGAAGCGTAACATGATCCAGCGTATCGTATCCGTCCTGCTGGCGACCTTGCTGCTGTTGTCCCTGTGCCCGCTGGCCTTTGCCGACGATGACCGTGTGTATATCGGCACTCAGCAGGAGCTGGTGGAGTTTGCGGAGCGCTGCGCCTCGGATACCTATTCCAAGGGCCTGACGGTGCTGCTGACCTCCGATATCGACGCGGGCTGCCTGGCCATCTCTATTCCAGTGTTTTACGGTACTTTTGACGGTCAGGGCTATCATATTTACAGTCTTTCCCTGACGGACAGCGCCTCCGGCTACGGCTTTTTCAGCCGTGTCGAGACCGGCGCGGTGGTGCGGAACCTGTCCATAAAGGGCGACGTTACCCCCTCCGGCACACAAAGTCAGGTGGGCGGCATTGCCGGTGTCAACGCCGGCAGGATCGAAAGCTGCTCCTTCTCCGGTATCGTCATGGGCGGTGACTATGTGGGCGGCATCGCCGGACAGAATGAAGCCGGCGGCACGATCTCGGACTGCCGCACCTCCGGCGCGGTCCGGGGCAGCCAGTTCACCGGCGGCATCGCCGGGCGAAATGCCGGAACGGTCCTGCGCTGCACCAACACGGCGGCGGTCAATACCGCTGTCAGCGAAGACGATATGGAAAGCGATCTCGAGAATGTCGAGAGCACTCTCTATAACCTGCTGAAGCGGGAGGATGTGACGGAGAGCGCCGTGACCACCGATACCGGCGGCATTGCCGGATACTCCAACGGCATCCTGCAAAGCTGCACCAACACCGGAGCGGTGGGCTATCCCCATGTGGGCTATAACGTGGGCGGTATCGCGGGCCGTCAGAACGGCTATATGGCCAGCTGCATCAATCGCGGCAAGGTGCAGGGCCGCAAGGATGTGGGCGGCATCGTGGGCCAGATGGCCCCGGATATCACTCTGCAATTCTCCTCAGACGGTTTGGAGGAGCTGCAAAACGAGCTGAATGGCCTGCACAACCTGATCGACGGCACGCTGAACGACGCACAGACCGCCTCTGATACGGTGTCCGGCCGCATCAATCGCATCTCCGGTTACGCCGACAGCGCACGGGACAGCGCCCACGATATGACGGGACAGCTGGGCGATTTTGTGGACAACAACGTGGATACCGTCAACAATATCATGCTGCTGGTAGAGCGGTATCTGGCCAAGGCCGCGCCCATCATGGAGGAGCTGGCGGCAGCGTCCGACAGCACCACACAGGCCCTTGCGGCTATGCGGCAGCTGGTGGATACGCTGAACGGCATGGAGGAATATAACGAGCAGCTGCTTACGCAGCTTCAGGAAGCATGCCGGGAGCTGGCACAGGGCTGTGACGATTTGGAAAGCGGCCTGAACCAGCTGGAAAACGCCTTTGCCATGATGGAGGGCGGCGTAGCCAAGCCCGACACCCAGCCGGTACGGGATGACATTGCCGCCCTGCGGGAAGCGGTGCTGACGCTGGAGACCACCATTGGCCGCGCCATGGAGGAGATCGGCATCAGCGGCGCGGTGACGCCGGATACCAAGACGCAGCTGAGGACTGATCTGAAAACTGTGCTGGACTGCTGCGGCACTACCATCCGCGACGTGGTGGATCTGCTGGTCAATACGAATTTCGGCGCGCTGCGGGAGCAGAACCTGGAGACGCTGCGGAAGATTCTCAGCAGTCTGCGCAGCGCTATGGGCAGCTTTGCCGATGCCTCCGGCCATTTCAGCAATGCCATGAACGACATGGCGGATGCCATGGGTACGCTGCGGGAGATCAATGCCCACATGAGCCTCGTGTTTGAACAGCTGGACGAGGTGCTGGCCAATGCCCAGCAGGCCTCCGCGTCCCTGACAAGCGCCTTTAATAAGCTGGCGCAGTGGGCGAGGGAGCTGTCCGGCGAGGATCCCGGCTCCTTCTCTGGTCTCGGGACGGAGTTCGGCGAAAGCTCTGACGCGCTGAATGCGGCACTGGGCGGCATCAGTAATGAACTGACCGCCCTGAACGGTGAGATGTCCAACGTCACCTCGGTGCTGCTGGCTGATGTGCGGGCCATCAACAACCAGTTCATGAAGGTCATGAACCTGTTCCTCAATGTGCTGAACAACACTCAGAACGTAGACTATACAGATGTGTACGAGGACGTGTCCGAGGAGAGCCTGCAAAGCGCTACCCGCGGCAAGGTACTGGAATGTATCAATTACGGCAGCGTGGACGCCGACCGGAACGTAGGCGGCGTGGCTGGCTCCATGGCCATCGAATACGACCTCGATCCGGAGGACGACCTGCTGTCCTCCGAGCATCGGACGACCCGCTTCACCTATCAGACCCGCGCCATATTGCTGGATTGTGACAACTACGGTGCGGTGCAGGCAAAAAAGAGCTGTGCGGGAGGACTGGTGGGCCGGATGGATCTGGGGACTGTCTCCGGCTGCGGCGGCTATGGTGCGGTTTCCAGTGAGAACGGCGACTATGTGGGCGGCGTGGGCGGCCTGTCCCTATCCTCCATCCGCCATAGCTATGCCAAGTGTACGCTGGCGGGCCGCAAGTATGTGGGCGGCATCGTTGGCTCAGGGAGCCGTGTGTCCGACTGCCTGTCCATGGTGGACATCACCGACTATACCCAACTGGCCGGTGCGGTGGCCGGAGAGATCACCGGCGATTACAGCGGCAATTGCTTCGTGTCCGACACGCTGGCCGGTGTTGACCGTATCAGCTATGTCGGCAAGGCGGAGCAGATCACCTATGAGACCATGCGGGAAAGGGAGGATGCCCCCGACCAGTTCCGTCTCCTGACCCTTCGCTTCGTATCCGAGGGACGGACGCTGAAAACGCAGCAATTCGATTACGGTGCGTCCTTTGGCAGTGATGTATACCCCGAATTGCCGGAGAAGGAGGACAGCTACGTCCATTGGGACAGAAGCGACCTAAGCAATCTGCGCCTTGATACGGATGTCACAGCGGTCTATGAGCCGTATGTGACCACGCTGTCCTCAAAGCAGCAGCGTGATGGCCGGGCAGTTCTGCTGGTGCAGGGCAGCTTCCGGGAGGGCGACGCCCTGCAAGCGACTGAGATAGATACCGCAATGGAAAACGCTGTAGAAGCCTGGTCGCTTCAGATCCCCGATGACGGGCAGGAACGCCATACGGTACGCTGGCTGATGACTGACAAGGAAAAACACTATACAGTATATGTGGACAATGGCCCCGGCGCAAATAAGGCCGATAGCCAGACCAATGGCAGCTACCTGTGCTTTACCATGGACGGCAGTGGTACGGTCACCATCGTAGCCACGCATCAGCTGAGCTGGTGGATCTGGGCCGCCGGCGGTGGGGCAGTGGCCGCGGCAGCTGTGTTGGCGCTTGTGACAGTGCGGCGGAGAAAGTCCGCTGCCGGAAAGCGCCAGGTTTTTGAAACAAAATAAAAAACGCCTCCTGCGACCTTCCATGGGCCGCAGGAGGCGCTTTTTGTTATGTCATTTACTGGCCCCGGCATAAGAGATGGCTGATTTTACGGATGAATCCATTGCACTATTGCTCAATATGTTATATAATTACTTAAATATCAATAGTAATGAAATATGAAAGCTGTTCAAGCTATGCGTTTCCGGTCGATCTACCGGCTGCCAACAGAGAAGGAGTCACAGTAATGAATATTTTAATGGTGTGCGATTATTTAGGTCCCAATCCCGGTAATTTCATTCCTTCAATCTGTGCGTTAGACGA
The DNA here is from genome assembly GCA_963640475.1 of bacterium. Classification (GTDB taxonomy): domain Bacteria; phylum Bacillota; class Clostridia; order Oscillospirales; family Oscillospiraceae; genus Vescimonas. The sequence goes on along the minus strand of CAVHYW010000002.1, from coordinate 2,185 downwards.
TTATGTACAAAAGCACGGGGATAAGGTTATATACGCATTTCCAACAAAATGTGCATCCTTTGAATGGTGCAGGCAGCTGCTTGCCGAAGGCGCAGCAATTTACTTTTATCAAAGCAAAGCACTATTTTACGGCGTTCGGTTTCTAAATGATATTATTCGCAGAGAACAGATCAACATTATACATACGCATTTTTAGCCGTTTGACAAACCAACGCTGCTGATCAAACTGATGCATCCAAAAGTAAAGATCATATGGCATCTCCATGATGATTTCACTTTAGGCAAGGTACAAAAACCGACTGCATTACAGCGACTAAAGATGTTTGCAAGAGATCACCTTGTTACGACAATAGCGGTTTCACCGCATATTAAAACAAAGAACGGCTACGTACTTATCAATCACCTGGCGCCTGCCTATTTGCCTGCCAAGACAAAATATGAGGTATCGTGCAGCGCACTACGGGAAAGAATGGGTGTCCAGTCCGACGAGATAGCGATCCTGTTCTTCGGATGGGACAAGATCCGCAAGAGGTTGGATGTTGCTTGCGAAATGCTTTCTTTTTTGCCGGAAGATATTCGCAAACGCTGCAAGCTTTGTATTCAGGTCACGAAAAGCGCTGAAAACGAGAAATTTGTCAGTGAGCATTGCGCCTATCCACAGCAAATATGCTGGCTGAAAAGCATATCAACTGTATATGATTATCACATGGCTGCCGATATTATGCTGTCAGCGGCACGTTCCGAGACCTTTGCCTACACGATCATGGAAGCGCTTGCGGTTGGTACGCCGGTCGTATCCGTGATATTCCTGGCGTGCAGTGGAGCAAAAAATATCCAAACATCTGGTATTTTGAGAGTGAGAACGTCAGAGCATGTGCGGAAGCGGTCAAAAGCTGTCTGAAGGATTTTGACCAGAAGAATGCTGCTGCAGCCGCACACAGCATCCGTGAGACACTTCCGATTGAAAACTGGTGCAAAAAAATCTATGAAATCTACGTCAAAGGTTGAGGGTATAGTATGTTTTTAAGTATCATTATACCTGTTTATAACAAAGAATCATATTTACCGGAATGCTTGGACTCTGTATTCTGTCAGGATATTCCCGCCAGCGATTATGAAGTGATTTGTGTAGATGACGGTTCCACGGATCGTAGTTTGTCGATTGCAAATCAATACAAAGTCCGACACGGTAATCTCCGTGTCTATAGTAAGATGAATGGCGGGGTAAGCTCTGCAAGAAATCTGGGGTTGGAACACTCGCACGGCGATTATGTATGGTTTATTGACCCAGACGATCTTATTGTGACTAACTGTCTCGGGGCGATCCGGCAAAAATGTTGCAGCGAAAGTTGTGATTTGCTCGTAGTTGGCTCCTATCAATTTGTGGATGGTACTGCCAATGCAGCGCAGCTTCAGGAACGCCGTCTTGTTCCGGATCGTATTAATCACGGTTCCACATTCAATAAAATTATTAGGAGAGATTTGATAGAAAAGAAGCATGTGCGGTTTTCTGAACACATGACTTATGCGGAAGACGCGCTTTTCCTGCATCAAATCGGATATCAACCGGTAAGCACCTATTACCCTAATGTGGTTTATCTTTATCGCCTCAATAGTCAATCGGTAACAAAAAATCTATCCGAGAAAGCCTTGCTGTCAAGAGTCGATTCCTATATTCATTTTGTAGAAGTGATCGACAGTGAGATCAAAGAAACTCCGGATAACCGTGCACTTGCGGATAAAAGACTGTATATGTTGAGCATGGCACTATTCTACCTCGTTGACCTACCGATATCCGATCGCCGGAGAAAAATGAAGGAGCTACGCAACAAGGAGCTGTTTCCCTGCATACGGCCTGTGAATTGCACGATAGACCAGCTTTACCTGACATCGCGGACTGATATTGTCGGAAGGCTTTTCAATTATGTCACTGTACATGCAACAAGCAAATTGGGATATGCACGATTGCTCTTACTGAAAAGAGTGATTGCGCTGAAACATCGGGCAGCGAAGAGTATGTAACTGTAATCAGAATTTCCAACGATAATAAGCCACATTGCTCGATATCACAGCATTGATAATTTACACCTGAACGGGAAAATCTCGCTCAGGTGCAAATTTTATGTATCAAACGTAAGCGTCAAACAATAGGCCGGATTGAAACGGCCAGTGAAGTGTGCCAGAA
>CAVHYW010000001.1:0-140045 GCA_963640475.1 bacterium | reverse complement strand
ACAGAAAATTCAAAAAGCCTACGCCTCCGCGCCGAAAACGTGGCTGTGGCAGCTGCTGGCCACCTTTATCATTGCCTGCCTGCTGGCGTGGTCCGGCACGGCGGTGCGGGTCAGCACCCCTACCAGCAACGGCCTTGAGGTGGCAAAGAACATCATCTCCGGTATCTTTCATCCCTCCGGCAAGCTGCTGTTTACGCTGGGGACCAACGGCGTGCCCTATCTGCTGCTGGAGACCTTCTGCATCGCATTTCTGGGCACCATCGTGGGTGCGGTGATCTCGCTGCCCCTGTCCTTTATCTCCGCCAGCAATCTGGTGCCCCGGCCCATCGCCCTGATCGGCCGGGTGGTCATCGCCGCTATCCGTACCATTCCCGCCTTTGTCTATGGCCTGATGTTCATTCGCGTTACCGGCCCCGGCCCCTTCGCGGGACTTCTTACCATGTCGCTGTGCTCCATCGGCATGGTGTCCAAGATGTTCATTGAAAGCATCGAGGACTTGGACAAGCGGATCCTGGAATCGCTGGACGCGGCGGGCTGCACCACCTTCCAGAAGATCCGCTACGGCATCCTGCCCCAGCTGACGGCGGATTTCACCTCTACCATCATTTACCGCTTCGACATGAACCTGCGTGACGCCACGGTGCTGGGTCTGGTGGGCGCGGGCGGTATCGGCGCGCCGCTGATCTTCGCTATGAGCTCCTACCGCTGGAACGAGGTGGGCGCGATCCTGCTGGGCCTGATCGTACTGGTGCTGATCATCGAATGGATCTCCTCCCGGATCCGCGTCAAGCTGGCACGGGGGTGAACCATGGAGACGAAACACTTTACCATCTATTTCACCTCCGACCTCCACGGCTATATCTATCCCACCGACTACCGCAGCCGTGAGGAGCGGGACATCGGCCTATTCAAGTGCGCCAGCCAGTTCCGCAAGGATGGCAATACGCTGGTCATCGACGGCGGCGACATTTTGCAGGGTTCCCCGCTGGGCGCTTACTGCCACGACACGCTGGGCGACGCCAGCCGCTTTGCCGAGATGATGAACCGCTGCGGCTATGACTATGTAACGCTGGGCAACCACGATTTCAACTATGGCATGGCCTATCTGGACAGCTATCTCAATGCCCTCCATGCCCGCTGTGTCTGCGAAAACGTCCGCTGGGACGGCGCGGGGGTGCGCTTCCCCGCCCGCATCCACACGCTGGAGAACGGCCTGCGGATCGGCATTGTGGGCATCGTCACCGACTATGTGAACATCTGGGAGCGGCCGGAGCACCTGTCCGGCGTTACCATCAACGATCCCATCCCCGCCGCCCGCGCGGCGCTGGAAGCCCTGAAGGGTCGGGTGGACGTGACGCTGTGTATCTATCACGGCGGCTTCGAACGGGATCTGGCCACGGGCCGGGTGCTGTCCGCCACCCATGAAAATGTGGCCTATCGCCTGTGTCAGGAGCTGGACTTCGACATCCTGCTGACGGGACACCAGCACATGACCGTCCACGGCCAGACGGTATGCGGCACCTTCGTGGTGCAGCCCACTGACCGGGGGCAGGAATTCCTGCGCATTGACGCGGCGATCTCCGGCGAGGAAAAGAGCTTCACCAGTGAGACCATTCCCGCTGGCGGTGTCTGCCGCCGGGAATGGCTGGAGGAGTTTGCCGGGATGGAGCACGGCGCGCAGGACTGGCTGGATCAGGTGGTGGGTCATCTGCCCCGCCCGCTGCTGCCGGACACACCACTGTGTATGGCGGCGGAGGGCAGCGGCCTTCCCGACCTGTTCAACGCCGTGCAGCTCTGGGCCAGCGGCGCGCAGCTGTCCGCCTCCAGCCTTGCCAACGATGTGGCGGGACTGCCGCAGGTGGTGCGGCGGCGCGATCTGCTGGTGGCCTACCCCTATACCAACACCCTGTCGGTGCTGGAGGTCACAGGCGCAGTCCTGCGTCAGGCCATGGAGCGCAGCGCGGAATACTTCACCCGGAACGATGACGGTACGCTTCGGGTCTCCGACTGTTTTCTGGAGCCGAAGGTGGAGCACTACAACTACGACTACTACATGGGTGTGTCCTACACCTACGACATCTCCCGCCCGGTGGGACAGCGGGTCACCGCGATGACCGTGGACGGAAAGTCGGTGACGGACGACGATGTATTCACCATCTGTCTGAACAGCTATCGGGCCAGCGGCACCGGCGGTTACGACTGTTATACGGGCTGCCCTGTGGTGCGGGAGATCGGCACGGAGATGTCCGACCTGATCCTGGACTACTTCAAGCAGTTCGGCGATGCTATGCCGGATATTCGCGGGGAATTTCAAGTTCTGTCATAATGAGCAAGCGCCCGGCCATATGGCCGGGCGCTTGCCCTTTTGCGCGGAGGTGCGCCTATGATCGGAGTAGGTGGACATTTGCCTACGCTTATGGTATGATGACATGAACAAGGAGGGTCGTCTATGAGCACACTGGAGCTTCGGAACGTAACATACACTTATCAGACGCAATATCAGAAGGTGGACGCCCTGAAGGGCATCAGCCACTGCTTCGACGCGGGACTGCTCCACGCGGTGGTGGGCCGCTCCGGCAGCGGCAAGACCACGCTGCTGTCCCTGATGGCGGGGCTGGATCTGCCTACGTCGGGCGAGGTGCTGTGCGGCGGCGTCAGCACCGCCGCCCTGTCGCTGGAGCAGTACCGGCGGGAGACGGTGGCCGTGATCTATCAGAGCTTCCGCTTGTTCCCGCTGCTGACCGTGGCGGAGAACGTCATGTACCCCATGGAGCTGCGGGGCATGAAGCCCGTGAGGCCCGGACGCGGGCGGCGGAGCTGACGGCGCGGGTAGGTCTGCCGGACACGGCGCTGGACCGCTACCCCACCATGCTTTCCGGCGGCGAGCAGCAGCGTGTGGCCATCGCCCGCGCGCTGGGCATGGACACAAAGATCCTGCTGGCCGACGAACCCACCGGCAATCTGGACACCGCCAACAGCGACAACATTTTCCGCATCCTCCAACAGCTGGCCCATGAGGAGGGCTACTGCGTCATCGTCGTCACCCACGACATGGCGCTGGCCGCCAAGGCCGACCGGATATTGGAGCTGCGGGACGGCGCGGTGGTATCCGGCGGGGAGGGCGCGCAATGATCGTTCGCAACGGTATCCGCTCCACCCTCCGGGCCAGAGGGCGGACGGCGCTGTTCGCCGCGCTGATCCTGAGCCTGACACTGACACTGGTGCTGGGCTTGGGCATGTGGGCCTATTGCAGCGACACGCTGGCGGAGATGGAGGAGACCTATACCTCCGTGGCGCTGCTGGAATATCTGGGGCAGGATTACCCCGACGGCAACGTGGCCGACGAAAACGCCCGGCAGGCGGCATCTGCGCTGAATGATGATGCGATCGCCACCATCAACGGCGTGGAGCGTTGGGAGCGGAATGACCGGGCGCTGGCCGCCATGGAGGGCTATCTGCGCAGTGCCGGGGATATTCCCTACGGCGATCAGGCGGTGCTGGATATTTTCAACCTGATCCCCCGGTACAATTTCGCCCAGCTGTCGGAGGACGAGCTGGCCGATAACTATGTGGCAACGGACTATAACAGCATGACCTGCCATATCCACATCAGCGGTATTCTGGGCGGCGACGCGACGGTGTCGCTGTATAGCTCCCGCAATATGGCCAACGCGGTGGAGGATGCCTATGTGGTGGTGACGTACTTCGGCGACGCATCGCTGGTGACGCCGGAGGGGCGCATCGACCTGTGGAACACGGGCCGCAATGTCGCCGCATACATCTATAACGCCGCCGGCGATACCTACCAGAGCGACGACCTTGTACTGGTGGGCTATGACGCTATCGTGTCCCGCTGTCTGTACTCATTGGAGGGGAAAGAGGGCATCGCCGTCACCATTGAGCTGGGCGACAGCGACTTTGTGGGCGAAAAGGGTAAGCATTACCTGATCCACGGACAGTTCGTGGAGACGGGCATGGCCAACCGCACGCTGGTCATCACGGATTTCTACGACGGCTGCGAAACGAAGCCCTACGCGGAGATCAGCGGCGCTGACGATCCGCTGATGCAGGACAGCTTGTTCACCCAGTTTGCCCAGCATTGCCGGATGGCCAACAACTATGTGGCGCTGGAGAGCAGCGACGACATTCCCGCGCTGGAGGTGTTTCAGCAGGGCTACCTGACCCTGCGGGAGGGCCGGTTCCCCACCGCGGGCGAAAAGGGCGTGTGCGTGGCGGACGGTGCGCTGGCCGATGCATGCGGGCTGAAGGCTGGAGATACCATCGATCTGACGCGGATGACCTCCGCCGACGGCGACCGCTTCGATCTGACGGTGTCGGACGAGGTGCGGACGCTGACCGTCGTGGGCGTCACCAACGCATTGAAGGAATATGAGGGCACCGTGTGGGTGTCCGGCGCGGAGGGCGGCTTCGGCGAGCCGCTGTTCGGCTATCAGCTGGGACGGGCCGTGCTGGACAATAAGACCGCCCGTCAGGCGGCGGACGCCTTACAGGCCATGGCGCCGGACGGCGTGCGGGTCACGCTGTACGATCAGGGTTACTCCGCCGCCGCGCAGCCGTTGGAGGCCATGGAGTCCACCGCGTCGGCGGTGACGCTGGCCGCCGCCTGCGGCACGCTGGCGGTGCTGGTGCTGTTTGCCTATCTGTTCGTGGGACGGCAGCGGGAAACCGTGTCCGTGCTGATGTCGCTGGGCACGCCCGCCCGCGGCATCCGACTGTGGCTGCTGTCCGGCGCGGCTGTTGTCGCCGGTGCGGCGGCGGTGCTGGGCGCGGCCATCGGCGGCCTGACCCTGCGCGGGATGCTGCGTCTGGCGCTGTACGCCGCCCAGAGCCTGTATGCCGTGGACCAGCGGTACAGTCAGGCGGCGGTGGGCATGACGCTGGAGCAGCCGGAACCGCTGTCCGCGCCGGTATGGCCGGCACTGGCCGCCGGTGGCGCGGTGCTGGTGCTGGCACTGGTACTGTGCCTTGTTTTCCTGCATCAGGCCCGGCAGCAGAATGCCCCCAAGCGGGGTCGGATGTCTGTTCGGGTGCCGAAGGAGGGCACCTCCGTGGCAGGTCAGGGGGCGATGCGTTTCGCCCTGCTGTCCGCCCGCCGCGGCGGATGGCGCTCTATGGTGGTCCCCGCGGCGGCGCTGGTGCTGTCCCTGTTTCTGGGACTGCTGGCCGGTACGGCGGAGGGCTGGAGCCGCCAGACCGACGCCCTCTATGAGAGCAGCGTGCTGACCGGTCAGGCGGTGAGCACCAATGGCCGCTGGAACACCAACCTGCTCGTACCGGCCGACGCTGCCAGAACACTGTGGAAGTCCGGCATGCTGTCGGAGATGTCGGCCAGCATTGGATGGCACTACTGGCGCTCGGATGAGATCCCCCGCTTCGCGGAGAATAGCTTCGGGCAGCAGCGGCGGCAGGCGTGGATCGCCAGCCAGCCGCAGGTGGTGGCGCTGAACCGCATGAACGCCGCCCCGGCCTATATGAACAGCCAGCCGCCTGCGGTAACATGGCTGGACGGCTGGGACGAGAGCTTCCTGTCCGACCGCGCCTATCAGCCGTTCTACCATGCGCTGACGCCCGGCTACGGCGGCCTGTACGGTGACGAGCCACAGACATACCCCTGCATCGTGGGCGCGGACTACGCAGTCCAGCGGGGACTTGCGCCGGGCGACACCTTCTTCGTGTGGATATCCTGGAGCACCATGAACCGCACCATGGAGTCGGCGGTGACGCTGCGCATCGTGGGCACGGTGAATCAGACCGGTATGGCGGAGGACATCTATGTACCCTTTGGCTTCTGGGGCGATCCCGCGTGGCTGGACGGAGAGACGGATGTTCTGGAGCCGGGTGAGCGGCCCGACTTCACGTTCACCGACCGGGAGACCATGGAGAAGTATTTCTACGGCACCACCAATTACGGCACCTGTACCTTCACGCTGCGCTCGTCCTATGAGCTGGAGCCGTTCCGGCAGTATCTGGCGCAGCAGGAATTCAGTCAGGTGCGCACCGCCGGAAAGAACCGCACCACGCTGCTCCTGCTGGATCAGAGCTTCACCGAGACGGTGGGGGCGCTGGGCCGCTACATCACGTTCAGCCGTATCCTGTTCCCGGCCCTGTTCGTGATGGTGGGGCTGATGGGCTTCCTGATCTCGTGGCTCATGATAAACGGGCGGCGGATGGAGTTTGCCATCATGCGGGGACTGGGCGCCTCGAAAAAGCGGGTATTCGCCTCGTTCTTTCTGGAGCAGGCGCTGCTGTGCCTATGCGGCTGCGTGTTGGGCTGCATCGGACTGCTGTTTCTGTCCGGCGGCGTGGTCAAATGGCTGGCGGTGCTGGCGTTCCTGCTGTGCTATCTGGCGGGCTGCGCCCTGTCGGTGCAGGCTGTGGGCCGCACGAACCTGATGGCGCTGCTCTCCGAGCGGGAGTAACGCGGGGGAGCCTTTTGCCCGCCGAACCGACAAATAGTATCTTGATAAAAGCGCAGTCCGGTTTCTGTACCGGACTGCGCTTTTACAAAATCAGACCGTTTTGGTATGCAAAAAGGGACCGAAATTTTACGTTTTCTTCAAAAAACATGACGAATTTTTGTGAAAAGCGTGGTGGCTGTATTTGTTGAAGGGAACGGCAAAACAGGCTATAATCAAGTTAAGAGAAAATCTTGTGTCGCAAGGAGAAACCGCCATGGAGCGTATCAGCAAGGAAAACTACTATCTGAACATCGCCGAGACCGTGCTGGAGCGGGCTACCTGCCTGCGCCGGGTGTTCGGCGCCATCATTGTCAAGAACGACGAGATCATCTCCACCGGCTATAACGGTGCGCCCCGTGGCCGCCGCAACTGCGTGGATATGGGCCTTTGTACCCGCGAGGCCATGCGGGTGCCCCGGGGCGAGCGGTATGAGCTGTGCCGCAGCGTCCACGCCGAGGCCAACGCCATCATCTCCGCCGCCCGGCGGGACATGGTGGGCGGCACGCTGTATCTGGTGGGCCGCAACGCCCAGACCGGCGAGCTGCTCCACGACGCCACCTCCTGCGCCATGTGCCGCCGTCTGGTCATCAACGCGGGGCTTGCCAAGGTGGTCATCCGCAATACGGAGACAGAATACTCCGTGGTGGACGTGCAGGACTGGGTGGATCTGGAGGATGACGTGCCCGACCTGCGGTGAAACATCTATCCGGCCAATGGCCTGATGATAAAAAATGAATACGAAGGAGAATGTCATGATGTTGAACGACAAAACGGTAGCCGCCTATACGGCTATCCTGCGGGAAGAGCTCCTGCTGGCAACAGGGTGTACAGAGCCCATCGCCGTCGCGTACTGTGCTGCCAAGCTGCGCGAGGTGCTGGGCGGAAAACCGGAAGAAGTGCTGGCCGAGGTCAGCGGCAACATTCTGAAGAACGTGAAATCCGTGGTCGTACCCAATACTGATGGCCGTCGCGGCATCGACGCTGCCATCGCGGTAGGTATTGTGGCGGGCGACGCGGACGCGGAGCTTCAGGTGATCGCCAACGTCACAGAGGATGACGCAGCCGCCATTCAGGGCTATCTGGATGCCACACCCATCAAGGTCACATGTCCCGAGACACCGTGCCTGCTGGATATCTTCCTGCATGGCAAGCGGGGGGGACATACCGCCGCCGTGCGGGTGGCCAACAACCACACCAACATCATCTACATCGAAAAGGACGGGGAGATCCTGCTGGAAAAGCCCGTTACCGCCAACGCGGAGGACAATCTGCAGGACAAGAGCGTCCTTAATGTGAAAGACATTCTCACCTTCGCTGAAACCGTACCGTTATCCACCATCGAACCCGTTATCGGCAGGCAGATCGCCTGCAACACCGCCATCGCGGAGGAGGGCCTGAAAAACAGCTGGGGCGCCAACATCGGCTCCACGCTGCTCCAGCGCAGCGACGACATCGAGACCCAGGCCCGGGCATGGGCCGCCGCAGGCTCCGACGCCCGCATGAACGGCTGCGAGATGCCGGTGGTCATCTGCTCCGGCTCCGGAAATCAGGGCATTACCGCTTCCGTCCCCGTATGGCGCTACGGCAAGCTCATGGGCGCGGACGACGAGAAGATCCTGCGGGCCGTATGCCTCAGTGACCTTATCACCATCCACCAGAAAACCGGCATTGGCCGTCTCAGCGCCTACTGCGGCGCGGTGAGCGCCGGTGTGGGCGCGGGCTGCGGCATCGCGTGGCTGCGGGGCGCGGACTATGACGCCATCTGCCACACGCTGGAAAACGCGGTGGCCATGATCTCCGGCTGCATCTGCGACGGAGCCAAGGCCAGCTGCGCCAGCAAGATCGCCATGGGCGTGGAGTGCGGCCTGCTGGGCTACAACATGTATCTGGGCGGCAACAACTTCCAGCCCGGTCACGGCATCATGGGCAGGGACGTGGAGGACACCATCCGCCATGTGGGCGTGCTGGCGGCGCAGGGCATGCGTGAGACCGACCGGGTGATCTTGAAGATCATGACGGAGTGAAAATTAACAGCAGCAGGGCAGATAAACGCCCTGCTGCTGTTTCTTAACATTTTTTAAAGTGTATAACAATCAGAAGCGTGTATAAAAAACATATTTTGAAGATGATCCGCTGCCCCAGCCGGCACTGATTGCCCCTACCGAAACACGGAGTATCATCCCGTTATCAAGCGTTGTCTCGCTCTCCAAGAAATAGAGGTAGTTCAAGGAGTCTCTGTCAGAGTCGGACACGGACTCCTGAATATGATCGAGATCGATCGAACTGTTTCGACTAAGAGGGTATTCACCGCTAAACTGCTCTGGGCTACCAAAATTTCCACCATCGGTCTCCCAGGCCAGTGAAATGATCTCATTCACCGGGTCTATGTTGTTGATGGTAAGTTGAGCGGTCGTTGACCAGTCTTGATCCCAGAATGTATCGTTAGAGAAAATCCACTCATACGTCATGGAAACGAGATAGTGGTCAACGCCCACTTCGGGAATCTGCCAAGTGCATAACGCTGGCGAAAAAACCGCTTCGAGCAAAAGCGTTTCTGAGGTCGTAACCAGTTCGCACTGCCTCTGCGCTGACACAGAAATTGAGGCAATGCCGCTTTCAAGGTCTGTTTGGATGTCCTCCGTGCGCCAAGAGGCGTAGGACACCCAACCTCCACCCGAAAATGAATTGTTGAAGCGGTTAAAAAAGTCGTCTACAAGACTTTCATCCGGGCCGCGCAGAGGCTGGACACTATACGGCCCGTCACGATATACGTCCCAACTGTCCAAAAACCATCCGTCGTTATTGTACAATTTATATGTCAATTTAAGGCTATTCACATGCCGTGCGTTTTTTGATTCGGAATACAACGTGACATAAACATAGTCCGTTTTCTCGTCCGGATTTGTTTGCCGCTTTAAGATTTCAATTGATTGGATAGACGCCGTGGAGTCCGTGCTTTCAGTAACAATATAGGCGCCTATATTCTGTTCGCGTAAATCAGCAAGTATCTCCTTTTCGTTTTTGACCGAGGGTGTTCCGCATGCGGAAAGCGTTACCATCAGGATCAGAAGCAGGCCCGCTAGTAACAAGTGTGCTCTTTTCATGGTTCTCTTCTCCCTATACATATTTTCACCACGGCTGCATTGGGGGGAGATACTCCCCCAATGGCCGGGCGAAAAACAAAAACGCTGTGCAGGATATCTTCCTACACAGCGCAAGAAACAAAGTTCTTATGCAACACATCCGCAAAAACAAATACAACAAAACGACTCTTTACAAGAAAGGGCCGGATGGCGTATAATATTCCCGCGGTGCGGCCATATGGCCGTTGTGTAGGTGGTGCTTCACCTGCTCAGGTCCGTAGGTGTTGGCGCACCTGCGGGCTGCCGCATTTTTGCTTTCCTTCTGAATTATAACGCATTGAATTGGGGGTTGCAAGTGTTTTTGACAATTTCATAGCTGAACAGCGGAAATATACACCGCAATAGCGTATCCTGTCGAAAAATCCGCATATATCCGCCTTTTTTCGGCTGGTTTTTTCCGCAAAACCCCTTGCAATCCTACGATAAATATGGTAAAATAGTACATGGTAGTATGTGTTGACTGAGAGTGGACGTTCCGTCCGCTCTTTTTGTTGAGCAAAATCCGTTTCTTAAAAATCGGAAATCGTTTGAAAAATGAAGCGAGGAACGCTATGAAAAAAGTCACCGACATCGTGTGGGAGCTGGCGGAGCCGGTCGTAAAGGAGAACGGCTGCGAGCTGTGGGACGTGGAGTACGTCCGGGAAGCGGGCCAGTGGTATCTGCGGCTTTACCTTGACAAGGAGGGCGGCGTGGACATTCTGGACTGCGAGGCCGTCAGCCGTAAGGTCAGCGACCTGCTGGACGAGGTGGATCCCATCGAATCCAGCTATATGTTCGAGGTATCCTCCGCCGGTGCGGAGCGGCAGCTGAAGCGGCCCTCGGATTTTCAGCGGTTCATGGGCCAGCCGGTGCTGGTCAAGACCTATAAGAACCGGGATGGCCGCAAGGAGTTTGCCGGAAAGCTGGCGGGCTACGAGGACGGCGCGGTGCTGCTGGACATGGGCGGTGCGGAGCCGGTACAGTTCGAGAAGGCGGAAGTGGCGCTGGTGCGCCTGCGGGTAGAGTTTTAAACAACAAGTTTCGTTTTAGATAGAAGGAGTTTAGGATCATGAAATGTGAAGAGATTTTCGCGGCACTGGCTATGCTGGAGAAGGAACGGGGCATCCCCCAGAACTTTATGATGGGCAAGATCATTCAGGCCCTGACCACCGCCTATAAGCGGGATCACGAGGGCGTGGAGAACGTGATCGTGGACGTGGACGAGGAGAAGCACGACCTGCGGATGTATGTCCAGAAGGAGATCGTGGAGGAGGTCATGGATCCTGCCAACGAGATCTCTCTGGAGGAGGCCCGCCATATCAGCGCCAAGAACGAGCTGGGCGGCGTGGTGAACTTCCCCGTGGAGAACGTGGAGTTCGGCCGTATCGCCGCCGGCAACGGCAAGCAGGTCATCATTCAGGGCCTGCGGGAAGCCGAGCACGGCATGATCTATGACGAGTGGGGCAGCAAGCAGCATGAGATCCTGACAGGTACCGTGGTGCGTATCGATCCCCGCAACGGCAACGTGATCCTGAAGATCGGCTCCGGCAACGAGAGCACCGAGGCTGTGCTGACTCAGAACGAGCAGGTACCCGGTGAGACGCTGACCGAGGGCCAGATGGTGAAGGTGTATCTGGTGGAGGTCCGCCGCACCACCCGCGGCCCGCAGGTGCTGATCTCCCGCACCCATCCCGGCCTTGTGAAGCGCCTGTTTGAGCTGGAGGTGCCCGAGATCTACGACGGCAGCGTGGAGATCCGCTCCATCGCCCGCGAGGCGGGCAACCGCACCAAGATGGCCGTCTGGTCCGAGGATGAAAACATCGATCCCATCGGCGCGTGCGTCGGCCCCCGTGGTCAGCGCGTCAACGCCATCGTGGAGGAGCTGCGGGGCGAGAAGATCGACATTATCAAGTACAGCGAGGATCCCGCCGAGTTCATCGCCGCCGCGCTGGCACCCTCCGATGTGGTAGAGGTGCGTCTGGCGGCCGAGGGCAAGGCCTGCCGTGTCATCGTGCCGGACGACCAGCTGAGTCTGGCCATCGGCAAGGAGGGCCAGAACGCCCGCCTGGCGGCCCGCCTGACCGGCTATAAGATCGACATTAAGCCCGCTTCTCACAGCGAGGAATAATTTCATCGAGGAGGTGGCCGGTATGGCGGTCAAACCCCGGAAGATCCCCCAGCGCCAGTGTGTCGGCTGCCGGGAGATGAAGGATAAAAAGGAACTGCTGCGGGTGGTTCGCACGCCGGAGGGCGGCATCCTGCTGGACGGCAGGGGAAAGGCTTCCGGACGGGGCGCGTATGTGTGTCCCGATATCGCGTGCCTGAAAAAGGCCCGCAAGTCCAAGGCGCTGGAGCGTGCGCTGGAGACGCCCATTCCCGAGGAGGTCTACGACGCGCTGGAGGCGCAGATGGAAGGCGGCGAGGCATGATGGATCAGGTATTGTCCATGCTGGGCCTTGCCAAAAAGGCGGGCCGCGTGGAGACCGGCGAGGAGCCGGTGGGCGCTGCCGTCCGTGCCAGAAAGGCGCGGGTGATCCTGGTGGCGCGGGACGCCGGACCGTCCTCCCAGCGAAGGGCCTTCTCCTTCGCCCAAACGGGCGCGTGCCTGTGCCTGACCGTTCCGGCGGATAAGGACGCTCTGGGCCGGTCACTGGGCCGCACCAGCGTGGCCATGTGCGCCGTGACGGATATCGGCTTTGCCGGAGCCATCGTGAAGAAGCTGGCGGCCATTGACGGCGAGAAATACGGCGCGGCGGCGGCACAGCTGGACGTGAAGGCCCAGCGGGCCATGGAGCGCCGGGTCGAGCAGCTGCGGCATGAGAAGAACCTGCGGCAGGGCAAGCACCGTGTTCACAGCGACAAGCCGCCGGAACCTCCGGCAGCGCAGCAGGAGGAACCGAAGCGCCGGACGAAGCCGCCGGAGAACGGAAAACCGGGCCGTGGCGGTGGACGCGGCGACGGAACGCGGCGCAAGACCGCACGGCGTCCGGAAAACCGGTTTGCCGGTTCCCTGCCGGTAAAGCGCGGCAAGGGCAGCGTTCGGAAAAAGCAGCAGGAAAGTTGACAACACGCGGTGGGCCGCGGCGCACCGTTTACTATGATGGAGGTGGCTTTATTTGGGTAGCGTAGCAAACAAATACAGAGTGCATGAGGTGGCGAAGGACTTTGGCGTCGCCACGAAGGATATTACGGAGATCTTGACCAAGTATGCCGAGACCCCCAAGAACCATATGCAGGTGCTGGAGGATCGTGAGCTGAGTCTCATTTTTGAGTATCTGACCCAGCATAATCAGATCAGCAGCATCGCCACGATCTTTGCCGAGGGCGCAAAGGCCGAGGAGAAGAAGCCGGAGCCGAAGAAGCAGCAGAACGACAAGCCTCAGGGCCAGAAGCAGGGCGGCAATCAGCAGGTGAAGCCTGCCCAGCCCCAGAACGGCAGCGGCAATGCCAACAGCAATAGCAGCAATAATAACCAGCCCCAGAAGCCCATGTCCCGCGTGCCCCAGAAGCAGGTGGTGGATACCCGTAAGGCCACCAATGTGAATCTGGACAAGTACGACGAGAAGCTGCAGGACATGGCCGACCGCAGCAGCAACCGCGGCGGCCGCCGGGACAAGGATCAGCTGCAGGGCAAGGAGAAGTTCCGCAATAATAAGCAGCGCCAGAACGGCCCCATGACCAATAAGCGCAAGCAGGAGGAGGCCGACCGCATGCGCAAGCTGCGGCTGGAGATCATCAAGAACACCCCTGTCACCGTGCAGATCCCTGACGAGATCAGCGTGGGCGAGCTGGCCAGCCGTATGAAGAAAACCGGCGCCGAGGTGGTCAAGTGCCTGATGAAGAACGGCGTTATGGCCTCTCTCAGCCAGATGATCGACTTCGACACCGCCGCCATCATTGCCGAGGAAATGGGCTGCAAGGTGGAGAAGGAAGTGGTCGTCACCATCGAGGAGAAGCTGATCGACGGCCATCAGGATAAGGAAGAGGATCTGGTGCCCCGCGCCCCCGTTGTGGTGGTCATGGGTCACGTTGACCACGGCAAGACCAGCCTGCTGGACTATATCCGCAATGCCCACGTAGCGTCCGGCGAGGCCGGCGGCATCACCCAGCACATCGGCGCGTATCAGGTGGAGATCCACGGCAAGCCCATCACATTTTTGGATACCCCCGGCCACGAGGCCTTTACCTCCATGCGCGCCCGCGGCGCTATGGTGACGGATATCGCCATTCTGGTGGTGGCCGCCGAGGACGGCATCATGCCCCAGACCATCGAGTCCATCAACCATGCCAAGGCCGCAGAGATCCCCATTATCGTGGCTATCAACAAGATGGATAAGCCCGAAGCTAACCCCGACCGCATCAAGCAGCAGCTGACCGAGTACGGTCTGGTGTGCGAGGAGTGGGGCGGCGACACCATCGTATGCCCCATCTCCGCCAAGACCGGTATGGGTGTGGATAACCTGCTGGAAATGCTCACCCTGACCGCCGAGGTCAGCGAGCTGAAGGCCAACCCCAACCGTGCTGCACAGGGCACCGTCATCGAGGCCCGTCTGGACAAGGGCCGCGGCCCCGTGGCCACGCTGCTGGTCCAGAACGGCACCCTGCATCAGGGCGACATCATCATCGCCGGCACCTCCGTGGGCCGCGTCCGCGCCATGGTGGGCGACAAGGGCCAACGGATGACCGAGGCAGGCCCCAGCGTCCCCGTGGAGATCACGGGCCTGAGCGAGGCTCCCTCCGCCGGTGCGACCTTCAACGCCGTGGCCGACGAAAAGCTGGCCCGCGAGCTGGTGGAGCAGCGCAAGGCTGAGGAAAAGGCCAAGGCCAACGCCCCTGTCACCAAGGTCTCTCTGGAGGATCTGTTCAGCCAGATTCAGGCGGGTGAAATGAAGAACCTGAACCTGATCGTCAAGGCCGACGTGCAGGGCAGCGTGGAGGCAGTCAAGGCCTCTCTGGAGAAGCTCAGCAACGAGGAAGTCCGCGTGCGCGTGATCCACGGCGGCGTGGGCGCCATCAACGAATCCGACGTGATGCTGGCCTCCACCTCTCAGGCCATCATCGTGGGCTTTAACGTCCGTCCCGACGCCGCCGCCCGCGACAGCGCCGCCCGCGCCAACGTGGATATGCGGATGTACCGCGTCATCTACGATGCCATCAACGAGATCGAAGCCGCCATGAAGGGTATGCTGGCTCCCAAGTACCGGGAAGTGGTGCTGGGCCATGCCGAGGTGCGCCAGACCTACAAGGTCTCCGGCGTGGGCACCGTGGCGGGCTGCTACGTGCAGGACGGCAAACTGCAGCGCAAGGACTGTCAGGTGCGTCTGGTGCGTGACGGTATCGTCATTCACGAGGGCGTGCTGGCCTCCCTCCAGCGGTTCAAGGACTCCGTCAAGGAGGTCGTGTCCGGCTATGAGTGCGGCCTGAGCATCGAGAAGTACAACGACATCAAGGAAGGCGACATCGTGGAGGCCTTCACGATGGAGGAGATTCCCCAGTAAAACAACACACCACCAAGGGGCGGGCAGTGCGCCCGCCCCTTTTCCATGAAAGGAGCGAAAGTATGGCATCCAACCGTATCGGACGCATCAACGAGGAGATCCAGCGGGAGCTGTCCGGCCTGCTGCGCACGGTGAAGGATCCCCGCGTGGCGGACGCCCTGCTGACCATTACCCATGTGGATACCACCAGCGACCTGCGCTACGCCCGCGTTTATATCAGCGCCATGGATCGCACCGACGAGAAGGATCTCATGCGGGGCCTGAAGTCCGCCAGCGGCTATCTGCGCCATGAGCTGGGCCAGAAATTGCAGCTGCGCTATACGCCGGAGCTGCAATTCTTCGCCGACGATTCCATCGCCCACGGGGCACACATTCTGGATATGCTGCACCACGTCAAGCCCGCCAACCCCGCCAACGCGGACATCGTGCTGCCGGAGGACAAGTGATGGACCGTTCCGTTCTGACTGCCCGTGAGACTGCCGGGTATCTGGAAGCGCTGGACAATGTGCTGCTGCTGACCCATGTGCGGCCCGACGGCGACACCATCGGCAGCGCGGCGGCCCTGTGCCGGGCGCTGCGGGACTGTGGCCGGACGGCCTATCTGCTGCCCAATCCGGAGATCACCGCCACCTATGAACCCTACGCCGCCCCCTACTGGGCGCCGGAGGGCTGGGAGGGCGAGCACATCGTCAGCGTGGATATCGCCGACGTGAGCCTGCTGCCGGAGAATGCCAAACCCTATGCCCAGCGCATCGAGCTGGCCATCGACCACCATCCGTCGCAGGGCTTTTTTGCCCGCAACACCTGTCTGGAGGCGGACAGTGCCGCCTGCGGCGAGATCGTGTATGAGATCATCCAGCACCTGACCGCCCTGACGGCGGACATCGCCCTGCCGCTGTATGTGGCCGTCAGCACCGATTGCGGCGGCTTTCAGTACGGCAATACCACCGCCCGCACCCACCGCATCGCGGCGGCGCTGATGGACGTGGTGGATGTGGCGGCGGTGAACAAGGCCCTGTTCCGCACCAAGAGCCGGGTGCGGCTGGCCATGGAGTCCCGCATGGTGGCGGACATGAAGCTTTTCGACCACGAGCGTGTGGTCATTATGGAAATTCCGCTCAGCCTGCGGCAGGAGATGCAGGCCACTGACGCGGACATCGAGGAATTGAGCGCCCTTCCTGCGCTGGTGGAGGGCACCGACTGCGGCGTGACGCTGCGGGAGCTGACGGCGGGAAAGATCAAGGTCTCCGTCCGCTCCGGCCCGCGGGTGGACGCCTGCGCGTTGTGCCGCATTTTGGGCGGCGGAGGCCATCATGCCGCGGCAGGCGCCACGGTGGACGGCACATTGGACGAGGTACGTATGGCGGTGCTGGCCGCGTACCGGAGGGTTATTGGCGCGTAAGA
This sequence comes from bacterium, assembly GCA_963640475.1. Taxonomy (GTDB): domain Bacteria; phylum Bacillota; class Clostridia; order Oscillospirales; family Oscillospiraceae; genus Vescimonas. The sequence goes on along the minus strand of CAVHYW010000001.1, from coordinate 123,542 downwards.
GGGTTTCGTCCCTGCGGGGACGAGGTACTTTTGGCCACAGTCCCAAAAGTACCCAAAAAGGCTGTTTGAAACCGCAGGTTTCAAAACTTCCTGCACGCTCCGCTTTCTGCAAATTTGTGACTTTATTCCGCGCGTTCACAGAACACGGCGATTATCGTTGTGTATGACGAATCGACTTCCCTCTTGCGCCGCTGCCGCTCGAGTTATCAACGGTAGAACTAAAAACGTTGTTCGGTGTAGGCATCAGCGGCAGCGGCACAGAAGCAGAGACGATCCTTTTAATGAATCGAAAAAGAAAATCTTATGTAAGCGTGCGGCAAAAGTTAACATATTTGCAGAGCGTATAGCGCGCCCGGAAGTGAAGGAACCGGAGGTTCCTTCTGGCGTTTTTGCCTACTTTTGCCGCTATTGGCAAAAGTAGGTCGCTCCGGAGAGCGAAACTCTCCCTTAATAAAAAGAAAGGAGACACCATGGCCAACGGGATCATCATCATCGACAAGCCCGCGGACTGGACAAGCATGGACGTGTGCGCCAAGCTGCGGGGCATCCTGAAAACCAAAAAAGTGGGCCACGCGGGAACGCTGGACCCCATGGCCACCGGCGTGCTGCCGGTGTTCGTGGGACAGGCCACACGGGGCGTCTCCTTTGCCGAAAGCGGCGAAAAGGAGTACGTCGCCACGCTGCGGCTGGGCCTTGTCACCGACACGCAGGATACCTCCGGTCGGAAGCTGGCCGAGTACCCCGTGACCGTCACCATGGACGACCTGACGGCGGTGCTGCCCCGCTTCACCGGAGATATTGAACAAATTCCGCCCATGTACTCCGCCATCAAGATCAACGGCCGGAAGCTGTACGATCTGGCCCGGCAGGGCCGGGAGGTGGAGCGGAAGCCCCGCGCCGTCATTATCCATGAGCTTGAACTGCTGGAGCAGCTGTCGGACACCGATTTTACCCTGCGGGTGCGGTGCTCCAAGGGCACCTACGTCCGCACCCTGTGCCACGATATCGGACAGGCGCTGGGCTGCGGCGGCTGCATGGCGTCTTTGCGGCGCACCATGGCGGCGGGCTATACACTGGCCGAGAGCCACACCATCGACGAGGTGCAGTCGCAGGGCGAAGCCCTGCTGCGGCCGGTGGACACCCTGTTCCGGCAGTATCCGGAATACCACATCGCCCATCCCCGGGTGGAGCAGCTGTGCCGCAACGGCAACGCCTTCACCGTGAAAGCGACGCTGGAGAGCGGCATCTACCGGGTCTATGGCATAGAGGGGGACTTCCTGTGCCTGAGCCGGTTGGAAAACGGACAAATGACGTCCATCAAGAACTTTTTTGGAGCGTAAACTATGAAGCCTACTGTCATCGCATTGGGATTTTTCGACGGCGTACACCGGGGTCACGGCGCGCTGCTGCGGCGCACCGTGGAGGTGGCCCGGCAGCTGGACGCCACCCCCGCCGCCTTCACCTTTGACCGGCCTCCCAAGGAGGTGGTCACGGGAAAGCCGGTACCTCTCATCAACTCCACCCGTGAGCGGCAGGAGCTGATGGAGCGGCTGTACGGCATTGAGCAGGTGATCGTCGCGCCCTTTGACCATGAGATGATGACCATGCCGTGGGAGGATTTCATCACCGAGCTGCTGGTGAAGCGCTATGGCGCGGTGCATCTGGTGGCAGGCCACGACTACCATTTCGGCCACAAAAACGCCGGAGATCCGGAGCTTTTACAGCAGAAGTGCCGTGAGCTGGGCTTGGGCTGCGACATCATCCCCAAGGTGGAGATCGAGGGCATCACCGTCAGCTCCACCTACATCCGCCAGCTGGTGCGGGACGGTGAGCTGGAGCGGGCCGCTGTATTTCTGGGCCACCGCCACTGTCTCAGCCAGACGGTGGGCCACGGCTTCCGGTTCGGCCGCACCATCGGTATCCCCACCATCAACTTCACGGTGCCGGACCATGTACTGGTGCCGGAGAAGGGTGTGTACGTCACCCGGGTGTACCTGCCGGACGGCGGCAGCTACGCCGGTGTCACCAACGTAGGCACCCGCCCCACCGTCAGCGACAGCGCCGATGTGTCCATTGAGACGTTCCTGCTGGACTTTGACGGCGACCTGTACGGCAAGCGCATCCGGCTGGAGTTCTGCCGCCGTCTGCGGGCCGAGAAGAAGTTCGACTCGCCCCAGCAGCTGAAGGACGAGATCGAAAAAAATGTCGCCCAGACCCGGGAATACTTCCGGGAAACGGGCGAAGCGTAATAAAACGTCGGCATCCTTTAGGATGCCGACGTTTTATTATTTAATCATTTATTAGTGCGCCGGGGCAAGGAATAACCCATTCCGCTGAAGCCACGAAACCCATTTCAGCCCGATACCATAAAATCCGATATTCCCTTCATTTCCCGACGAAATGCGTGATATGTTTCCCGTACAATAGAGCCGTGTTGAAAACCGCCCCTTTGCGGGGCAGAGGGAGCGTGAACCAATGAAACGGCCAACTGTGCGGGACAAGCTGCCATCAGGCGAGCTATGGCAGTCCCTTTTGCGGAGCTTGCTGGTGTTCGCCCTGTCGGCGGCCCGTGTGGGCGGCCTGTACGCCCCGTGGGCGCTGGCGGCGGTGGCGGTGTCCGGCGGAAAGAGTCGGGGACTGTGGGCACTGGCGGGCGCGGCGGCAGGCGCGGTGGTATGGTTCGATTTTCAGACGGGATTGCGGTTCGCCGCGTCAGCCGTGCTGCTGTACTGCGCCAATATGGCCTTCTGCGATACGAAGCTGAGCCACGGGGACGGCTATGCCCCGATCCTGACGGCGACGGCGCTGGGCTTGGTGCAGGCGGTCTATCTGGTGGGCCGCACCGCGTCTCAGTGGGCGCTGTGCGCCGCCGGATGCGCCGTGGCGGCGGCAGCGGCCTATGCGCTGGGAGAAAAGCAGCGGGACACGGCCCTGCATCCGCTGGCGCTGCTGACGGCTGCCGTCTGCGCCTTGAGCGGCGTCAGTATTTACGGCATCTCACCGGGCGGTATGATGGCGGCATGGTTGGCGCTGGTATGCGCGGCGGGTGCGCCGCCTGCCTATGCGGCGGCTATGGGTGCGCTGGTCGGACTGTGTGCCGACCTGACGGCCGCCGTACCCGCGCTGCTGCTGACGGCGGTATGCGGCGCCGGAGCGCTGTGCGCGTCGCTGTTGCGGGAAAAGCCGCGGGCCATACAGGCGGCGGCCTTCTGCGTGTGCGCGCTGGCGATCCCGCTGGCGCTGGACGCCGACCGGCCATGGCTGACGCTGTACGGATCGGCGGCAGGCGCGGCGGCGTATCTGCTGATGAAGCGCAAGTGGCTTCCGGCCGCGGAAGAGCCGAAACCGGAGGCGGCCCCGGCCATGGCGGTCAACACCGCCGCAAAGGAGCGGGCGGCGGCCTTTCAGGAGCTGTATAACACCATGTTCCGCGCCCGGCCCAAGGAGCGGGGGGAGAATCCCTCGGTGATCTTCGATCAGGCGGCCCGGCAGGCGTGCGAGAACTGCCTGCTGATGAAGCGCTGCTGGCACACGGAGTACAACAGCACCTACAACGCCTTCAACGACGCCTGCGGCCCCATGCTGAAGCGGGGCAGGGCGGAGACGGAGGATTTTCCTCTGTTTTTCACCAGCCGGTGCCTGCACTTTCCGGAGCTGCTGAACGCCATCAATACGGAGCTGTATGCCTTCCGCCTGCGGCGGCAGTACCGCGCCCGTCTGGAGGACGCCCGCCGTCTGGCGGAGGCCCAGTACGATCAGGTGAGCGAAGCGCTGGATGAGGGCGTTCCGCCGGAGCCGGAGGGCGAACTGCCGCTGCGGTGCCGGGTGGGCACGCTGCTGCGGCCCAAGGAGGGCGAGACCCAGTGCGGCGACCAGCTGGCGGTATTCACCGCCGGGGCCGTCCTGTATATGCTGCTGTCCGACGGCATGGGCAGCGGCCCCGCCGCCCACGCCGAAAGCGCCATGACGGTGCGGCTGCTGCGGCAGTTTCTCAAGGCGGGTATCCAGCCTGTTTCGGCGCTGAAAACCATCAATACGGCCCTGACCCTGCGGTGTCAGGAGCAGGGCTGTTTCACCACCATCGACCTGCTGGCGCTGGATCGCCGCAGCGGCGCGGCGCGGCTCTATAAGTACGGCGCGGCGGCCTCCTATGTGAAAAAGGGCGGCGCCGTGACCCGGCTGGACGGGACGAGCCTGCCTGCCGGGCTGCAAAGCGCCCATCAGCCGCCGGAGGCCACCGGACTGTCTCTGGAGCCGGGCAGCGTGCTGGTGATGGTCAGCGACGGCGTCACCAGCGAGGGGGACGAATGGCTGCGTGAGCTGCTGCGGCAATGGCCGGGCGGCGACAGTCAGGAGCTGGCCCAGATGGTCATGGCGGAATCCCGCCGCCACGGCGGCCTGCGGGACGACTGCGCGGCGCTGGCCCTGCGCGTTGAAAAAACTGAGGAAAACCTTGAAAAACGGGTATAACCGCCCGCTGCGCGGGACATACTCTCTCTATCAGGCAAAGGATATCAGCGCAAGGAGGGCATGGTTTTGGTAAAAGGTGTTTCCCGCCGGGTCATTGTGGTGGACAGCCCCGACCCGCAGGTGTTTGAACAGGCGATCTTCGTTCTCAGCGGCGACGGCGCGGGGGTCAGCCAGCAGCAGCTGGTGGATCAGGCCGTCCGCGTGGCCAAAAGCTATGCCCGCACTCACGGCGTGCCCCAGCGGGGCTTTCACATGACGCCGCCATTGTGGATGGCGGCGGGCAGCGCCGTCATCGGCGCGGTATGGGCGGCGGTGGCGCTGCTGTGATCCCCGCCTGTGTACGGCTATTCAAGCTGTACAACATTGCTAACTTTCTTTCCACATTTTTCTCCTCATTTGGGGCGGACGAGTTGTCGTCCGCCCTCTTTTTTTCTGGAAAAAGATATGATATAATATGCGGACATGCATGCGTTTATGTGCTTTACATGGAGGATATGACCCTATGAGGATCGGAAATGTGGAGGTGGCCTCCCGGCTGGCGCTGGCCCCCATGGCGGGGGTGACGGACATGGCGTTCCGCCAGATCTGCCGCGAGCTGGGCGCGGGCTACTCCTGCACGGAGCTGGTCAGCGCCAAGGCGCTGTGCTATCAGGACAAAAAGAGCCGCACGCTGCTGAAAATGGCCCCCAACGAGCATCCGGCGGCGGCCCAGATCTTCGGCAGCGACATCACCTGCATGGCCGAGGCCGCCGTGATCGCGGCGGAGGTGTCCGGCGCGGAGGTCATCGACATCAACATGGGCTGCCCCGTGGGGAAGGTGGTCTCCAACGGCGACGGATCGGCCCTGATGAAGGACCCGGAAAAGGCCGCCCGCATCGCCGAAGCGGTGGTGAAGGCCAGTCCTGTACCCGTGACGGTGAAGATGCGCCGGGGCTGGGACAAGGGCAGCATCAACGCCGTGGAGCTGGCGAAGCTGCTGGAGCAGGCGGGCGTGGCGGCGTTGGCCGTCCATGGCCGCACCCGCGCCCAGATGTACGGCGGACAGGCCGACTGGGTCACCATCCGGGAGGTGAAGGAGGCCGTCTCCATCCCCGTTATCGCCAACGGCGACGTATTCTCGGCGGAGGACTGTCTGCGGATCCTGCAATTTACCGGAGCGGACATGGCCATGATCGGCCGGGGCTGCTTCGGGAACCCGTGGCTCTTTCAGCAATGCGCCGCGGCGCTGGAGGGGAAGCCCATCCCGCCCCTGCCGGCGCTTTCTGAGCGGTGCGATCTGGCGGTGCGGCAGATCGAGCTGGCCCGGGAGGACAAGGGCGAGCGGGTGGCCATTCTGGAGGCGCGGCGGCACTACGCATGGTATCTCAAGGGCGTGCCCCACGCCAATTACTATAAGGATCAGATCGTTCGGATGAACACCATGGAGGACGTGTACCGCGTAACGGCGGGCATCAAGAGGGATTTGAAATGAAGGATCAGGAAAACATCATCGCACGGGCACGGCGGGGAGACGCCGACGCCTTCGAGCAGCTGGTGGTGGCCTATCGGGATCAGGTGTTCCGCCTTGCCCTGCGCATGTGCGGCAACGAGGCCGACGCCGACGAGGTGGCGCAGGAGGCGTTTCTCTCCGCGTGGAAGGCCCTGCCCAATTTCCGGGGCGACAGCCGGTTTTCCACATGGCTCTATCAGCTGACCAGTCACGCCGCCATCGACCTGATGCGGCGGGAAAAGCGGCAGATCGCCGCCGAGGACATCACCGAGGTCAGCGCGCCTGACCCCGGTCCGTCGCCCCAGCAGCAGGCGGAGCGTTCCGAAACGCGGCAGGCCGTCCGGGACGCCATGGGGCAGCTTTCGCCGGAGTACCGGCAGATCGTGGTGCTGCGGTTTTTGCAGGAGCTGAGCTATGAGGAGATCGGCGCGGTGCTGAAGCTGCCGCCGGGCACGGTGAAATCCCGGCTGAACCGGGCCAAATCGCAGTTAAAAGACATTTTGTCAAAAAGCGGGAACCTTTTCGGCGCAGGGAGCGTCATACATACAGAATCAAATGGAAAGGAGGCGCGGCCATGAAAGACAACGAACGGGAAAACGACATATTTGACGAGCTTTTGCGGGACGCTCTGGCGTCCGACGCTGCGCCCTCCGACGATTTCACGGCGCGGCTCATGGAGCAGGTACGCCGCACGCCGCAGGAAAAGCCCCTGAAAAAGCAGCCGGTGGTGAAGATTCTGGCGGCGTTGGCCGCCTGCGCGGTGATCGTGGCGGCCATCCCGCTGCTGATGCCCCGGATGGGCAGTGCTGCCTTCGATCAGGCGGCCTCTGCCGACTGCGCCGAGCCGGAGGCCGCTATGAACAACGCCGACGACCGCGCCGGTGGAGATAACCAGATGGTGTATTCGACCTTCCCAAATACGGACAGCACCGGTGGTGCGCCGGATGACGGCCTGAACTCCCAGCTCAAGCAGGATGAAGTGCCCCGCGACAACGAAAACCTTCAGACCCTGACCCTTGCGGGACAGGACGCCAAAGACGCGAAAGCCGCGCTGAATGCCATGGATATACAGCCCACGGAAATTGAAGGCGGCAGTTACACCTATGAGCTTACCGAGAAACAGGCACAGGAACTGGGCAAAACGGTGGATGCCCTGTACGGTGTCGAGGGAAGTCTGACACTGATTCTGGAGGTGGCGGAATGAAGAATCTGACCACCCGCAGGCTGGCCGTCTCCGGCATGATCGGCGCGGCCTATGCCGTTATGGCCATCTTCGGCTCGATCTTCGGGCTGACCTTCGGCCCCATCCAGTTCCGGTTCTCCGAGGCGCTGTGCGTCACGCCGTTCCTGTTTCCAGAGGCGGTGGGCGGCCTGTTCGTAGGCTGCCTGATCGCCAACCTGTTCAGCCCCTACGGCCTGCTGGATATTATCGTGGGCTCGCTGGCTACGCTGATCGCCGCATGGCTCACCTCCCGGTGCCGCAGCCGCTATCTGGCGCCGCTGCCGCCGGTGATCGTCAACATGGTGCTGGTGGGCGGCCTGCTGGCCTTTGAGCAGACCGGCTTCACCGAGGCATTCATGGCGGCCTTCTGGTACAACGCCTGCTCGCTGGCGGTCAGCGAGGCGGTGGTGTGCTACGTTCTGGGCCTTTTGCTGCTGAAAGCGCTGGAAAAGACGAAATATTTCAAGGAATTGCAAAAAAAAGATTGACTTTTCCCGTGAAGATGATAAAATAATTAAGCTCGCGTATTACGGCAATGCGTGGGCAAATCCTTGCTCCTATCAAGGAATAGGGGCCATAAGTCCAAAAGGAGGTGCAAAAGTATGGCTAAGATTTCCGCCAACTATGAGGTCGTTTACATCATCGACCCTGCACAGGGTGAGGAGGCTGTTGCCGCGACCGTGGCAAAGTTCCAGACTCTGGCTGAACAGCATGCTTCCAACGTCGTTGTTGACGAGTGGGGCAAGCGTCGTCTCGCTTACGCGATCGACTACAAGACCGAAGGCTATTATGTCCTGATGTCCTTCACCAGTGCGCCGGAATTCCCCCGCGAGCTGGATCGTATCCTGGGCATTACCGAGGGTGTCATGCGTTCCATGATCGTCTGCAAGGACGAGTAAGAGGAGGGCAACATGCTCAACAAGATCTTTATCATGGGTCGCCTGACCCGTGACCCCGAGCTGCGCCGCACGCAGTCCGGGACTCCTGTCACCAGTTTCTCTCTGGCCGTTGACCGGGATTTCAAGTCCCAGTCCGGCGAGAAGGAAACGGATTTCATCGACGTGGTGGCGTGGCGCTCGACCGCTGAGTTCGTCGCCAAGTACTTTACCAAGGGCCGCATGGCCGTGGTGGAAGGCCGCCTGCAGATCCGTGACTGGCAGGACAAAGACGGCAACAAGCGCCGCAGCGCGGAGGTCGTTGCCGACAACGTTTATTTCGGTGACAGCCGGCCCGCAGGCAACGGCGGCAATTCGTTCAACGATGCCCCGTCCTATAACAGCGCGCCCGCTTACAGCGCTCCCGCCGGCGGCTATGCCGCGCCCGTGGGCGGCGATTTTGCCGAGATCGACGATGAGGACGGCGACCTGCCGTTCTGACCCGTGTCCGGGACACAAAAATAATTAAAGGAGGACTATTCCATGGCTATGGAACGTGAAAACAGACCCGCACGCGGCGGCGTCCGCAAGCGGAAGAAGGTTTGCCAGTTCTGCGTGGATAAGTGCGAGCATATTGATTACAAGGATGCTGCCAAGCTGCGTCGCTTCATCAGCGAGCGCTCCAAGATCCTGCCTCGCCGCACCACCGGTACCTGCGCCATGCATCAGCGCCAGCTGACCGAGGCCATCAAGCGCGCCCGTCAGATCGCTCTGCTGCCCTTCGTCACCGAGTAAGACGAACAACATGCAATGAAAAGCTCCACCCATACGGGTGGAGCTTTTTTGTGTGGATTTTGGGGGAGAGGAGTTTCGCTCTCCGGAGCGACCTACTTTTGCCAAATCACGCTGTGTAAACACAGCGGATGCTACGGCGGCATAGCTGCCGAGATCGGATGCTAAAAATATGCCGCTGGCATATTTTCTTAACGCACCGACGGCAAAAGTAGGCAAAAACGCCAGAAGAAACCTCCGGTTTCTTCACTGACCGGCGCGCTATGATGCTTTTAGACCTGTGACCATGTACCGCACGTTCGCGCAAAATTTTCGTTGTCGTACTGTCATCGAATCGTCTCTGCTCCAGCGCCGCTGCCGCTGATACCTACGTCAAACAATGCTGTTAATTCTACCGTTGATAACGTCAGCGGCAGCGGCGCTGGAAGAAAGTCGATGCGTCATACAAAACGAAATCAACTATGTCCCGTGACCGCGTGGTACAAGGTTACAGCTTTGCAAAATGAACAGCGTGCGCGGATTCTTAAACCGCAGGTTTAAGCTGTCCTTTTGGGTACTTTTGGGACAGCGGCCAAAAGTACCTCGTCCCCGCAGGGACGAAATTCCCATTCACCCCCGAAGGGCGAAACCTTCAAAACACAAAGGACGGGCTGCCCCGTCCTTTGCTTTTTTCCTATTTACCGCACCATGCTCCGGTCGATCTCCGCCAGAGAGTGTGCGCCGCACATCAGCATGGTGTCCTCCAGCTCGGCCTTCAGCTTGGCCACCAGCACGGCAGGGCCTTCCTCGCCGCCGCCGTACACCATGTTGACGAAGGGACGGGCGATCAGCACGCCCTTGGCACCCAGCGCCAGCGCCTTGAACACGTCCATGCCGGTACGGATGCCGCCGTCCACCAGCACCATCACGTCCTTGCCGACAGCGTCCACGATCTCTGGCAGTACCTCCGCCGTAGCGGGACACTGATCCAGCACGCGGCCACCGTGGTTGGACACAATGATGGCCTTGGCTCCAGCCTTTACGGCCTTCTCCGCGCCTTTGACGGTCATGATGCCCTTCAGGATAAAGGGCACACCGGCGTAGTCAGCGATCTCCTTCAACTGCTCCACCGTCTTGCTGCCGGCGGGCGGGGTCAGGTTCTTCAGGAAGGGCAGGCCCGCGCCGTCGATATCCATGGCGATGGCCCACGCGCCGCACTTCTTGGCCATGTCCATCTTCTGCATCACCAGCTCCTGATTCCAGGGCTTGATGGTGGTAACGCCCGCGCCGTGGTTCTCGCCGATGGCGTTGACGGCGCCCTCCATAACGGCGGGGTTGGTGCCGTCGCCGGTAAAGGCCAGGATGCCCGCTTTGGCGCAGGCGGTGACCAGAATGTCATTATAGGTCAGGTCATCGTACTTGTCGCCGTAATGCAGCTGCATGGCGCCCACAGGGCCTGCCATAACAGGGATAGTAAGCTGATGACCGAAGAAATCAAAGGTGGTGTCCGCAGGGCCGTTCTCGCAGATGGTGTCCATGTTGACGCACAGCTCCTGCCATTTCTGGTAGTTGCGGATAAAGCCGGTGCCCAGACCCTTGGCGCCGGGGCCGGGGACGGTGTTCTTACAGGCCATGCCGTTGCAGATCTTGCAGGACTTGCAGAAAGGCCCAATCTGATCGCGGGAGCGGTCCAGAATCTCCTGGTATGTCATGTCTCATTCCTCACTTTCAAATCGCCGCGCAGGGCGTAGGTATGGCATATCATATCACGATTTGGGAAATATGCAAGAACTTTTCCCGCTTTTTTCGTTAGAATATTCAATAAAATTCTCAGCCGACCCAGCCCATCATTTTGACAAAGCTCCACGCCAGCTTCAATCCGTAGAAGATAATGACCGCACCGCAGACCTTGTTGATGATGTTCAGCACCTTCTCGTTGAACTTGCTGCCCAGCAGAGAGACCACGGTGGACAGGGTCAGGAACCAGAGAATGGACGCGGAGCCGAAGCCGCAGATGAAGTACACGTCCGTTCCGGCGGGGATGCTGGCCCGGAACGCGCCCAGCATCATGGTGCCGTCGATGATGGCCTGCGGGTTCAGCCATGTCACCACGAAGGCGCTGGTGATGAGCTTCCAGACGGGGACGTTCACATCCCGGCCGCCCTCAAGACTGGCCTTAGAGCGCAGAAGCCCAATGCCGATCCAGATGACGATCAGGCTGCCCATTGCCAGAATGACCTTTTGCAGCCACGGCAGCGCCTCCATCAGTGCGCCCGCGCCCAAAAAGCAGCTGAGTCCCAGCGAGATATCCCAGAAAATGACGATCAGCGCCGTCAGGTATACGCGGCTGCGCTTCTGGGTCAGGGCGCTGTTGATGACGAACAGGTTTTGCAATCCGATAGGGGCCACATAGGCAAGGCCCATGGTGAGGCCCTGAAGATAAATGTTCATTTGGCTATTTACTCCTTTTTTCTTACCTGCTATAATCATAGCACGACGGCAGAAAAACGCAAGAACGCAGATTTTGATAACAAGGTCAGGAGGAGCTTACCATGTCCCACTACGATTGCCCCTGTATGGAGAAATGCCCGCTGCACTACGCCATGAGCGTCATCGGCGGCAAGTGGAAGGTGCAGATCGTCTGCGCCCTGACCAACGCGGGGTCGCTGCGGTACAATGCTCTGCGGCAGAAGCTGGACGGCATCAGCAATACGGTGCTGGCGTCCTCCCTGCGGGAGATGGAGGCCGACGGCCTTGTGGTGCGCACGGTGTATCCGGAGGTGCCGGTGCGGGTGGAGTACAGCCCTACCGACGACTGCCGCGCCCTGTTGCCCATTCTGGAGCAGCTCAGCGACTGGGCCGAGGCGAGGATGGCTGCTGCGCAGCCCGGTGAAGAGTGAAAAGAGAACAGTGAAAAGTTAAGGTATGCCGCTGCGGCGGCATACCACGAAAAGCAATAGATTTATTCACAGCTTTCAGGTATAATTGCCTTAAATCAATTCTATCCCATCTATTCCGAGCTTTTTTCGAAAAATCTCAAAAAAGTTTGGAAGCAGAAGCAAAAGACAACCGTGATCTATTTTGACGAGTATGCATCATTGAAGTGCAGCCCCACAATACCGATTTCAAAAAACGGCTGACGGCATTTGCGGCAAAGTACCCGCAATGCTGCTGTCAGACTGTCGATGACGAACAAGGCGGGCTGACCTTTGAGATTGAGAAAGAACGGTTAAATTTTCAGCTGACTGCACCATATAGTGAGGAGCGGCGCAAGGCGGCGAGTAAACAGGCAAAGCAGAACGGCGTTCATTAAAAAGTTTCTGATCTGTCCGAGGAGAGAAATTGATATCTAATGCTCTGCATGGTACAATAAAAAACAGACTAATAAGGGGAAGAAGCCATGAAAAAGGTACTTACAAAGATTTCTATTACTTTCGTGATATTAAGTGCGATTTGTCTTATTTTTTGGAAGGTCGGATGGCTAACATCAACACGCGAAGTAGCCGTATTATTCGCTATAACCTGTGCAGTAATAGCGGTTGACCTTGCATGGACATTTGTCCGAAAAAAGATACATAAATAAATCAAATATTCACGCCCGTTTGTTAAGCAGAACACTTAAAATCCAGTCCGCTGACTATGCCGTATGTGCAAAGTCAGCGTTTTTTTGCTACCCGTAATCAAGAAAGGAGAGACTATCTAGGCCAAAGAAAAAACTACCGCAGACCATTGAGAAATGTAATGCCGAATTGGAACGCACACAGAAACAGTTGCAGCAGTACGAAAACCGAAACAAGATGCTCAACCGCAAGCTGTCCGTCGAAAAACGCAGGGAGCGCAATCACCGCATTTTCATGTCCGGCGGCATGATTATAAAGTAAGCCCTCCGGATGATCCGGAGGGCTTGGTTTATTTCGTTCGCCTGATTCGGGCAATGGCGCAGCACAGCAGGAACACCAACAGGTTCACCAGAACCACCGACGCGCCCACAGGAGTGCCGATCAGGTACGAGGCTGTCAGCCCCACGCAGAAGGACACCACGCTCAGCACGGCGGCGCAGATCACCACGCCCCGGAAGCTTTTCAGCACCCGCATGGCGCTCAGTGCCGGGAAGATCACCAAACTGGAGATCAGCATGGCGCCCATCATCCGCATACCCAGCACGATGGTCAGGGCCGTCAGCACGCTTAAAAGCGTGTTGTAAAGCCCTACCTTCACGCCGGTGGCCCGGGAGAAGCTCTCGTCAAAGGTGATGGCGAACAGCCGGTGGTAAAACAGCACGAACAGCGCCAGCACCGCCACGCTCAACCCCACGCTCAGCGCCACGTCGGCCCGGTCCATAGCAAGGATGGAGCCGAACATATAGCTGTCCACATCGGTGGTCATACCGGTGGTCAGGGACGTAACGATGATACCCACCGCCAGCGCAGAAGCGGAAGTGACGGCGATAGCGGCGTCGGCCCCCATGCGGCTGCGCTCCGTCATTCGCAGCAGGCACAGCGCCGCCACGATCACCACCGGAATGGACACCGGCAGGGGCGACCAGCCGCAGGCCAGCGCCACGCTCAGCGCGCCGAAGGACACATGGCTCAGACCATCGCCGATCATGGAGTACCGCTTCAGCACCAGCGGCACGCCCAGCAGCGCCGCGCACAGCGACACCAGGATACCCACCACGAAGGCCCGCAGGATAAAGGGATAGGTGAACATTTCCAGCAGCAGGCTCATGCGTCCTCACCTCCGAACTTCCTGCCGTAGGGCGAGGCCAGATATTCCGCCGCCGTGCCGAAAAACCAGCCCTTGTGTCCCGCGTGGAGGATATGATCGGCGTATTTCAGGGCGTTCTGCAGGTCATGGGTCACCATGACGATGGCGATGCCCTCGGTGCGGTTCAGGTATTCCAGCGTGTGGTACATGTCGTGGGCAGCCTCCGGATCGAGACCCGTCACCGGCTCGTCCAGGATCAGCAGCTCGCCCGCCGCGCACAGGGCCCGGGACAGCAGCACCCGCTGCTGCTGTCCGCCGGACAGCTCACGGTAGCAGCGGTTTTTCAGCTCCAGCACCCCCAGCTTGCCCATATTCATCAGGGCCTTGGACTTCTCGGCGGGGGTGTAGAAGAACCGGCCCTTCCGGGCGCTGAGAAAGCCCGACAGCACCACCTCGTACACCGTGGCGGGGAAATCCCGCTGGGCGCGGGTCTGCTGGGGCAGATACCCGATGGCCCCGGCCCGGAGAGACTTGTCCAGCACGATCTGCCCCTCCATGGGCTTCAGAAGGCCCAGCAGGCCCTTCAGCAGCGTGGATTTACCGCTGCCGTTCTCGCCCACGATGCACAGATAGTCGCCGCCGCGCACCTGAAAATTCAAATGGCTGCTGATGGCTCTGCCCTCGTAACCCAACGTTGCGTCGCGGCAGTCGATCAACAGTTTTTTCTCGTCGTTCATTGCAGTCCCTCCCGCAAAGCCTCCACGTTCTGCGCCATGAGGCTGAGATAAGTCGCGCCGCCGTCAAACTCCGACCGTGATACCGTCTGGCAGGAGTGGAAGGTCAGCACCTTCGCGCCGGTGGTCTCGGCAATGGCCTGCGCCACCTTCCGGCTGCTCAATTCAATGGTATACACCACAGGGATATCCTCGTCCTCCACCTTGTCGATCAGGTATTTCAGCGTGGCGAGGGATGGCTCCGTGTCACTGGCGCAGCCGTGGAAGGCGGCGCGGTAGTCAAGATCGTATTCCTTGCAGAAGTACAGCAGCGGGAACCGGTCGCCGAACACCAGCAATCGCCGCTGTCCGGCATCCACCACCTCCCGGAAGGCCGCGTCAAGCCCGTCCAGCTGCGCCAGATAGTCCGTCAGCCGAGCCTGATAGTTCCCCTGGTGGGCGGGGTCGGCCTGACACAGGGCGTCGCAGATGGCTTGGCACAGCGCCTTGGCCAGTACGGGGGATGTCCACACGTGCTCGTCGTATTCGATCTCGTCGCTGTCGTGATCTTCATGGTCATGGTCGTGGTCATCGTGACCGCCCTCCATGCCCTCGGTCCACTCCTCCGCCAGCGCCGACACCTGCGGCATCAGCGGCAGCGTCACGGCGATGTTCTCTCCGGCGGCGGACAGAATGTCCTCCACCCACGCCTCGCTCTCGCCGCCGTTATAGAGGAATACGTCCGCTTCTGACAGCGTGATAACGTCCAACGGGGTCGGCTCGAAGCTGTGGGTCTCCTTTCCGGCGGCCACCAGCAGCGTCACATCCACGTCGTCGCCGCCGATCTGGCGGGCGAAGTCGTAGTAGGGAAACACGGAGCACACCACCTGCAGCTTGCCGTCCTCCGCCTTTTGGCGGTCAACGCAGCCGCAAAGGCCCGCCGCCAGCGCCAACACCAGCAGCACCGCAAACAGCCGCTTTATCATGGCGTTTCCTCCCGGCCGCATTTCTCGCACAGGCCGTAAAACAGCGTGCGGCGGGGATCGATGCGGAAGTGGTGCTCCTGCTCCAGATGCTGGTACAGCTCCCCCAGATGGGAGCAGTCCAGATGCCGGATGGCGCCGCATTTTTCGCACTTCAGCAGAAAGCAATTGCCCTCGTCGTGGGCGGTGCAGTATTGATAGTAGGCCCCGGCGTCGGTGACCACCTTGTGGACAAGGCCCTGCTGGGCCAACCGCTCCAGCTGCCGATACACGGTGGTCAGGCCGATGGTCTGTCCCTGTGCATGGAGCTGCTCTGCCAGCTCCGCGGCGGTGGCGCAGCCTTCCGGACTGCGCTGGACGCCCTCCAGCACCGCCCGCTGCTGCCGGGTCATATAGGTAACGGACATACGCTCGCCTCCAATTTGAAAATGAAAACCAATTTCAAATTATAGCAGGCGCGGCGATTTTGTCAAGAGGGCTTTTAGATGACGGAGAAAGTTAACGGCACTTTAACGGCAACACGTTAAGAACTTAACATCAGGAGCAATGTTTCCTTACAAGAAAAACGCAGAATGACATGAAATATGTTGGTAAATTCATGTGGTTTTCTGCTAATCATCATATAATTACATACGAATTATGGCAATAACGCATGTTAAGTTGTCGTTCACAAATTGTTAAAATAGTAGATTGTTATGCTAAATTTTTATAAATATTCCTAATTGCGACAAAGCGGCAAATCCTGTATACTTTTAGTAACCTGATAACAGCCCTGCTGTTTTCAGGCTGCCGCTTCCGATGGAAGGCTTCGGATGCGGCACACGTTTTCCAACAGGGAAGCGAATAAAAATAAGGAGAGAAAACAATGGAAGAAAGAAAAGGCTTTGGATCCAATTTTGGATTCCTGATGGCTGCTGTCGGTTCGGCGGTCGGTCTGGGCAACATCTGGGGCTTCCCCAATAAGATGGGTGCATCCGGCGGCGCGCTGTTCCTGATCCTGTATCTGGTGCTGGCCGTTCTGTGCGGCTTCATCATCATGGTGGGCGAGCTGGCGCTGGGCCGTAAGACCGGTCACGGTGCTGTCGGCGCTTACAAGGTGCTGAGCAAGAAGTTCAGCTGGATGGGCTGGCTGGGCATCCTGTCCGCGTTCTTCATCCTGTTCTTCTACTGCGCACTGGGCGGCTACTGCATCAAGTACACCGTCCTGAACGTGGGCGACCTGTTCAATGCTGGCTTCGGTTCTGCTGGCCGCACCGGCGCCGAGATCTTCGGCGACTTCTTGGGCAGCCCCACTGAGGCCATCATCTACGGTCTGATTTTCGTGGCTCTGACCATGATCATCGTTATGGGCGGTATCGGCGGCGGTATCGAGAAGGTCTGCTCCATCGGTATGCCTGCTCTGTTCATCGCTCTGCTGATCTGCATCATCCGCGCCTGCACCCTGCCCGGCGCTGTGGACGGCCTGAAGTACATGTTCGTTCCCGGCTGGGCTGTTGCTAACGGAGTTATTGACGAAGCACCAAACTTCTTTGAAGTTCTTTCCACTGCCGGTGGTCAGATGTTCTTCTCCCTGTCTCTGGGCATGGGTGCTATGATCACCTACGGTTCCTATCTGGATAAGAAGGAGAACCTGGAAAAGAACGCCATCCTCATCATCGTCATGGATACCCTGGTGGCCCTGATGGCCGGTCTGTGCGTTATCCCCGGCCGTTTCGCTCTGGACCGCACCGGTGATCTGGGCGGCCCCAAGCTGCTGTTCATCACCATGCAGAACGTGTTCCACAACATGGGCGTCGTTGGCCCCATCTTTGGTATCCTGTTCTATCTGCTGGTCGTGTTCGCCGCCATCTCCTCCTCCATCTCCCTGCTGGAGGTCGTTGTGGCCCACTTCGTTGACAAGGCCCGCATCGCCGGCAAGGGCGACAAGCGCAAGAGCTACTGCCTGATCGCCGCTGCTGCTGTCGGTCTGGGCTGCATCCTGGTGTGCGCCGACTGCCTGGGCGGCAACGGTATCGCTCCGGCCGACCTGCTGCACATCGAGAATCCCAAGACATGGGCCGCTGACTGGCTGGACTTCTGGGATATGATCTCCGAGGGTATCATGATGCCTCTGGGCGCATTGCTGATGTCCCTGATGATCGGCTGGGAGATCGGCCCCGAGGTGGTCAAGAACGAGTGCGAATCTACCCCCGCACACAAGATGGGTTCCTACGGCTTCTTCAAGATCTGCTGCAAGGTCATCACCCCGCTGTGCATGCTGCTGATCCTCTACGGTCAGGTCACGTCCTTCTTCGGCTAAGCCGTTTGTCCTGAAAAGCTGATTTCCGGGCCCGCCAGCCCGCAGCTCTTCTTACTAAAAAATATGACAACAGGAAACGTCCGCCCCTTCCGGCGGACGTTTCCTGTTTCTGTTTTTGCCGCAAAAATTGCACGAAATTTCCACTTTCTTCCGCTTTGTTTCGCCGCGATATACGCTTGATTTTCTTGTCAAGCGTAATTTTTTTAACAATTTGACGTTTCCCGTAACGAAAAATGTATACGGTTTCTGCAAAGAAGCAAAAAAACGCCCCGGAATGTATCGACAAATTATACAACAAAATGACAAAACAACCGCTACAACATGTGCATATTTCGTTCACAAAATGTTAAAAACATAAAATACCACGCATAATTTTTATCAACATTGCTAATTGCGGAAGGTTTTTGAATCCTGTATACTTTTTTTATACCCCAAATGGAGGAAAAATCATCCATTCCGGGTTCGTTCCGACAGCGTGGCGGCGCTGCGGGATGTTTCCTGTCAATAGACAGGAAAACATATTTTTTAGTAAGGAGAGAAAACAATGGAAGAAAGAAAAGGCTTTGGATCCAATTTTGGATTCCTGATGGCTGCTGTTGGTTCGGCGGTCGGCCTGGGCAACATCTGGGGCTTCCCCAATAAGATGGGTGCGTCCGGCGGCTTTACGTTCCTTCTGATTTATCTGGTTCTGGCTGTCTGCTGCGGCTTCATCGTCATGGTGGGCGAGCTGGCACTGGGCCGTAAGACCGGTCACGGTGCTGTCGGCGCTTACAAGGTGCTGAGCAAGAAGTTCAGCTGGATGGGCTGGCTGGGCATCCTGTCCGCGTTCTTCATCCTGTTCTTCTACTGCGCACTGGGCGGCTACTGCATCAAGTACACCGTCCTGAACGTGGGCGACCTGTTCAATGCTGGCTTCGGTTCTGCTGGCCGCACCGGCGCCGAGATCTTCGGCGACTTCTTGGGCAGCCCCACTGAGGCCATCATCTACGGTCTGATTTTCGTGGCTCTGACCATGATCATCGTTATGGGCGGTATCGGCGGCGGTATCGAGAAGGTCTGCTCCATCGGTATGCCTGCTCTGTTCATCGCTCTGCTGATCTGCATCATCCGCGCCTGCACCCTGCCCGGCGCTGTGGACGGCCTGAAGTACATGTTCGTTCCCGGCTGGGCTGTTGCTAACGGAGTTATTGACGAAGCACCAAACTTCTTTGAAGTTCTTTCCACTGCCGGTGGTCAGATGTTCTTCTCCCTGTCTCTGGGCATGGGTGCTATGATCACCTACGGTTCCTATCTGGATAAGAAGGAGAACCTGGAAAAGAACGCCATCCTCATCATCGTCATGGATACCCTGGTGGCCCTGATGGCCGGTCTGTGCGTTATCCCCGGCCGTTTCGCTCTGGACCGCACCGGTGATCTGGGTGGCCCCAAACTGCTGTTCATCACCATGCAGAACGTGTTCCACAACATGGGCGTTGTCGGCCCCATCTTCGGCATCCTGTTCTATCTGCTGGTCGTGTTCGCTGCCATCTCCTCCTCCATCTCCCTGCTGGAGGTCATCGTGGCCCACTTCGTTGATAAGGCCCGTATCGAGGGCAAGGGCGACAAGCGCAAGAGCTACACCCTGATCGCTGCCGTGGCCGTTGGTCTGGGCTGCATTCTGGTCTGCGCCGACTGCCTGGGCAGCGCTGGTATCGCACCGGCCGACCTGCTGCACATCGAGAATCCCAAGACCTGGGCCGCTGACTGGCTGGACTTCTGGGATATGCTGTCTGAAGGTATCATGATGCCTCTGGGCGCACTGCTGATGTCCCTGATGATCGGCTGGGAGATCGGCCCCGAGGTGGTCAAGGAAGAAGCGGAGCAGCAGGGTCAGAAGTTCGCCTCTTACGGCTTCTTCAAGATCTGCACCAAGATCATCACCCCGCTGTGCATGCTGCTGATCCTGTATGGTCAGGCCATGTCCTTCTTCGGTGCGTAAGTACTGACGCTGGATATTGATACACAAATAAATGTATAAAACAAAGACCGGAGCCGCCGCTCCGGTCTTTGTTTTTGTGTATATAAAAGAAAATTTCATAAAATTTTGCGCCAGTTTTTATCCCATCAACCGAATGGCGTGGTGCAGGTTCCGAATTTCCACCTTGGGCTGACTGGCGGCGTATTCGCCGTCCAGCGACCACGGGATGATGTCGTCGGTGGTCAGCGTCACATGCTCCACATGGCGGAAGATGATGCCGGGGGCGTTGTATTCCATCCGGGTCAGCGAACCGATCAGACCGCTGAGCTCCACGGCGTTTTTCGGCATCCGGAGCAGCAGCAGCTCAAACTTGCCGTCGTCCATCTGTACATGGTTGGGATCCAGCTTCATCAGCCCGCCCAGAGAGGTGGAGTTGCATACCGCGCCGAATATATATTCACCCTCGAACACCTCGCCGTCGGCCTCGAGGCGGCAGCAGTAGGGCCGCAGGGAGTCCAGATCGTTCATGCCCTCGAAGATGTAGGCCAGATGGCCCAGCGCGTTTTTCGCCGCCTGCGTGGCGGAATAGGACGCGCGGGTAAAAGCGCCGAAAGAGGCCACATAGGCGAAGTACCGTCCGTTGTGCTGACCCAGATCCAGAAGCCGGGGCTGCTCACAGGCGGCAATGGCGTTGGCCACCGCCATGGGCTGAGAGGGGATATGCAGGCTGGCGGCAAAATCGTTGGTGCTGCCGTGGGGGATATAGCCCACAGGCGGCCGCTCCGGCAGTGCCATCAGGCCGCACAGCGTCTCGTTCAGCGTGCCGTCGCCGCCGGCGCAGACCACCAGATCGAACTCGCCGCCCAGCTCCGCCGCGGCACGCTTGGCATCGCCGGGGCCTTCGGTGGTAAACAGCTTGATAAGATACCCCGCCTGTGACAGCCGGGCCACCACGTCGAACATGGGCGCCATGGAGCGGGTGCGGCCCGCACGGGGATTGACGATGAACAGCAGTTTTTTCATGGGAACCTCCTGCAAAAGATCGTGCTCTTATTATGCCACAGCCGTTCAGAAAATGCAATTCCCTGTTGAAAGCCCTTGCAAAACCGCGAAAAAATGAGTATGATAAACACATAATGATCTATACGGAGGGAGGCGGCGATATGAAGGGAAAGGTCTATTTGCGGTGGGGCCTGACGGCATTTCTGACGGTATGCGCCATTCTGGTGTTTTATGACGCCTTTTATCAGGGCGGCACATTGCAGCAGATATTGGGCAAGCTGGCCGAGGTGCTGGCGCCTGTCTTTTACGGCCTTGCCATGGCCTATCTGCTGACGCCGCTGGTAAAGTGGTTCGAGCGGGGCATCCTGTGGTGCGTGGGCAAGCTGCGGAAGAAGCTGCCGGACAAGCCGCTGAAGCACGGCAAGGGTCTGCTGCGGGCCGGGGCCATCCTGCTGACGTGGGCTGTTGTGCTGGCGATGCTGTACTGGCTGATGAGCGTGCTGATCCCCCAACTGGTCGGCAGCGTCACCATGCTGATCAATAATGCCCGCTACTATTATACGAAGGTATACCTCTGGGCCGACACCTGGCTGACGGATCACCCGGAGATCGGCAGCTGGGCCAATGACGTGCTCAGCGAGTATTACAATAACGCCCTTAAGAACCTGACCGACACCATCCTGCCCAAGGCGCAGGAGTTAGCCACCGTCCTGACCGGCGGCATCTGGGTCGGTATCCGCAGCGTGGTGACCTTTGCCATGAACTTCATCGTGGGCATCATCATCTCCGTGTACCTGCTGGCCATGAAGGAAAAGAGCCTGGCCCGCTGCTGCAAGATGATCTACGCCACCATGAAGCAGGAGACGGCGGAGCTGGTGCTGACGGGCCTGCACAACACCAATCAGGTGTTCTCCGGCTTCGTCCGGGGCAAGCTGCTGGATTCGCTGATCATCGGCATCCTGTGCTTCATCGGCTGTTCCATCCTGAAAATGCCCTATACCCCTCTGGTCAGCGTGGTGGTGGGCGTCACCAACGTGATCCCCTTCTTCGGGCCGTTTCTGGGCGCGATCCCCAGCGCGTTCCTGATCCTGCTGGTCAGCCCGCTGAAGTGCCTGTATTTCATCATTTTCATCATTCTTTTGCAGCAGCTGGACGGCAACGTCATCGGCCCGAAAATTCTGGGCGACAGCACCGGCATCTCCAGCTTCTGGGTCATTGTGGCCATTCTGGTGGGCGGCGGCTTCTTCGGTGTGCCGGGCATGTTCTTCGGCGTGCCGGTGTTTGCCTGCCTGCGGATGCTGGTGAAGTGGCTGATGGACCGCCGCCTGACGCGGCGGGGCATGCCCACTGAGGCCAGCGCCTATGTAGAGCGGAAGGAAGCCCTGCGGCAATCCCGCGCCGCCGCCAAAGTGGAGGAAGAGCCGGAGGAGAAAGCAAAGGAAGAATCGGAATAACGGGATAAAAGGACGGTCACAGGCCGTCCTTTTTTGTGTTTCATGTACCAGCGGGAGGTATGTTGCGCCCTGCGGGGCGAGAACGGCCTCCGGCGGCCCCTTTCTTTCAATAGCGAAAGAAAGGGGAAAAGAACGCCAGCAAAAACTACGTTTTTGCATTTCCTTAGCGCACTATACAGCTCAAAAAGACGCAGTTGCATGCCGCGCGTTCGCATGAGTTTTTTTTATTCGATTTATCATTGAATCGTCTCTGCTCCAGCGATGGCAACGATAGGCACTGAAGCGCTGTTCGGCGTAGGTATTAGCGGCAGCGGCGCTGGAGCAAAGACGATCCTATTAACGAAATGAAAAAGGAAATTTTACGTGATCGTGTGGTAAAACCATACAAATCAGCACAAAACATAGCGCGCCCGGAAGTGAAGGAACCGGAGGTTCCTTCCGGTGTTTTTGCCTACTTTTGTCACTGTTGACAAAAGTAGGTCGCGCCGGGGCGCGAAACTCCCCCAACCGTCGCTATCACAAAAATTCCTTCTTGTCATACGGGGAAAAGTGTGGTACACTGCCCCTTGAGCCTGCATTTTTACGGGACTCATACCATATTGACAATTGAATATGGAAACCATTATTTCTGTCCCCGCGGAAGGACGCGGGGAGAAAAGGAGAAGAACATGAAGAAACTGGTATCTCTTTTCCTGTCGCTGGTAATGGTCGGCGCTGTACTCTGCGGATGCGGAGGCGGCAGCAACCAGAGCGACGAAGGAAGTAACGGCTTGCAAAATGAGCGGAAAGCCAACAACGAGATCGTTGTGGCCATCGCTCAGGACCTGGAAGACAGTCTTGACCCCCACGCGGCAGCGGCGGCAGGAACCAGAGAGGTCTTATTCAACATCTATGAGGGACTGATGAAGATCAGCCCCGATGGCGAATTGATCCCCGCTGTGGCTGAACGCTACGTTATCTCGGAGGACGGACTTGTCTACACCTTCACATTGCGTGAGGGCGTGAAGTTCCACAATGGCGAGAGCGTGACCGCGGCGGATGTGGTCTATTCCATGAACCGCTGCGCTGACAACTCGGGGGACTCCGCCCTGGTGTCAGCGTTTTCTGCTATCCAGGACCTGAAAGCCGTGGACGAAAAAACGGTGACCTTCCGGCTGGAGCAGCCCGATCTGGAGCTGATCAACTTCCTGTCGGCGGCCATCATTCCCGAGGGCAGCGACCCGCAGGCGGGCTTTATCCCCGGCACTGGCCCCTTCAAGCTGGTGTCCCGTTCTCCGCAGGAGAATATCGTGCTGGAGCGCTTTGACGACTATTGGGGCACACCCGCCGGCGTCAGCAAGGTGACCTATCAGATCTATGAGGATCCCACCGCACTGATGATGGCTCTGAAGGGCGGCAGCGTGGATCTGTGCGCCCATCTGACCAGCGCACAGACCGCCCAGTTGGGCAGCGACTTCACCGTGCTGGAGGGCACCATGAATCTGGTGCAGGCGGTGTATCTCAACAACGCCAAGGCCCCCTTCGACAACGAGAAGGTGCGGCAGGCTATGAGCTATGCCATCAACCGGCAGGAGATCATGGACATCATGGCTGACGGCCACGGTACCCCCGTGGGCAGCAGCATCTATCCCAAGCTGGGCAAGTACTTCCTGCCGGAACTGGCGGACTATTACACCTATGACCCTGCCAAGGGCAAGGCGCTGCTGGCGGAGGCCGGTTACCCCGACGGCTTTGATATGACCATCGCCGTGTCCTCCAACTATCAGCCCCATATGGACACCGCCGAGGTGGTGGTGCAGCAGCTGGCCGCCATCGGCATCCGGGCGACCGTGCAGCCGGTGGACGCCACCACATGGTATAACGACGTGTATGTGGGCCGTCAGTTCGACGCCACCATCACCGGCCTTGATGCCAAGAACACCACCGCCCGCGCCATGCTGGAGCGCTTTGTCTCCGACAACGGCAAGAACTTCATCAACTACAATAATCCCGCCTACGACGAGCTGTACGCCAAGGCCCGCGCCTGCACCGATGACGCGGAGCAGACCGCCGTCTATCAGCAGATGGAGACCATGCTGACCGAGACCGCCGCCAACCTGTACCTGCAGGATATGGCCGATCTGGTGGCCGTCCGCAGCGACCTGACGGGGTACACGTTCTATCCCATCTACGCGCAGGATCTGAGCACGGTGGCATATAGCGAATAAAAATACTGGCATGAAATCTGACGATTTCATTGCCAAGTGGGATTGCGGCCGGCTGCACGCGTCCTTCGGACACACTGGCGGCCGAGAAGAATTTTTCTGACGCACATGTCGTCAGAAAAATGATTTCATTTTTTCGCGGCGTCCGCGCCGCGAACTCTGCGAGGCTTTCTCTACACAACCAACAAGAAAGAGATGATGACCATGAAGAACATCGTGAAGAAGATCGGAATGATGCTTTTGACCATGGTCATCGTCTCTTTCTTCGCGTTTCTGGCCTTCCAGATCATCCCCGGCGACCCCACTACCAAGCTGCTGGGCAGCGACGCCACCGCCGAGGCGGTGGCCGCCATGCGTGCGGAGCTGGGGCTGGACCGCCCGTTCTTCACCCGCTATTTCGAGTGGGTGCTCCACGCGGTGCAGGGGGATTTCGGCACCTCCTACATCTACTCCATGCCGGTATCGCAGCTGCTGAACGGCAAGCTGGGCGTTACCGCCCTGCTGACGGCCATCGCCTTTGTGATGATCGTGGTGGTGTCGCTGCCGGTGGGGCTGTTTGCCGCCTCCCATCAGGGCGAGCGGCTGGATCGTGCCCTGACGATGTTCGGGCAGGTGGTGATGGCGGTGCCGCCGTTCTTCACCGGTATTCTGCTGACGCTGCTGTGCGGCCTTGTGCTGCACTGGTTTAACCCCGGCGCGTTCATCGCGCCGTCCCAGGGCTTCTGGCGCAGTGTGGGGTATCTGCCCTATCCCGCTATCGCCATCGCCCTGCCCCGTATCGCCATGACGGTGAAGATGCTGAAAAGCTCTATCGCCGGTGAGCTGGAGAAGGACTATGTCCGCACGGCGTACAGCCGGGGCAACTCGCCCCGTGCCGCCCTGTACCGCCATGTGCTGCGCAACGCCGTGGTGCCTACGGTGGCGTTTCTGGCCATGACGGTGGCGGATATCGTGGCGGGCAGCGTGATTATCGAGCAGGTCTTTGCCATCTCCGGTCTGGGCCGCCTGCTGCTGAGCTCCATCTCCAACCGGGATTTCCCCGTGGTGCAGGCCATCGTGGTGATCCTTGCGCTGTGGGTGGTGCTGGTGAACTGCCTGGCGGATATCATCAACCAGCAGCTGGATCCCCGGCTGCGCCTGCAATAAGGAGGGGACGAGGATGCTGCAAAACAGAAAAAGCGTCTCCTTCCGCATCGGCGTTGTGATCGCCGCCGTGATGGCGGTGATGGCGCTGGTGGGCTATGTGTGGACGCCCTGCGACCCCACGGCCATCGCGGGAAGTGAAAAATTTCTGGCGCCGTCTCTGCGCCACCTGTTCGGCACCGATAACTTCGGGCGGGATATCTTCAGCCGCGTGATGGTGGGCGTGGGCACCACGTTCTTCATCTCGCTGTGCACCGTGTGTATCGGCGGCGTGGTAGGTACGCTGATCGGCGTATTCACCGGCTATTTCGGCGGCGTGGTGGACGAGGTGCTGATGCGCATCAACGACGCGCTGACCGCCTTTCCCAATATCCTGCTGGCGCTGGTGTTCATCGCCATGCTGGGCTTCGGCAAATACAATGTGATTTTGGCGCTGGGCGTGGCCTTCATTCCCAGCTTTGCCCGCGTGGTGCGCGCGGAGTTCGCGCGGCAGCGGGCCATGAGTTATGTCAAATCTGCCCGGTTGATGGGAGCCTCCCATCTGCGGATCATGTTCCGGCACATCCTGCCCAATACGCGGGGCGTGGTGCTGCCGGCGCTGGTCATCGGGTTTAACAACGCTGTGCTGGCGGAGGCCAGCATGAGCTATCTGGGCATCGGCGTGGCGCCGCCCGACGTGTCGCTGGGCTATATGCTGTCCGAGTCCCAGAACTATATGATAAAGGCCCCGTGGTATGTGCTGTGTACCGGCCTTGTGATCGTGCTGCTGATCCTCGGCGTCAGCATGATGGGCGAGGGCCTGCGGAAGGGAGGCGCGTGACCATGCTGGAGATCAAGGACCTCCATGTTCACTTTCACGACGCCGACCATGAGGCTGTCCGGGGTATCGACCTGACGGTGGCCGACGGCGAGATCATGGGGCTGGTGGGCGAGAGCGGCAGCGGCAAGACCGTTACCGCCATGGTGGTATCCGGCCTGATGCCCCGCCGGAAAGCGGACGTATCGGGGCAGGTGCTGCTGGACGGCAAGGATCTGCTGGCACTGGACGCGGCCCAGATGCGCAAGCGGCAGGGCTGCGCCATTTCGGTGGTGTTTCAGGAGCCTATGAGCGCCATGAACCCCGTCATGCGCATCGGCCCGCAGGTGGAGGAGGCCCTCCGCGTCCATACCAGGCTCTCGGCGCAGGAGCGGCGGGAGCGGGCCTTACAGGCCCTGCGGGACGTTGATCTGGCCGACGCAGAGGGCGTCTATGACAAGTATCCCCACCAGATGTCCGGCGGCATGCTGCAGCGGGCCATGATCGCGGCGGCCATCATCTCCCGGCCCAAGCTGCTGCTGGCGGACGAGCCTACCACCGCGCTGGACGTGACCATTCAGGCCCAGATTTTGGAGCTGCTGCGGCGGCTGAACCGGGAAATGGGTATGTCCATCCTGTTCATCTCCCACAACCTGAACGTGGTGCGCAAGCTGTGCACCCGCGTGGCGGTAATGGAGAAGGGCCTGATCGTAGAGACCGGTGACACGCAGCAGGTGTTCTACGACCCGCAGGCTCCATACACACAGCGGCTCATCGCCGCCATCCCCACGAGGAAGAAGCTATGCTAGAGACCGTATTGGAAGTCAATGACCTGAACGTGTGGTATCGAAGCGGCACCGGACTGCGCAAGCAGCGCCATCAGGTGCTCCACGACGTCAGCTTTACCCTGTACCGGGGTGAGATCCTCGGTCTGGTGGGGGAGAGCGGCAGCGGCAAATCCACGCTGGCCCGGGCGGTGCTGGGCATGGAGAGCGATATCACCGGCACGGTGATCCACCATACCAAGCGGCCCCAGATGGTCTTTCAGGATCCGGCGGGCAGCCTGAACCCCTCCTTCACCGTGGCCCAGACGCTGGCAGAGCCGCTGCACATCTACGGCAAGTACGACAAAGCCGGTATCGAGAGCCGCGTCCGGGACACCATGGCACTGGTGGGACTGGATGAGGAGTACTACGGTCGCTATCCCCACGAGCTCTCCGGCGGACAGAAGCAGCGGGTGTGCATCGGCGCGGCGCTGATCCAGAAGCCGGGTCTTATCGTGGCGGACGAGGCGGTGTCGGCGCTGGATGTGACCATTCAGGCCCAAATATTGCAGCTGATCGCCCGGCTGCGGCGGGAGTTCGGCATTTCCTACCTGTTCATCTCCCACGACCTGAACGTGGTATATGAGATCTGCGACCGGTGCCTTGTGATGAAGGATGGCCGCATCGTGGAGCAGGGCACCGTGGACGAGGTGTACGACCACCCGAAAGCGGAGTATACGAAACAGTTATTAAAAGCAGCGGAGTGATGATAGTATGACAGACGAAAGAAAACAGCAATTATTGAATCTGGCCCTGGACAGCGAGCCCTTTGATGTCCACAACCATGTGAAGATCATCGCCGTGGACGACGGCTGGGCGCAGGTGGAGGTGGTGATCCACCCCGAGACGCTGAACCGCTGGGGCATCCCCCACGGCGGCATCCTGTTCACCCTGTCGGACGTGGCCTGCGGCATGGCCATCCTGACCACGCGGATGGAGGCCTGCGTCACCGTCAGCGGCACCATTGACTGTGTCAACGCCGGGCCCACCTCCGGCAGACTGATCGCTACCGGGCGGGTGCAGAAGGCGGGCGGCAAGCTGGTATTCTGCGATTCCGAGATCCGTGACGAGACCGGAAAGCTCATCACCACCGGACATACGGTGATGTACTTTACCGGCAAGCAGTTGGGATGAAAACGTTCTTGCGGCGCTATCGCGCCCAGCTGTGGTGGCTGGCGGGACTGGCGGTGTTTTTCGCCGTCTATTTTCCCCTGCGTACCTGCCGGAGCGCCATGAACTGGCTGTGCGGCCGCGTCATCCTGCCGTTGGAGCAGGCGCTGGGGTGGCTGTGCGGTCTCACCTCTGTCTCCGTGGCAGAGGTGCTGATTTTATCGGGCATCTTCGCCGCCGTTTTCTATCTGGCGTGGCAGGTGCGGTGCCTGATCGCCCGGCCCCGTCGGGGGCAGCGTGCCGTCCGCATGGGGCTGACGGTGCTGTGCGTGGGACTGAGCGTCTACGCGGGCTTTTGCCTGCTGTGGGGCGTGTTCTACGGGGCCGACAGCTTTCAGGATAAGTCCGGCCTGACGGCCCGGGGCGGCACGGTGGAGGAACTGACGGCGCTGACGCAGCGTTTTGCCGATGAACTGACCGAACTTGCGCCGCAGGTGGAGCGGGACGAAAACGGCTGCTTCGCCGTGTCCCGGCAGGAGATATTCGACGACGCCATGACCGCCTATGACGGCATCGTGACGGAGTTCGACTGTCTCAGCAAGCCCCGCACCATGCCGAAAGCCTTCGTGTCCTCACGGGGCATGAGCTATCTGGATTTCAGCGGCTTTTACTTTCCCTTTACCGGCGAGGCCAACCTCAACGATGAAAGCCCCGCCGCCTATCTGCCTGCCAACATCTGCCACGAGCTGGCCCACCAGCAGGGTATCGCCACCGAACAGGAGTGCAACTTCGTGGCTATCATGGCGGCCACCTCTGAGGGCAACAGCACCGCCTACCGCTATTCCGGCTATCTGATGGGCTATGTCCATCTGGGTAACGCCCTGTACCGGACGGATCCGGAGGCGTGGCAGGCCATCCGGGACAGCCTGCCGGACACGGTGCGTGCCGACCTGCGGCAGAACAGCGCCTACTGGGCGCAGTTCCACGGGCTGGTGAACACCGCCGCCACAAAGGTGTACGACGGCTTCCTCAAGTCCAACGGCGTGGCCGACGGTGTGCAGAATTACGGCACGGTGGTGGATCTGCTGCTGGCCTATTACTACCGATAAAAACAGGGTCGTGAAACGTAAGTTTCACGACCCTGTTCGCTATGGGAAGGAATTGTCTTGCAAAAGACGATTTACAAACGCCGCCGTTTCTGCTACCATAGTGACACAATCAAGAAGAGGAGGGCATCCCCCATGAAAGACCTGCAAAAGAAGCTGCGCGTGGCGCTGGTACAGGCCACCCCGGTGATGTTCAACAAGGACGCCACCATCGACAAGGTGTGCGCTCAGATCCGCGAGGCCGGACAGAACGGCGCGGAGCTGATCGTGTTCCCGGAGTCCCTGATCCCCTGCTATCCCTACGGCCTGACCTACGGCTTCACCGTGGGCAGCCGCACCGAGGAGTGCCGGGACGACTGGAAAATCTACTATGACAACGCCGTCCTCTGCCCCAGCGCGGACACTGACCGCATCGGCGCGGCGGCCAAGGAGGCGGGGGCCTACGTCTCCATCGGCTATACGGAGCGGGGCCGCAATAACGGCACGCTGTATTGCTCCAATATGATCTTCGGGCCGGACGGCAAGCTGCTGTGCAACCACCGGAAGCTGAAGCCCACCGGCGCGGAGCGCATCGTCTGGGGCGACGCGGATAAGGACTACTTCCCCACGGTAGACTCCCCTTGGGGCACCATGGGCGCGCTGATCTGCTGGGAGAACTATATGCCTCTGGCCCGCGTGGCGTTGTACCAGAAGGGCGTCAGCCTGTATCTGTGCCCCAATACCAACAATAATCCCGAGTGGCACGACACCATCAAGCACATCGCCATCGAGGGCAAGTGCTTCGTGATCCATGTGAACCAGTACTTCACCAAGGACATGTATCCCACCAACTACCACGGCCCTGCCGCCGACGAGATCGCCCGCCTGCCCAAGGCGCCCTGCAACGGCGGCAGCGCCATCATCGACCCCTACGGCCACTATGTGACCGAGCCGGTGTGGGACTGCGAGACCATCATCTACGCCGACATCGACCCGGATCAGGCTGCCCGCGCCCGCATGGAGTTCGATCCCTGCGGCCACTATTCCCGTCCCGATGTGACGGAGCTGATCGTTCACGAGAAATAATGAGAGGAAATGACCGCCATGGACCTGCGCGAGATCACGGATTTTAATGCCCCGGAGCTGGACGTCTACGCCCGCCTGACGGAGAATCAGCTGGTGAACCGGGCCGACCCGGTTAATGCCCTGTTCATCGCCGAGAGCCCGCTGGTGATCGGCCGTGCGCTGGACGCGGGCTGCGTGCCGGTGTCCTTCCTGATGGAGCGCAAGCATGTGGAGGGCAAGGCATCGGAGCTGCTGGCCCGGTGTCCGGCGGATATCCCGGTGTACGCCGCAACCCTGGAGGTGCTGGAGCAGCTGACGGGCTTCAAGCTGACCCGCGGCATGCTGTGCGCCATGCGCCGCCCGCAGATGCCCACGGTGGAGCAGGTCTGCGCCGGAGCGCGGCGGGTGGCGGTGCTGGAAAACGTCATGAACCCCACCAACATCGGGGCCATCTTCCGCAGCGCCGCCGCCCTGAACATGGACGCCGTGCTGCTGAGCAGTCAGGGCAGCGATCCCCTGTACCGCCGGGCCGTCCGCGTCAGCATGGGTACGGTGTTCCAGATCCCGTGGACGTATTTTCCGGAGGAGGCGGCGTGGCCGGAGGGCGGCATGACCCTGCTGCGGCAGCTGGGCTTCAAAACCGCCGCCATGGCATTGCGGGACGATTCCCTGTCCATCGACGATCCCCGCCTGCTTGCGGAGGAGAAGCTGGCCGTGGTGCTGGGCACGGAGGGCGACGGCCTTGCCGCCGCCACCATCGCCCGCTGCGACTATACGGTGCGCATCCCCATGGCCCATGGGGTGGACAGCCTGAACGTGGCCGCCGCCAGCGCCGTGGCCTTCTACCAGCTGGGTAAGCGGTAAAACACATAAAAAATGACCGTCCGCAAGGACGGTCATTTTTTGCGGTTATTGGAGCTCCTGCTCCAGCGCGTCAAACTCCGGTGTGGAAAAGAATTCGCCCAGCGTGATACCCAACCCGTCGCACAGCAGCTTGATGGTCAGCAGCTTGGGGTTCTGGCTTTTCCCGTACAGAATGTTCTTCACACTGGAGGGCGGTAGGGCACTGATGGTGGCCAGCTTATTGACACTGATATTCCGCTCGCCGCATAGCTGCAAAATGCGGTTTTTCACCGCGCTGATGGTATCCATACATACCCCTCCGGCTTTTTTTCTTTAGGATAGCCGAAAAGACTTGCCAATATAGGCTATACATGCTACTATTAGGCTATGGGTAGACGAAAGAGGGGCTGTCTGTGGCGGATTATCAAAAAATGTACGCGGTGCTGTGCATGGCGATCGACGGTGTACTGGATGATCTGGAGAGTATCCCTTTGGCGCGGCCTTATGCTCGAAAGCTGTATTCGGCGCTGCTGACGGCGGAGGACATCTATGTGGATACAGCGCCCTATGCCGCAGAGGTTGAGAATAAGAAAGTCATACAGCTCAAAATCGACAGATATCCGGAGGAATAGCAGCAGGGAGACGGCTTTTGCCGTCTCCCTGTTTCGTTACAGCGTGCCGGTGATGACCAGATTGGAAACGCCGGGGTCCACCGTGTAGATGCCGGTGGTGGTGTCCTGCGTATAGGTGGCGGCAGGCACCGTCAGCGCGCCCGTCACCGTGGCGAAAGCGCCGGTGGCCGCGTCGTAGGTGTAGTGGACGCCCTCCGTCCACACCGTGCCGTTGAAGCTGACCGACAGATCCTTGAGGATGGGATCGAAGGTGTCGGTGATGACCAGCTCATCCCCTGCGTCGGCGGCGGTGTTGCCCCGGTTCTGCAGCGTCAGCGTATAGGTCAGCGTGCCGTTCTCGGCGATGGTGGACGGGCAGATGCTCTTGCTGATGGACAGCTGCGGCGCGGTGGAGGCGTTGATGGTCTCCGTGGCGGTGACCGGCGCGGCCAGACCGCCGCCGGTGACGGAGACGGTGTTGACGATGCTGTCCTCCACGCCCAGCGGCGCATACTCGTTGACGGTGGCGGAGTAGACCAGCATGGCGCTGCCGCCGGCAGGCACCGACAGGCCCGTCACCGTCAGGGGCGCGGTGTCGGCAATGGCCGGGGTGGCCTGCAGAATGCCGTTGACGTAGTACAGCAGCGACCCGGTCACATACGTCAGGGGATACAGCGTGCCGTTGTTGAAGGCATAGCTGCCCAGCGTATCGGTGATGGTCAGGCCGGTGAGGGCCGCCGCGCCGGAGTTCACCAGCGAGATGGCGTAGGTCTTGGTGCTGCTGGGAGTATAGGTGGTGTCGGCCGCCGTCTTGGTAACGGTCAGCACCTCCACCAGCTCACCTACCGCGATGTTGGAGAGGGTGGTGATGCCGTTATAGGACAGTGCCGCCTGATTGGTAATGGTTGCCATGGCAAACCTCCTGAGAAGAGCAGATTACGCGGCGGCGACGGAAAACAGTACACCGCCCGCGTTCCATTCTATGTGGAGACCGCAGGCGGTGTGTTTGACTGATATGAAAAGCCACGCAGAGTTCGCGGCGCGGACACCGCAAGCCCCATTGGCAGCAAAATCGTCAGATTTCATGCCAGCTATTGCTTTCTTGCTGTCAGGTACTCGTCACCCGGACGCCAGTAGGGGCATTGGCTGCTCTGGTTGGAGAGAAACCGCACCATTTCGTCCTCGTCCAGATCCATCTCGCAGATATAATCGTCATAGTCCTCGTCATAGCTGTAAAATACGCAGCTCTCGCACTTATCCACATGGGCCGCCCCCTTTCCTCCCGCCATTATACGGCGGGGGAGGGGACACGTCAAGTCAGAACAGAAACTCCTCCAGCAGGGCGGGCCGCATGATGGACACCTCATAGGCGGTGCGCTCGGTGGAGACGCCGTTCTCCACCTTGGTGTATGTACGGCTCTGCACCCGGCCCTCGATGGTCAGGCGGTCGCCGGTGGTCATGGACGCCACCTGCTGGGCCACCGCGCCCCATGCGATGCAGGGGAGATAATCCGCCCGGCCGTAGCGGCGGTTCACCGCCAGAATGATGTCGCTGATCTCCCGGCCCAAGGGCGTCCGCCTCAGTACCGGCGGCTTGCACAGCACGCCCGACAGCTGGATCACGTTGAAGGGCGCGTCCCCGCCCTTTTCCAGCACATGGGCAAATACGGAGATCACCAGACGGCTGCCCTGACCGCTTTTGTTGTTGAAGGAGCGCAGCTGGCCCCGCACCGTTACTGTGTCGCCCTCCTGAACCGCGGCGATCTCCAGCTGCGGCGCGGAGACGATCACCGTCAGCTTGTCCGCAAGGCCGCTGAGCCGCTCCACCGCCAGCGTGAATTTGTAGAAGGATACCCCGTGGTTGACGTGGCTCAGCTCCGGGACGCTGTCCACCGTGCCGCACAGCTGCACGCGGTTGAAGTTGTTGTCCATATGATGTCCACCTCGTTTGTTGATATGCCACAGCCTATGTGCCGCCGGAGAAAAATATGCTTTTCAAATGGCAGAATGTATGGCATAATAACGGCAAAGGAGTGATGTGTATGCGATATAAGGGAAAGGTGTACCGCCCGCCCTCCGAGGCGTACAGCCTGATCGTGCAGGTGACCTACGGGTGCAGCCATAACCGCTGCGCCTTCTGTGATATGTACGACGACAAGCATTTTGCCCTGCGGCCCATGCAGGAGATCTGGGAGGATTTCGAGACGGCACGCCAGCTGTACCGCCGGGTGGAGCGTGTGTTTCTGGCGGACGGCGACGCGCTGATGCGGAAAACCGACGATCTGGTGCAGATACTGGGCCTGATCTACGGCCTGTTTCCGGAGTGTGAGCGGGTGACCTGCTACGCCTCGCCCACCAGCTTACAGGTGAAGTCGGAGGACGACCTGCGGCTTCTGCGGCAGAGGGGCTTGCAGATGGTGTACATGGGGCTGGAATCCGGCTGCGACGCGGTGCTGGAGCGGATGAGCAAGGGGCACAGTGCCGCCGCCATCGTGGCGGCGGGGCAGAAGGCCCGCCGCTGCGGTATGGCGCTGTCGGTGACGGCCATCTCCGGCCTTGGCAGCGTGGCGCTGTGGCGGGAGCACGCCATCGGCACGGCGGAGGCCCTCAGCGCCATGAAGCCGGAGTACATCGGCCTGCTGACGCTGATGGTGGAGCACGGCACGCCGCTGGAGCGGTGGGTGCGGGACGGCGAATTCACCCTGCTCAGCCCCGTGGAGGTGCTGAAGGAGACGGAGCTGTTTTTGCAGCACATCGACTCCGAGGGCAGCGTGTTCCGCATGAATCACGCCAGCAACTATCTGACGCTGAAGGGGACGCTGAACCGTGACCGGCAGGCGCTGCTGGACAAGGTGCAGACAGGGCTTTCCGGCGTGGGACTGAAGCCGGAGTTCATGAGAGCATTATAAAAAACGGGGAAAGAGAGAAATTTACGGGAGGATATGACCATGAAAGAGGTAAAACGCTATAACACAGCCCGGATAAACCTGATCGTCATGTTGGTCTTCACGCTGTGCAATGTGGGGCTGGGCCTGTACGGCAGCGACCGGTACTATTTGTTTTCCAACACATTGTCCTATGTGCTTGCCATATACGGTCAGGCCTACTATGAGGCGTTGGGCGACAAGATCTATCTGGTGGCCGGCGGCGGTCTGGCGGTGCTGGTGCTGGTGCCCTATCTGCTGTGCTGGATCTTCTCCAAAAAGCGGAGAGGGTGGATGATCGCGGCACTGGTGCTGTTCAGTCTGGATACGATCTTTCTGCTGGTGGAATATCTTCCGTTTTTCGAGCCGTCTCTGCTGCTGGATATCGCCTTCCATGTCTGGGTGCTGGTGTATCTGGTCCTTGGCGTCATCAGCGGCCCGCGGGCGCTGGAGCAGGAGGACAACCCGGACTACAAGCCCCGCCGTCTGGCAGGGCAGGAGAACCGGTTCTACGATGCCTCCCAGCAGCCCACCGGTCAGCCGGATACCCTGCCCATCGGCACACCGGCGGAGGGCAAATCCCGCGTGCTGGTGTCCGCCACCTACGGCGCCCATGAGATCGAGGCCCGCCGCAGCTACGGCCTGACGGAGCTGGTGGTGGACGGCTGGGTCTATGCCCGGCAGGAGGGCGTCATGGAGTCGGCCTATACCATCTCCGCGCAGGTGGACGGCCATACCGTGGCCACCAGCATGTCGGCGCTGGGCAGCCAGACCATCGAGGTGGACGGCGAGGTCATTGCAAAAAAACAGCGGCTTTACTGAAAAAACACTTGACAACCTGATTTGAAAGTGCTAAAGTACGTCCATAATCAAAAGAACAAACCATTGAGTAAGAGGAGTATCCGTACAGGAACCTTTCAGAGAGCCGCGTAGTTGGTGGGAGCGGGGCAGCGGAATGTACGGTGAATGGACTTACGAGGGCGGGGAGAACACCGGAAACGGCCAGTAATACCCGACGGCATCCGCGGCCGTTACCCCGGCGGAGCGCATGATGGTGCGTGCAGAGTGGACGTTATTACGTCAATGTGGGTGGTACCGCAGGAAATGTTTTTACATCCTGTCTCATGAATGATTTCATGAGACAGGATTTTTTATTTTATCAAAACATTTTTCACATACAAAAGGAGAAACGATCATGGGAAAGATCATTCTGACAGGCGACCGTCCTACCGGGCGGCTTCATGTGGGCCATTTTGTCGGCTCTCTCCGCAACCGCGTCACGCTGCAAAACAGCGGCAGGTTTGAAAAGCTGTTCTTCATGATCGCCGACGCACAGGCGCTGACCGATAACTTCGACCATCCCCAGAAGGTGCGGGACAACATCCTTGAGGTGGCGCTGGATTACCTGTCCTGCGGCATCGACCCGGAGAAATCCACCATTCTGGTGCAGTCCCACGTCAGCGAGCTGACGGAGCTGACCTTCTACTACATGAATCTGGTGACGCTGGCCCGTCTGGAGCGGAACCCCACCGTCAAGGCGGAGATCCAACTGCGGGGCTTCAACCACAGCATCCCCATGGGCTTCCTGACCTACCCCGTCAGCCAGACGGCGGACATCACCGCCTTTATGGCCGACACCGTTCCTGTGGGCGAGGATCAGCTGCCCATGCTGGAGCAGGCCCGCGAGATCGTCCGCCGCTTCAACGAGCTGTACG
Organism: bacterium; assembly: GCA_963640475.1. Lineage (GTDB taxonomy): Bacteria > Bacillota > Clostridia > Oscillospirales > Oscillospiraceae > Vescimonas. The sequence continues at coordinate 87,280 of CAVHYW010000001.1, read as the reverse complement.
GCGAGACGCTGGTGGAGCCTTCCGCCCTGCTGCCGGACAACGAGGCGTGCCTCCGTCTTCCTGGCACCGACGGCAAGGCCAAGATGAGCAAATCCCTCGGCAACTGCATCTATCTGGCCGACGATCCCGACGACGTCCGCACCAAGATCATGGGTATGTATACCGACCCCAACCATTTGCAGGTGTCCGACCCCGGCAACACCAAGGATAACCCCGTGTTCCTGTATCTGGATGCCTTCTGCACCGACGAGCACTTTGCCCGCTACCTGCCGGAGTACGCCAATCTGGCCGAACTGAAAGCCCATTATGAGCGGGGCGGCTTGGGCGACGTGAAGGTGAAGAAGTTCCTGAACAACGTCCTGCAGGAGACGCTGGAGCCCATCCGCACCCGCCGTCAGGAGCTGGCGAAAGACCCCGCCGCCGTCATGGAAATTCTGCGCAAGGGCAGCTATGCCGCACAGGCCGAAGCCGCCAAGACGCTGGATAAGGTCAAGCACGCCATGAAGATCGACTATTTCGCGTAAGCAGAAATATATAAATTTACACATATTTAAAAAGGAGAAATATCATGAAAGAACTCAAAGACAGAAATATCCCTTACAAGATTTACCTCACTGAGGATGAAATGCCCAAATATTGGTACAACGTTCGCGCGGACATGACCAACAAGCCCGCGCCCCTGCTGAACCCCGGTACGCTGAAGCCCATGACCGCTGAGGAGCTGGGCGGCGTGTTCTGCGCCGAGCTGGTGAAGCAGGAAATGGACGACACCACAGCCTACTTCGAGATCCCCGAGGATATCCGCAACTTCTATAAGATGTACCGTCCCTCTCCGCTGGTGCGTGCCTACTGCCTGGAGGAGAAGCTCCAGACCCCTGCCAAGATCTACTATAAGTTCGAGGGCAACAATACCTCCGGCAGCCACAAGCTGAACTCCGCCATCGCACAGGCCTACTACGCCAAGCAGCAGGGCCTGAAGGGCGTCACCACCGAGACCGGCGCCGGTCAGTGGGGCACGGCTCTCAGCATGGCCTGCGCCTATCTGGGACTGGACTGCCGCGTGTTCATGGTGAAGTGCTCCTATGAGCAGAAGCCCTTCCGCCGCGAGGTCATGCGTACCTACGGCGCCAATGTTACCCCCTCTCCCTCTGACACCACCGAGGTGGGCCGCAAGATCCTGGCCGAGTTCCCCGGCACCAGCGGCTCTCTGGGCTGCGCCATCAGCGAGGCCGTGGAGGTCGCTACCACCAACGAGGGCTACCGCTATGTGCTGGGCAGCGTGCTGAATCAGGTGCTGCTGCACCAGTCCGTCATCGGTCTTGAGACCCAGACCGCGCTGGAGAAGTACGGCATCAAGCCCGACATCATCATCGGCTGCGCCGGCGGCGGCTCCAATCTGGGCGGCCTGATCTCCCCCTTCGTGGGCCAGATGCTCCGCGGCGAGGCCGACTACAAGATCATTGCTGTCGAGCCTGCGTCCTGCCCCAGCCTGACCCGCGGCGTGTTCAAGTATGACTTCTGCGACACCGGCATGATCTGCCCCATGGCCAAGATGTATACGCTGGGCAACGGCTTCATTCCCTCCCCCAACCACGCCGGCGGCCTGCGCTATCACGGCATGAGCGGCATCGTCTCCCAGCTGTACCACGACGGATATCTGGAGGCCCGCAGCGTGGAGCAGACCAGCGTCTTTGAAGCGGCGGAGTACTTCGCCCGCTGCGAGGGCATCCTGCCCGCTCCCGAGTCCAGCCACGCCATCCGCGTTGCCATCGACGAGGCTGTCAAGTGCCGCGAGACCGGTGAGGAAAAGACCATCGTCTTCGGCCTGACCGGTACCGGCTACTTCGATATGGTGGCCTACAACAAGTTCAACGACGGCGAGATGGGCGACTATATCCCCACCGACGAGGATCTGGCCAAGGGCTTCGCCACCATCCCCAGCTTCCCCGGCAACGAATAAGTCCATACAAGTCCCCGACTGCTTTCTATGAAGCGGTCGGGGACTTGCTTATTTATGCTACGGCTAAAATACAGGGGCACCTGCGATGCAGATATGATTTGCGTATGAAAATGACACAGTGTTGTTTTGACTGCTTTTTTCTGATATACTGATTTTCAAATGATAAAGGCATCGACAAATCACATGGGAAACAAGGGATTAAGCTGTCACAATGAAAGACAGTGCGATGTTTATACCGATCCGCAGGCTTCGGAGGATTTTTGCTTCTCCACGTATTCAGAGATAACACGAATACAGGGAAAAGCATATTACCGCGAATAGGCTTGTTGCAAGCGGTGGTTTTAAAATGCCTGTTTCTGTAAAGGAGGTATATTATGCGACATACCATGAAGCTGCGTCCGCAGCCCTTCCATATGATCCGATCGGGTCAGAAGACCTTTGAGCTGCGGCTGTACGATGAAAAACGGCAAAAGATCCATGCCGGTGACGAGATCGAGTTCAGCTGCCTTGAGGGAAATGAAGCACCTTTTGTGGTGCGTGTAACAAGGCTGCATCTCTTTAAAGACTTTGCCGCACTCTATGCGGCGATTCCTCTTTTGAAGTGCGGTTATACGGAGGAAACAATTGAAGCTGCCAGCCCGAAAGATATGGAGCAGTATTACAGCATTGAGGAGCAGGCCCGGTATGGGGTGGTCGGAATTGAGATCAAGCTCAAGCAATCGGATGATCCTCTGTTAAGGGCGAGCAGATTCTTGAGTTTGGTGCTTCGTCACAAACCGGAGACCGCCGGAATTACATTAGATGGGCATGGCTGGGCAAATGCTGCGGAGCTCCTTCGCGGGATGGCAGATCGTCATCCGTTAACAATGGAGCAGCTTGAGGAGATCGTTCGTACTGACGACAAGCAGCGTTATTCGTTTAATGGCGATAAGACAAAGATCCGCGCAAATCAGGGGCACTCCATCCCGGTCGATGTTGAGCTTTCCGAGTGTAAGCCCCCTGAACTCCTATACCACGGAACAGGCGAAAAGTACAGGGACAGCATCCTGGAAAATGGCCTTGTGCCAAAGTCACGGCTTTATGTGCACTTGTCAAAAGACATTGAAACAGCAAAGACAGTTGGTGTCCGTCATGGTACGCCAACCGTATTTGTTGTACAAAGCGGTCAGATGGCTGAGGACGGCTTCCGGTTCTACTGCGCGGAGAATGGGGTCTGGCTTACGAAACATGTCCCTCCAAAGTATCTGAAAACGCTTTAAGCACTACGAAACGATAGGGGTGCAGAGAAATCAAGAGATGCCCCGCGTCTGGAGTGACGAAGATGCGCCGGGGAAGTTCGGGCTTCGCCACCATCGCCAGCTTCCCCGGCAACGAGTGATTCCGGCGGTGCAAAACATAAAAATGACAGAGGCTTTTTCGGGGGCCTCTGTCATTTTCTTCTGCCGAAAACCGCCCTGCTGGGACAATTGACAGCGCGCCGCGGACAGAAAAAATTGTAAACGATTCTTTGAACAAAAAGCGTGAAACTTTTCTAAAATAGTTTGGGAATTTCCGTATCTGTTGTTGACAACCGACCGATACTTTGTTAAAGTAATGTCAATGATGAAGGTGGGAGGAACCGTCATCGGAAAAGCAATACATTTCAGAATACAAGCAGGCTGGACGCCGCGCTGCGGTGACCGGCGAAAAAACCATTAGGAGGATTACGCTTTGAAAGATTGGGATCGTTTAATCACGGTGGAACAGATGGAAGCCGCCACGGCCATGCTGCTGGAAAACGGCGTCAAGGTCGGCGCGGATTTCTGGCAACAGCGCGCAAAGAACCAGACCCCTCACTGCGGCTTCGGCGAAGCAGGCACCTGCTGTCGTATCTGCTCCATGGGCCCCTGCCGCATCACCCCTAAGGCACCCCGCGGCATCTGCGGCTGCGATGTTCACGGCATCGTCGGCAGAAACTATCTGCGCTTCACCGCCGGTGGCTCCGCCACCCACTCCGACCACGGTCGTGAGATCATGCACACCCTGTACCAGACCCGCGAGGGCGGCAACTATCAGGTCAAGGATCCTGACAAGCTGATCCGTATCGCCAAGGAATGGGGCGTGGAGACCGAAGGCAAGGACATTTATGATCTGGCCCACGAGATGGCCGAGATCGGCCTGCTGGAATACGGCAAGCCCTTCGGCGTGCAGCGCTTCCTCAAGCGCGCCCCCGAGCATACCCAGGAGCTGTGGAACAAGGCCGGTATCGAGCCCCGCGCCATCGACCGCGAGGTGTCCCAGTCTCTGCATATGACCCATATGGGCTGTTCCTCTCTGCCTGAGGCGCTGATCCGTCAGTCCCTGCGCGCCGGTCTGTCCGACGGCTGGGGCGGCTCCATGATGGGCACCGAGTTCTCCGACGTTATGTTCGGCACCCCCAAGCCCATCAACACCACCGCCAACATCGGCGTGATGGAGAAGGACAACGTCAATATCATCGTTCACGGCCACGATCCCTCCCTGTCCGAGATGATCGTGTTCTATGCCAACGACCCCGAGATGATCGCCTACGCCAAGGAAAACGGCGCCAAGGGCATCACCGTGGCCGGTGTGTGCTGCACCAGCAACGAGGTCACCATGCGTCACGGCATCCCCATGGCCGGTAACTTCCTGAGTCAGGAGAACGTGGTGCTGACCGGCGCCTGCGAGGCCATCGTGGTGGACGTGCAGTGCATCTTCCCCGCACTGGGCCCCCTGAGCAAGTGCTTCCACACCAAGTTTATCACCACCTCTCCCATCGCCCGCATCCCCGACTCCGATTTCATCGAGTTCCATGCCGAGAGCGCCGGTGAGAACGCCAAGAATATCGTCAAGACCGCCATCGAGAACTTCAAGAACCGCCGTCCCGAACTGGTCAACATCCCCGACCTGAAGACCAAGGCCCGCGTGGGCTACTCTCTGGAGGCCATCAAGAAGGAGCTGGACGGCGTGTGCAACTCCCATGTGGATACATACGGCACCACCAAGCCCCTGATCGACTGCGTGAAGGCCGGTGTGCTGCGGGGTGCCGTGGCCATGGTGGGCTGCAATAACCCCAAGGTCCGTCCCGACACCGCTCATATCGAGCTGATGAAGAAGCTGCTGAAGAACGACATCATCGTCATTCTGTCCGGCTGCTCCGCTCAGGCTGCCGCCAAGGCCGGCCTGATGGATCCTGACGCCAAGGAATACTGCGGCGAGGGCCTCAAGCGCGTGTGCGAGCTGGTGGGCATTCCCCCCGTGCTGCACATGGGCTCCTGCGTGGATATCTCCCGCATGATGCTGCTGGCCTCCGACATCGCCAAGGACTGGGGCATCAACATCTCCCAGATCCCCCTGTGCGGCTGCGCACCCGAGTGGATGAGCGAGAAAGCCGTCTCCATCGGCAACTACGTGGTCGCCACCGGTATCGACACCTATCTGGGCGTGGATCCCTACACCAAGGGCTCCAGCGAGGTGGTGGAGCTGCTGCAGGGTGAGCACGGCGTGAAGGACTGGGTGGAAGCCCGCTTCATCGTGGACACCGATATCGAGAGTCTGGGCGACAAGATGATCGCCGGTATCGAGGCCAAGCGCGCCGCGCTGGGCATCTGATAAGAGCCGTATCTTGACTGAGGAAAGGTCGAACCAATGAAAGTAGCCATTACCGGAAAGGGCGGCGTGGGCAAAACGACGCTCTCCTCCACGCTGGCCCGCCTGTACGCCAACGAGGGCCGTACCGTGCTGGCCGCCGACGTGGATCCGGACGCCAATCTGGGATTGGCGCTGGGTCTGACGGAGGAGGAGGTCAATTCCATCACCCCCATTTCCAAAATGCGTCAGCTGGTTGAGGAGCGCACCGGCGCCACCTACACCAATAAATTCTTCAAGCTGAACCCGCAGGTCAGCGATATTCCCGATAAGTTCGCCCGTGATATCAACGGCGTCAAGCTGCTGGTGATGGGCACGGTGGAGACCGGCGGCGGCGGCTGCGTCTGCCCCGAGCATGTGATGCTCAAGTCCATTCTCTCCGCGCTGGTGTTCCGCAAGGACGACGTGGTCATCATGGACATGGAGGCAGGCCTGGAGCATCTGGGCCGCGGCACCGCCGGATGCATGGATCGCTTCATCGTGGTCATTGAGCCGGGCGCCAGAAGCGTGCAGACCTATGAAAAGGTGAAGCAGCTGGCCGCCGACCTTGGCGTCACCAAGGTGGACGTGGTGGCCAACAAGATCCGGGACGACGCGGACCGTGAATTTGTCCGCTCCCGCATCCCCGAGGAGAATCTGCTGGGCTTTATCAGCTACGATGCCGAGGTCATCGACGCCGACCGGCGCGGCCTTTCCCCTTACGATGTCAGCCCCAGGGCCGTGGAGGAGATCCGGGCCATCAAGGCGCGCATCGACGAGACTTGAATTTTTGAAAGGATGAAATAGATCAATGGGATTATTTGACAGAGTATTCAGAGGCTCCGACGAGATGTTTGCCAAGGCGGAGGCAGAGATCAACGCCGTCGTCGCCGAGCTGGGCGAGTCCGCACCTATGAAGATGCCGGACACGGCATACTACCTGTCCTGCATTTACGCCTATCTGGGCAAGAAGGTCACCACGCTGGGCGAGCTGCGCGACACGCTGGCCGACGTGAAGGCCATGATGACCCGCGAGTATAAGACCAAGGACATCTTCACCTCCGGTGTTGGCACCGCCATCGCCGCCGAGATGATCGAGGCCTGCAAGTATGCCCGTGACCCCGACCCCTATGCCGGCACCAACTACCACGGCCACTTCACCGATGCCGAGGTGCGTACCTTGGGCGTGCCGCTGGTTACCCGCGACATCCCCGGCTTCGTGGTCATGATCGGCCCCGCTCCCACCAAGGAGGAGGCGCTGGAGACCGTCAAGGGCTATCAGTCCCGCGGTATCTTCGTGTTCCTGATCGGCGGCATCATTGACCAGCTGATCGAGTGCGGCATGACCATGAACTTCGACGTCCGCGTCGTCCCCGTGGGCGGGGACATCTGGTCCGTGGGCCACATCATCTCTCTGGTTGTCCGCGCCGCCTTCATCTTCGGCGCTGTCCAGCCCGGCGATTATGACGGCCATATCGACTACTCCTTCCACCGCATCTTCGCGTTCGTCAACGCCTACGCTCCCGTGCCCGACATCACCGTGGCCTGCGGCGCCGGCGCCATCCAGCTGGGCTTCCCCGTCATCACCAACGATACCGATGACATGTGGGCCGTTCCCAAGTCCCTCATCATCAATGAGAATACGCAGGACTGGATCGAGACCTCTCTGGAGGCCCGCGATATCAAGATCAAGGTCACCAACATCGACATCCCCGTGGCCTTCTCCAACGCCTTCGAGGGTGAGATCATCCGCAAGAACGACACCCAGATCGAGATCGACGGCTCCCGCGTGGACTGCTGCGAGTTCTGCCGCACCGAGGAGGCCCAGAATATCGAGGATCACGCCATCATTCTGGACGGCCCCGACTTCGACGAGTTTGAGCCCGGCTCCAAGATCTGCCTGACCATCACGCTGGAGGTGGCCGGTAAGTCTTGGCAGACCGACTTCGAGCCGGTTGTCGAGCGCAAGTTCCACAACTTCCTCAACTGCATCGAGGGCGTCATGCACACCGGCCAGCGCGACATGATCCGCATCCGCGTGTCCAAGTCCGCCTTCGAGGCCGGCTTCCGCGCCCGTCATCTGGGCGAGGTGCTGTATGCCAAGGTCAAGGGCGAGTACGAGACCGTGGTGGACAAGTGTCAGGTCCGCATCTGCACCCGTCCCGAGGGCTGCAAGGAGATTCGCGCCAAGGCCAACGAGGCGTTCGTGGCCCGTGACGCCCGCCTGAAGTCCATGACCGACGAGTCCGTGGATAAGTTCTACACCTGCATCCTGTGTCAGGCCTTCTCTCCCAGCCACGTCTGCATCGTTACCCCCGAGCGTCTGGGCCTGTGCGGCGCCGTGTCTTGGCTGGATGCCAAGGCCACCAATGAGCTGGATCCCAACGGCCCCTGCCAGATCGTCCCCAAGGATCGCTGCCTGGACGAGCGTCTGGGCGCCTACGAGGACGTCAACGAGGCCGTCAGCAAGTACTCTCACGGTGCGCTGGAGCGCGTGACTCTGTACTCCATTCTGGAGGATCCCATGACCTCCTGCGGCTGCTTCGAGTGCATCTGCGGCATCGAGCCCATGTCCAACGGCGTGGTCATCACCAACCGTGAGCATGTGGGCATGACCCCCCTGGGTATGAGCTTCTCCGAGATGGCCTCCATGACCGGCGGCGGCGTTCAGACCCCCGGCTTCATGGGCCACGGCAAGCAGTTCATCGCTTCCAAGAAGTTCCTGGCCGCCGAGGGCGGCATGGGCCGCATCGTGTGGCTGCCCAAGGAGCTGAAGGATCAGATGGCGGATCGTATCAACGCCACCGCCAAGGAGCTGTACGGCATCGACAACTTCACCAGCATGATCGCTGACGAGACCGTCACCACCGACATGGAGGAGCTGTATGGCTTCCTGACCGAGGTGGGCCATCCCGTTCTGGAGATGGAGCCCCTCATGTAAGGGAAGTTTTCCGAAAACGCAAAAAAGAAGGGCTGGGCTTTGCCCGGCTCTTCTTTTTGTGCTCAGAATATAGACCTGACTCGCTCCTCTGCCGCCGAGAGAACGGCGTCTGTGCTTTCACCCAGCGTCTGACGCAGCCATTTCTCCTCACTGCGGGTGCCTTCCACATGGGGCACCCGGAACGCGCCCGCGTCGCAGCCCAAACCGATATGACCGCCCAAGTCTGCCACTTTACGGACATTTTCCTGCGCTGACCGGAGGATACGCTCCACCACCTCGTCCGGAAACCGCCCGCTGCCGATCAGGTTGCCGATGGCGGACAGGGTGGGCACCCAGACCGTAGGACTTTCCGCCAGTGCGTGGCAGGCTTCGCCATCCAGATACGCCCCGTGCTCGATACTGTCAACGCCCGCCAGTACGGCGTTTTTTACCGCTTCTGCCCCGTTGCAGTGGGCCATGACGGCGTATCCCATGTTGTGGGCGGCGGCGATCAAGTCGTGCATCTCTTCACCCGTCAGTGGCTCCTCTGTCAGCCGTCCGTAGACGGAGAAATCCATCAGGCCCGAAACCATCAGCTTGATGAAGTCTGCACCCGCGGCCTTTGCTTCTGCCAGCAAGGTGCGGTATTCCGCAAAGTCCGACCATCCTCGACCGATGAAGCTGCCGTAGTGACCCTTCTTGTAGATGGGGAACGCCGGTGCGCGGTAGGTGATGCCGTACTCCGGGGCCAGTTCTCTGGCCCGCAGACAGACGCCAAACCGATCGCCGCCATCCCGGAGGTAGGTGATGCCCGCCGCCTGATAGGCGGCCAGACGGCGGCGGATCAGGGCATCGTCCGGCAAGGGTTGATGCCCGGCGATGGCGACCTTCCAGTCCGCGCCGGACAGCAGCATGTGGATATGTAAGTCAGCAAACATGGGGAGTCTCCTTGTAAAACCAAAGCGGCAGGGAGCCTGCCGCTTTGGGGTCATTCGGTTTCGTTGACGGTGTTGATGACGTCGCCCAGCAGGTACAGCGAGCCGTAGCACAGCACCGTGCCGTCCTTGCCGGCGTGGTCGATGGCCAGACGGACACCCTCTGCCACCGTATCGCAGGCTGTCACCGGCTTGCCGAAGCTGGCCAGATACTTCGCCAGTTCCTGTGCCGTCAGGGCGCGGGGATTGTCCGGCGTGACAGTGATGAACTCCGTGGCGTGCTCCGCCACGCTGCGGTACATGCAGTGGTAATCCTTATCGCCCAGCACGCCGGTCAGCACCGTCAGGGGGCGGCCCGGCAGGTAATCGGTGATATTTTGCGCCAGCGCCTGAATACACTGGGGATTGTGGCCGCCGTCAATGAGAAACAGCGGGTCGCGGCGGATGATCTGGAACCGTCCGGGCCATGTAACGTGGGACAATCCCTGCCGGATATCGTCCTCGGTGATCTTCCAACCACGCTTTTGCAGCACGTCCAGCGTGGTCAGCGCCACGGCGGCGTTGTGGAGCTGGTGCTCGCCCAGCAAGGGCAGGTGCAGCCCTTCACGGCCACCGAAATCAAAGACCTGACCCTCCAGCGAGTGGGAGTGCAGGTGCAGCTGGTCAAAATCCACCTTGTGGAGCGCAGCGCCGACCTCGCGGCAGCGCTGGGCCACCACGGCCTCGACGCCGTCGGTGGAGCGGTACAGCACCGTGTCGCAGCCGGGCTTGATGATGCCGCTCTTGGTGGCGGCGATCTTCTCCAGCGTGTCGCCCAGCACCTCGGTATGGTCCGGGCCGATGTTGCACAGCACGGCGGCCTCCGGCGCTCCGATGACGTTGGTGGCATCAAACTCGCCGCCCATGCCCACCTCGCATACCACGATGTCGCACTTGCGGCGGGCAAACCACGCGAAGGCGATGGCGGTGACCATCTCAAACTCGGTGGGCTGCTCGAAGATGCTGTCGGCCAGCGGCTTGATCTCCTCGGTGATCTGACACAGCTCGTCATCGGGGATCATCTCGCCGTTGATCTGCATCCGCTCGTTGAAGCGGACAATATAAGGCGAGGTGTACAGGCCGGTGCGGTAGCCGGCCTGCCGCAGCACCGAGGCCACCATGGCGCAGGTGGAGCCCTTGCCGTTGGTGCCGGTGACGTGGACGAACTTCAGCGTCCGCTCCGGATGACCCATCTTGTCCAGCAGGGCGCTGATACGCGCAAGGCCGGGGATACTGCCCTTCCAGCAGACGGCATGTATGTAATGTAAAGCTTCTTCCAGTGTCATTGACCTGACACTCCTTTCTGTGCCGGTTTGGCGGCGGTGGGCCACACACCGGCGGCGGTGAATACGCGGGAGCGGCACAGCACCCACACCAGCAGCACATCCAGCACGCCGGTGACGGCGAACTGTACGCTGCGGGTAGCCAGCTTCGTCACGAAGTAGGCCAGCTTGCTCTCGCCGCCGTAGATGAGGGCCAGCGAGCCGCTCTGATAGAGAATGGAACCCAGCACGATGGCTGGGAGAAACGCCACGGCGATGCGGACGGGGGAGACCTTCTGGGTCAGCCACGGGCGAAACAGTCCGGCGCTGAGGCCGTACAGGATGGGCGGCACGCAGAAGATGGGGTTGTAGCCGTAGGGGGTGAACAGACACCCGATGAAGTCGGCGGCAAAGCCGGTGAACGCGCCGGGCAGCGGGCCGAACAGCATGCCCGCGATGAAGATGGGGACGGCTTCGATGGAGAAGCGGGTGGTCTCGTTGGGCATGGGGATCAGCAGCCGGGCCAGGATGACGCTCAGCGCCGTCAGCAGGGCGCAGATGGCGATGGAGCGGACGCTCCATCCGGACTTCTGGGGATTTTTGGACATAAAAAAGGCCTCCTAACTAAAAAGTGGGAGGAGGTTGGGGAAAGGGTATGCAGTTGTTCCGCGCACGGCGTGACCGTACTCTGCAACAGCGGATGCGAAGATGGCATCGCGGAGCAAGCTCCTTCGTCCGGCGGCAACCTCCCATCCGACCGGCACTTAACGCGCCACTTCTACTCTTGCAGCAAGGGATGTGTCCGCAGCAGGAGAAGCGTCCCGGTCTGCGCACACTGCCTGTATCATACTAGGGATGGCAGGAAAAAACAAGCAAAAACAGGTAAAAAAATTATTTTCGTCAATTCGTCAAAAAATTCACATAGCATTACGGCTATTTTAACAACAACGTGTAGAGAAACGGAAAGTCAGGGAAAATGAAATATTCGTTTTGTGAGGTTTGCACGAAATAAAGGTTGACAAAAACGCATGGTTTCAAGTATAATTTCTAATTGTAGAAAAAATAACAATGGGGAAAGGAACGCGGTGAAAAACGCCGTAACTGCCCCGGCAAAAGCGCGGTGCGCACGGCCCTGTGGTGCAAAGGCGAACATAGTTGTCTTGAGCAAGGGGGCCGTTTTTTCTTTTTTCAGGAGGCCGGAAATGAAGCGCTATGAGGTGGTGCGTGAGATCGCCAACAGCTGTGCGCACAACCAGATGCGGGACGTGTTCTTCTTCGAGGTGGAGACCGGCGACCCGGCGGAGTGGGTGCGGCGGGAGATCAAGGGCGCGGAGGTGAACATCACCGCCGAGACCAACGCCAGAGGAGAGGTCACCATCTTTGCCGAGAGCGCGGGCATGTTCCAGAAGTTCCTGTTCACGGAGCTGTGAGGAGGAAAAGCCTCGCAGAGTTCGCCGCCCGGAGGCGGCGAAGAAATCAAATCATTTTTCTGACGTCGGCACGTTAAGAAAATATGCCGGGGGCATGTTTTTAGTGCCGATCTCGGCGGCTATGCCGCCGTAGCATCCGTCAAAATTTGCAACGCACGAGTGGCAGGCGCGCAGCCGGCCGCAATTCCCTTTGGCAGCAAAATCGTCAGATTTTGCGCCAGTAAACTTGTATCTAAATCCCCTGATCGGGATCATGATAAATTCTTTTGTATGTGGATACTAAGGAGGTAACTTATGAGCGTGAAGGACATTTTCAGCAAGAGAGCTGCATTTTCCTTTGAGGTGTTTCCCCCCAAGACCGACGTCGGCATGGAGAAGCTGTGCGGCGAAAATGGCGTGCTGGACAAACTGTATACCCTGAACCCTGACTACATCTCCTGCACCTATGGCGCGGGCGGCTCCAACGTGGGCAAGAATCTGGAGGTTCTGGACAAGATCAAGAAGGACGGCAAGTGCACCCCCGTCACTCACTTTACCTGCATCGGCAACACCAAGGAAGGCATCAAGGAGCAGCTGCAGAACTATCTGGACCACGGCATCGATCATATGCTGGCTCTGCGCGGCGACCTGCCCTTCGGCTGGGAAGGCACCGGCGGCGACCTGCACTATGCCACTGAGCTGGTGAAGTTCGTCCGTCAGGAGTTCGGTGACAAGTTCACCATCGCCGTGGCCGGTTCTCCCGAGGGCCACATCGCCTGCCGCTCTCTGGAGGCTGACATCGCCTTCCTGAAGCAGAAGCAGGACAACGGCGCCGACTACATCATGACTCAGCTGTGCTGGGATATGGACCAGTTCCGCTACTGGCTGGACGCCATCCGCGCCGCCGGCATCACCATGCCCGTGGATGTGGGTATCATGCCCATTCTGGATCAGGCTGCCACCATCAACATGGCCCTCAGCCGCAACGGCTGCGTGATGCCCCGCGCCCTGTGCGAGATCATCTCCAAGAACTGGATCTTCCCCAACCCATTCTCTGTGGGTCTCAAGACCGCCAAGGGCGACGAGGCCTGCTTCGACGCCGACGTGGAGGGCAAGAAGGCTTCCTTCAAGGCTGCCGGTATCGAGTACACCATCAACCAGATCGACGAGTACCGCGCCTGCGGCGTGGACGGCATCCACCTGTATGCCCTGAACAAGTACGACGATGTGGCCTACATCGCCAAGGCTGCCGGTCTGCTGGACCTGATCTGAGAAACTGAAAACCCCTGTGTCCCGCGGGGAGAGACCCTCCCCGCGGACACCGCAAAAGGATGATACAAACTATGGGAAAGACACATATCATTGCAGTAGCAGGTAAGGGTGGCGTCGGCAAAACGACCACCTGCGGCATGCTCATCGACTATCTGTGCAAGGCGGGGAAGGGCCCGCTGCTGGTGGTGGATGCGGATGCCAATTCCAACCTCAACGAGGTGCTGGGCGTGGAGGTCGAGACCACGCTGGGCGATATCCGCGAGGAGATGGCACAGGCCGAGAAAAACGGCACCGTGCCGCCCAGTATGACCAAGGCGGATTACGCTGAGATGAAGTTCAGCTCCGCGCTGGTGGAGGAGGACGACTATGACATGCTGGTCATGGGACGGACTCAGGGCAAGGGCTGCTACTGCTTTGTCAACGGCGTGCTGAAAACGCAGATCGACAAGTACGTCGGCAACTACAAATATATGGTCATCGACAACGAGGCCGGGCTGGAGCATATCAGCCGCGGCACGCTGCCCCATGTGGACACCATGCTGCTGATCTCTGACTGCTCGCGGCGCGGTATTCAGGCGGCAGGCCGTCTCGCTGAGATGATCCGGGAGCTGGAGCTGAAGCCCGGCACCATGAAGCTGATCGTCAACCGCGCGCCCAACGGGGAGCTGAACCCCGGCGTGGCGGAGGAGATCGAAAAATACCACCTGGAGCTGGCAGGCGTACTGCCCCAGGACGATACGGTCTACGCCTATGACTGCGAAGGAAAACCCAGTTCCCAGGTGCCCGACAGCACGCCGGTAAAGCAGGCGCTGGCCGGGATCATCAAGGAACTGAAGCTGTAAGAGCAAAAAGAGAACCGAGATCAACAAACATCTACAAGGGGGATTTGTCAAGATGTCTTTCGTTCCCAAGAAGCATACCTACAACGCCCACATCAACGAAGTGGTGCTGGGCGTTGGCGATAAGGCCGTTACCATCGGCGGCCAGAATGTACTGGCCTTCCACACCTTCGACGGTGAGATCGCCAACGCGCCTAAGATCGGCGTGGAGCTGACCGATGCCGGCATGGCCATGTGCACCATGCCCGGCGAGCAGAAGTTCTATGAAGGCTGCGCCACTGTGGCCGACATGGCCAAGCGTGCCGCCGGGATGGAGGGCGCTTCCTTCATCTGCCTGCATCTGGAGGGTGCTGACCCCAACGGCGAGAACAAGTCCGTTGACGAGTGCGTAGAGCTGGCCAAGTCCGTGGCCGATGCCACCGATATGCCGCTGGTGGTGATGGGCTGCAAGAATATCGAAAAGGATACCGAGCTGTTCAACAAGATCGCCGAGGCGCTGGCCGGCAAGAACATTCTGGTGCTGTCCGCCCGTGACGAGAACTACAAGGCCATCGGCGCAGGCGCAGGCCTGGCCTACGGCCAGAAGGTGGGCGCTGAGTCCGCCGTGGATATCAACCTTGCCAAGCAGCTGAACACCGTCATGACCCAGCTGGGCGTCAACGCGCAGTCCATCGTCATGAACATCGGCTCCGCTGCCGCCGGTTACGGCTTCGAGTATGTGGCTTCCACGCTGGACCGCGTGAAGGACGCCGCTCTGGGCCAGTCCGACGCCATGCTGCAGATGCCCATTATCACCCCCGTGTCCGCCGACACCTGGGGCGTGAAGGAATCCATTATGCCTGAGGCCGACATGCCCGAGTGGGGCTCTCAGGAAGAGCGCGGCATCGAGATGGAGATCGTCACCGCCGCCGCCGTGCTGGCCAGCGGCTCCGACGCCGTCATCATGCGCCACCCCGAAGCTATCCGCACCATCGCCGCCATGATCGGCGAGTTGGTCTGACGCGGAAAGGAGGAACCAGAAAATGGCTGTTAAAGGTTTAGATATTTTCAAGCTGTCTCCCAAGAAGAACTGCAAGGAGTGCGGCGTTCCCACCTGTATGGCATTCTGCATGAAGGTGGCTCAGGGCGCTCTGCCCATCGAGAAATGTCCCTATATGTCCGACGAGGCCATCGCCCTGCTGAGCGAGGCGACCGCGCCTCCCATGAAGGCCATCGAGGTGGGCGGCATGAAGCTGGGCGGCGAGACCGTCATGATGCGTCATGAAAAGACCTTCGTCAACCGCAACCGCTTTGCCGTGTCCCTGTGCACCTGCATGGACGACGCCGCTGTGGACGCCAAGCTGGCCGAGATGAAGGCCGTGGATTACGAGCGTATCGGCGAGCGTGAGTATGTGGAGTTCCTGCTGGTCCACGACGGCGGCGACGGCGCCCGTCTGGCCGAGCTGTGCAAGAAGGCTGCCGCTGCCGAGCGTGCCGTCATCATCGACACCGACAGCGTGGACAACGCCAAGCTGGCGCTGGCTGCCATCGGCGACACCAAGCCTCTGCTGAACGGCGCCAATAAGGATAACTACGAGGCCATGAGCGCACTGGCCGTGGAGGCTGGTGTGGTGCTGGGCGTCAAGGGCGCCGATCTGGCCGAGATCCACGACACCGTGGCCGCGCTGGAGAAGCTGGAGAACAAGAATCTGGTCATCGACGTGACCGGCGCCACCATCAAGGAGACCTTCGCCAACGCCGTGCTGGTGCGCCGCACCGCCCTGAAGGACGGTGACCGTACCTTCGGTTATCCCTCCATCGTCAATCTGGCCAAGCTGTGCCACGGCGACGTGCACATGGAGACCGCGCTGGCATCCCTGTTCACCATGAAGTACGGCTCCATCGTGGTCATGGAGACCATGCGCTATGCCGAGGCCCTGCCGCTGTACGGCCTGCGCCAGAACGTGTTCACCGATCCTCAGAAGCCCATGAAGGTGGAGCCGGGCATCTATCCCATCAACGGCGCTACTCCCGACGATCCCTGCGCCCTGACCGTGGACTTCGCCCTGACCTACTTCCTCGTCTCCGGTGAGCTGGAGCGCTCCAAGGTGCCCATCAACCTGCTGATCACCGACGCGTCCGGTATGTCCGTGCTGACCGCGTGGGCCGCCGGTAAGTTCTCCTCCGGCTCCATCAAGAAGTTCTTCGACGAGTACGATATCGCCGGTAAGATCAACAACTGCACCCTCATCATCCCCGGCAAGGCCGCCGTGATGAAGGGCGACATTCAGGATAAGCTGCCTGACTGGAACGTGGTGGTCGGCACCCGCGAGGCTGTGGAGCTGGTGAAGTACCTGCGCGACGGCGAGTACATCAAGGCCGCCGAGGCTGTCGCCGCCTCCAAGAAGCCCGCCGAGGAGAAGAAGGTCGTGGATGCGGACGCTCCTCTGGACTTCGAGAAGATCTCCATGTCCATCCCCAAGATCGACGTGGTGGATATGGGCGTCACCTACAAGCAGCGCGACCCCAACTCCCCCAAGTTCGTCACCATCGGTGAGCGTATCCACTGCATCAGCCCCGTGATCCGCGAGGCCATGAACACCATGAACCCCGAGCCCATCCTGAAGCGTGCTGCCGAGCAGATCAAGGCCGGCGCCACCTATCTGGATGTCAACATCGGCCCTGCCGAGTCCAACGGCCCCGAGCTGATGACCTGGGCGGTCAAGCTGCTGCAGGAGAACTTCAACAACGTGCCTCTGGCTCTCGATACCGCCAACAAGAAGGCCATCGAAGCCGGTATCCACGTCTATAACCGCACCAACGGCAAGCCCATCGTCAACTCCGCCGATGCCGGCTCCCGTATCTCCAACATCGATCTGGCCGCCGCCAACGACGCCATCGTGATCGCCCTGTGCTCCGCCGACGGTATCGCCAAGGATAACGAGGAGCGCATGATGCACTGCCACCACATGCTGGAGCGCGGCCTGAGCTTGGGCATGGACGCTTCCGACCTGTGGTTCGACCCCCTGTTCCTGGTGGTCAAGGGCATGCAGGATAAGCAGATGGACGTGCTGAACGCCATCAAGATGTTCGCCGACGAGGGTCTGAAGTCCACCGGTGGCCTGTCCAACAACTCCAACGGCGCCCCCAAGGCTGTCCGTCCTATCCTGGACTCTACGCTGGTGGCCATGGCCATGATGCAGGGCCTGACCTCCGCTATCGTCAACCCCAACGACCTGCGCCTGATGGAGACCATCAAGTCCTGCGACATCTTCAAGAACCACGTTCTGTATTCCGACAGCTATCTGGACGAGTAAAAAATTCACCTCTTTTCCCGCCGCCGCATCGCGGCGGCGGGAAAAGCTGCATCCCCGGCGTCTCTCTCCGCCTTGGGACGGAGGGAGAAAGTGTTGCATATTCTGTAATTTTAATAGAGGAGGATCAACATTATGAGCGTATTGACCGACCTGATCTATGGTGGTTCCAACGCCGTGGCCGGCCTGACGGATGGTGCCGTCAACGACGCGATCGCCAAATACGGCGCAGACAAGGAGATCGCATTCCCTGATACCGCGTACTATTTCCCCACCATTTACGCCGCCACCGGCGTGAAGGTGAAAACGCTGGGCGACCTGCCCGCCTGTGTGGGCGTGCTGAAAAGCCTTATCACCAATCAGGAGGATCTGGGGCAGGCGCTGAACGCGGGCCTTGCCACCGCCGTGGGCGCTGAGATCATTGAGGGCCTGAAGTTCGTGGAGCCCAAGGACGCCTACGAAGAAGCCACTGTCCCCGGCATCGGCTTCGTTCCCGATCCCATCATCCGTTCTCTGGGCGTGCCCCTGGTCACCGGCGATATCCCCGGTGTGGCCGTGGTGCTGGGCAAGGCCGAGAACCCTGAGGACGCCGTGAAGGTGGTCAAGGACTATCAGTCCAAGGGCATTATGACCTTCATGGTGGGCGACGTCATCGAGCAGTGCGCCGAGGGCGGCGTGAAGATGGGCCTTGAGTTCCGCGTGATCCCTCTGGGTCATGACGTGACCGCCGTTATCCACGTTGTCACCGTGGCCATCCGCGCGGCGCTGATCTTCGGCAACGTGCAGCCCGGCGACCTGCCCGGCCTGCTGGCCTATACCAAGGAGCGCGTTCCCGCCTTCGTCAACACCTTCGGCGCCATCGACAGCGTGGTGGTCTCCGCCGGTGCCGGCGCTATCGCGCTGGGCTTCCCCGTGGTGGTGGACATTGACCTGGGCGAGAATCAGGTGCCCGGCGCGCTGGAGTCCGTGCTGGATCACAGCGAGACCGTGAAGCGCTCTCTGGAGCTGCGCAACATCAAGATCAAGGCCAAGGATCTGCCCATCCCCGTGGCGTTCTCCGCCGCGTTCGAGGGCGAGATCATCCGCAAGGCCGACGTGAAGGCCGAGTTCTGGTCCGCCAAGAACCCCACCTGTGAGCTGGTTCTGGCGAAGGGCGCCGACGAGGTGGAGGATCACAAGATCACGCTGATCGGCCCGGACATCGACTCCGGCGATCTGGAATATGCCATGGGCACCTTTATCGAGGTGTACGGCAAAAAGATGCAGCCCGATTTCGAGTCTGTTATCGAGCGTAAGATCCACGCCTGGTTCAACTACATGGAGGGCGTGATGCATACCGGCCAGCGCAACCTGCTGCGCGTCCGCGTGTCCAACGACGCCTTTGACAAGGGCCTGCGCATGAAGGACTTCGGCGAGGTGCTGTACCATATGATCATGGACGAGTTCGACGCCGTTGTGGATAAGTGTCAGATCACCCTGATCACCGACGCGGCCGAGACCAAGAAGCTGCTGGATGAGCAGGCAATGCCCCGCTACAACATGCGTGATGACCGTCTGGCCTCCATGTCCGACGAGTCTGTGGATCAGTTCTATACCTGCATCCTGTGCCAGTCCTTTGCCCCCGCCCACTGCTGCGTGGTCACCCCCGAGCGTCTGGGCCTGTGCGGCGCTGTGTCCTGGCTGGATGCCAAGGCCACCTATGAGCTGAACCCCAACGGCCCGTCCCAGCCCATCGAAAAGACCGGCTGTCTGGACGAGCGCACCGGCTCCTATGAGTCCGTCAACGAGATCGTGAAGAACGCCACTCACGGCGCGGTGGAGTCCGTCACCCTGTACTCCATTCTGGAGGATCCCATGACCTCCTGCGGCTGCTTCGAGTGCATCTGCGGCATCGAGCCCATGTCCAACGGCTTCATCGTGGTGAACCGCGAGTACAGCGGCACCACCCCCGTGGGCATGACCTTCGGCGAGCTGGCCTCCTGCACCGGCGGCGGCGTTCAGACCCCCGGCTATATGGGCCATGGCCGCCACTTCATCTCCTCCAAGAAGTTCATCCACGCCGAGGGCGGCATCGAGCGCATCGTGTGGATGCCCAAGGAGCTGAAGGACGACATCGCGGAGCGTCTCAACAAGACCGCCAAGGAGCTGTATGGCATCGACAACTTCAGCGACATGATCGCTGACGAGACCATCTGCACCGACTGCGACGAGCTGATGAACTTCCTGACGGAGAAGAATCATCCCGTGCTGGGCATGGAGCCCCTGATGTAACTGATCCCCTCTGTGGGGGCGGCACCTGCCGCCCCCACAGAAAAACGCGACCCAAAGGAGAACGATATGTATCAGGTCACCTTTACCTTTGAAAACGGCGCGACGCCGGTAACGGCTACCGCCGCGCCCGGCGAAACGCTGCTGGAAACGGCCCGTGCCGCCAATGTGGCCATCGACGCGCCCTGCTCCGGCAACGGCTCCTGCGGCAAGTGCCGCGTGAAGCTGCTGGAGGGCACCGTGGAGGGCTTGCAGACCAGCCACATCACCGATGAGGACTACGCCGCCGGTTGGCGCTTGAGCTGTGCCAGCAAGGTCAGCTCCGACGTGACCGTGATGGTGCCGGACATCGCTTCCGCCTATCAGAGCCGCATGAAGACCGCCGATCTGTCCACCGGCGAGGAGGTAGCCATCTTCACCCGGCTGGAGGAGGATCTGAAGGCGGCGGGCGTGGATTTCAGCAACGACTTCGTGGAGACGGAGGTCACCATGGAGAAGCCCACGCTGGAGGACACCATGCCCGATACCGAGCGGCTGACCATGGCGCTGGAGGCGGCGCTGGGCTGCGAGAAGGTGTGCCTGAGCTATCCCACGGTACATAAGCTGGCGCGGGTGCTGCGTGAAAGCGGCTTCCATGTGGCCGTGGCCGGTACGCTGAAAGATGGCGTATTTCAAGCTATGGACGTGCGGAACGCCAATGAGCCCCAGCCCATGTGCGGCCTTGCCATAGACATCGGCACCACCACCGTTTCGGCGGTGATCACCGACCTGAAAACCGGCAGGCTGCTGGCCAAGGGCAGCGGCGGCAACGGCCAGATCCGCTACGGCGCGGATGTCATCAACCGCATCGTGGAGCAGGGCCGGAAGGGCGGCGTGGAGCGCCTGCAGAAGGCCATCGTGGAGGAGACCCTCCAGCCCCTGACGCGGGCGCTGTGCGCCAGCGCCAAGGTGGACGCCGACCGCATCCTGCGGTGCTGCGTGGCCTCCAACACCACCATGAACCACCTGCTGCTGGGCGTGGACGCCGATCCCGTCCGTATGGAGCCCTACATCCCCACCTTCTTCCACTGGGACGGCCTGAAGGCCGGGGACATCCGGTTTGTGGCCAACCCCGACGCGAAGGTGGTGCTGGCGCCCAATATCGGCTCCTACGTGGGCGGCGATATCACCGCCGGTACGCTGACCAGCCGCATCTGGGACAAGGACGAGTTCTCCCTGTTCATCGACCTTGGCACCAACGGCGAGATCGTGTTCGGCAACCGGGACTTTATGATGTCCTGCGCCTGCTCCGCAGGCCCTGCCTTCGAGGGCGGCGACATCTCCTGCGGCATGCGCGCTACTGACGGCGCGGTGGAGGCCGTGACCATCGACCGGGAGACGCTGGAGCCTACTCTGTCCATCGTGGGCAAGGCCGGTCAGAAGCCGGTGGGCATCTGCGGCAGCGGCATCATCGACGTGATCGCCGAGCTGTACCGCACCTCCGCCATCTCCGCCAAGGGACACTTTGTGCGGGAGAACCGCCGTATCCTCCGTGACGAGCACGGCATGGGCCGCTATGTGCTGGCTTTCAGCAACGAGAGCGACACCGGCCGCGAGATCGCCATTACCGAGGTGGATATCGAGTGCTTCATCCGGGCCAAGGGCGCCATTTTCTCCGCCATCCATATCATGCTGTCCTCTCTGGACATGGACGTGTCCGTGCTGGAGCACATCTATGTGGCGGGCGGCATCGGCAGCGGCATCAACATGGAGAACGCCGTGCGTATCGGCATGTTCCCGGATGTGGACCGTGCGCTGTTCCAGTATATCGGCAACTCCTCGCTGGCGGGCGCTTACGCGCTGGTGCTGTCCAACGCGGCGGAGGAGAAGGTCCACGAGCTGGCCGGCAACATGACCTATCTGGAGCTGTCTACCGAGCCGAAGTACATGGAGGAATTTGTGGCGGCCTGCTTCCTGCCCCATACCAACAAGGAGCTGTTCCCGTCCAGCGTACAGGAGTGACCGATGGAAATACAAAACAATAAGGAAGAGGTGCCGTTTTCCCACTATCTGGCACTTTTTGAGAAGCTTGACCCACAGGAGGCGGCAAAGCGCTGCGGCGTGTCCTTTGAGGACGGCTGCTTTACGGTACAGCTGCTGAACAGCACCTACCGTATCGCATGGCCGGAATACGCCATCACGGCGGAGCGGGAGGATGCCTTCGCGCTGACGAACCTGCCCTGCCAGACCTTCTTGCTGCGGTATTTGCTGGAGGGGAAGCAGGCGGCGCTGTCGCTGGGCTATAAGACCTTCCGGGAGATGCCCTGGGGCGAGCTGTACATCACGCCCTATACGGGCCGCTGCCTGACGCGGGCAGCCTTCACCTTCGGCACCCAGGTGCCTGCCTTCGCCGCCGCCTGTGAGCGGATGGGCGGAGAAAAGCTGTCCCACGGGGACGCGGGCTATGGCTTCGCGTTTCTGGGGGGCTACCGGATGCAGATCATGATCTACGCCGGGGACGAGGAATTTCCGCCCTCCAGCCAGATCCTGTACTCCGACAATTTTTCCTCCGGCTTTTCGGCGGAGGATCGCGTGGTGGCGGGAGATATTCTGATCTCCGCCATCCGACAAGAGATGAAAAGGAATTAAAAGAGCATGAGTTTTACCTATCTGAACCTGCAAGGCAAGCTGGAGCATGTGACGGCGACAGCTGAGGATATCGACCGCCAGTTGCAGCGGCTTTTGCAGGCCAATCCCCGCATTATCCCTGTCACCGGCCGCGCTGCGGCAGTGGGCGACGAGCTGGTGCTGGACTACGCCGGATTTTCCGAGGGCGTCCAGTTCCCCGGCGGCACCGCCGAAAAGCAGACCCTGACCCTGGGCAGCGGTATGTTTATCCCCGGCTTTGAGGAGCAGCTGGTGGGCGCCAACATCGGCGACGATGTGACCGTTACCGTCACGTTCCCCACCGAGTATCACGCCCCGGAGCTGGCGGGCAAGCCCGCTGAGTTCCGCTGCCATGTTCACGAGATCCGCACCCATGACAGCTATCAGCTGGACGACACCTTCGCCAAGGAGATCGGTCAGTGCGACACCATGGAGCAGATGCGGGAGAACATGGGCAAGGCGCTGCAGGACTACTATAACGAGCGGGCCGAGCAGGAGCTGCGCTGGCAGCTGATGCATCAGGCCGCCGCCACCGTGGAGGAGCAGCCTACCGACGAGGAGCTGGATCGCATGGTGGAGGCCCAGATGGAGACCCTGACCGCCCAGCTGGCCCAGAAGGGCCTGACGCTGGAGGCCTACTGCCAGTTCACCGGCAGCGACGAGAAGAAGCTGCGGGAGGATATGCGGCCCGACGCGCTGGAGGCCTTCCGCACCCAGAAGGCGGTGGAGAAGATCGCTGAATTGGAGAACCTGACCGTCACCGACGAGGAGATGAACGCCGCCATTGAGCGCATCTGCGCCGACAACCACATGAGCGCCGAGGATCTCAAGCCCTATTTCGACAACGGCTTTTTGACCGTTGTCCGCCAGCAGATGCTGCGGGACAAGGCCACCGAGGTGGTGCGCCGTAGCGCCCAGATCACCCAGTGATCTACCGGCGTTGAGGGACGCCGGTAGAAAGATATATTATTTCAGGGACGACCTGAGGATAACAAGGAGGAACTACCATGGCAATCGAATTCAAAGACGGCAAGTATGTTGACGCCAACGGCCACGTGACGCTGGATCCTACCATCTATAAGGATTGGCAGATCGCCGAAGAGGCGGAAAAGGCACTCCCCCCTGTGGAATATTTCCGCGAGAAGCTGGGCCTGCTGCCCGAGGAGATCATCCCCTACGGCAAGACCCCCAAGATCGACTTTATCAAGGTCATGAACCGCCTGAAGGATAAGCCCGACGGCAAGTTCATCGAAGTGACCGCTATCACCCCCACCCCCTTTGGCGAGGGTAAGTCCACCGTGTCTCTGGGCCTGATCGAGGGTCTGGGCAAGCTGGGCCTGAACGTGGGCGGCGCACTGCGTCAGCCCTCCGGCGGCCCCACCATGAACGTCAAGGGTACCGCTGCCGGCGGCGGCAACGCCCTGCTGATGCCCATGACCGAGTTCTCTCTGGGTCTGACCGGCGACATCAACGACATTATGAACGCCCACAACCTGGCCATGGTGGCCCTGAACGCCCGTATGCAGCACGAGCGCAACAACAACGACGAGTGGCTGGCCGCCAAGGGCTTGAAGCGTCTGGACATCGACCCCAAGCGCATTGAGATGGGCTGGGTCATGGACTTCTGCGCACAGGGCCTGCGCAACATCATCATCGGCATCGGCGGCCGTCTGGACGGCTTCATGATGGAGTCCAAGTTCGGCATCGCCGTCGGCTCCGAGCTGATGGCCATTCTGGCCGTGGCCCGCGACCTGAAGGACCTGCGTGAGCGTATCGGCAAGATCGTTGTGGCTTACTCCCGCAGCGGCGAGCCCGTCACCTGCGAGGATCTGGAGGTTGCCGGCGCTATGACCGCCTGGATGCGCAACACCATCAACCCCACCATGTGCTACTCCGTGGAGCACCAGCCCGTTCTGGTCCACGCCGGCCCCTTCGCCAACATCGCTATCGGCCAGTCCTCCGTCATCGCCGACCGTCTGGCTCTGAAGCTGTTTGACTATCATGTTACCGAGTCCGGCTTCGCCGCCGACATCGGCTTCGAGAAGTTCTGGAACGTCAAGACCCGCCTCAGCGGCCTGACCCCCAACGTGTCCGTGCTGGTGGCTACCGTCCGCGCCCTGAAGATGCACGGCGGCGGCCCGAAGGTCACCCCCGGCGCACCGCTGCCCAAGGAGTACACCGAGGAGAATCTGGAACTGCTGGAGAAGGGCACCTGCAACCTGTTCCACCACGTGAACACCATCAAGAAGTCCGGCATTAACCCCGTGGTCTGCATCAACCGCTTCTATACCGATACCGACGCCGAGATCGCCCTGCTGAAGAAGCTGTGCCAGGAGCGCGGCATCCGCTGCGCCGAGTCCAACCATTGGCGCTTCGGCGGCGAGGGCGCCATCGAACTGGCCAAGACCGTTGTGGAGGCCTGCGAGGAGCCCGTGAACGTCAAGTTCCTGTACGATCTGGATATGCCTCTGCGTCAGCGCGTTGAGCTGATCGCCAAGGAGGTCTACGGCGCTGACGGTGTGGATTGGGCGCCTCTGGCGGTGGAGAAGGCCAAGCGCTTCGAGAGCGATCCCAAGTACGCCGATTACTGCACCATGATGGTCAAGACCCATCTGTCCCTGTCCGACGATCCCAGCAAGAAGGGCGTGCCCACCGGCTGGCGTCTGGCTGTCCGCGACATTCTGGAGTACGGCGGCGCCAAGTTCCTGTGCCCCATGGCCGGTACCATCTCCATGATGCCCGGCACCGCGGCCAACCCCGCCTATCGCCGCATCGACGTGGACACCGAGACCGGCAAGGTCAGCGGCCTGTTTTAATTGTTGGCGAAAAGTCTGACGACTTTTCTGCCAAGAAGGCTTGCGGCCTGACTGCGCGCCTTTGGCACTTGCAGGCCGAGAAGTATTTTTCGCCACGCACATGTCGCGGCGAAAAATGATTGGATTGTTTCGCATCTGTACCCCAAGGGCACTTGTTTCGCTTTGCTCCACGGCGCGGATGCGAACTCTGCGAGGCTTTTTAGGACGTATTAAGGCTATTTTCGGATACTTAAATGCAAGAAAGCTCCGGCGGCTTCAAGCCGCCGGAGCTTTTCCCCTTGAGAGAAAATTTTTCACCGGATCATAACGAGGAGAAAACTATGGATTATACCACCAAATCCTGCCGTGAATTTGTCACGGTTCTGGCTTCCAACGAGCCTGCTCCCGGCGGCGGCGGCGCGTCCGCGCTGGTGGCCGCCATCGGTACGGCGCTGGGCAACATGGTCGGCTCCCTGACCGTGGGCAAGAAAAAGTACGCCGACGTGGAGGCGGAGATCATCGCCCTGCAGAAGAAGTGCGATGCCCTCCAGACCGAGCTGCTGGATCAGGTGCCCGCCGACGCCGAGGGCTTTATCCCGCTGGCCAACGCCTACGGCATCCCCAAGGACGACCCCGACCGGCCCCGTATCATGGAGGAGGCCACCATCACCGCCTGCAAGGTGCCCATGCACATCATGGAGCTGTGCTGCGAGGCCATCGACGCCATCGAGGTGTTCGCCGCGAAGGGCTCCCGTCTGGCGGTGTCCGACGCGGGCTGCGGCGCCACCATCGTGAAGGCGGCATTGCAGGCGGCGTCCCTGAACGTGTTCATCAACACCAAGACCTTGCAGAATCGTGAGGTGGCGGAGGAGATGAACGCCAAGTGCCTGACCATGCTGGACGTGTACGGCAAGAAGGCCGACGGCATTTTTGAGACCGTCAAGGCCGGTTTCTTCAAATAAGGGAGGAAAAGAATATGGCAAAGCAATTACTGGGTAAAGAAGTCACCGCCGCCATGAACGAGAAGCTGCAGCAGCGTGTGGCGGCCCTGAAGGAAAAGGGCGTGACGCCGAAGCTGGCTATCGTCCGCTGCGGCGAGAACCCCTCCGACCTGTCCTATGAGAAGGGCGCTACCTCCCGTGCCGAGCTGATTGGCGTGGACGTGGTGAAGTTTCTGCTGCCGGAGGACGTGACCAAGGAGGCGCTGATCGCCCAGATCGAGGCCATCAACGCCGACGACAGCATCCACGGCTGCCTGCTGTTCCGCCCCCTGCCCAAGCACCTGAAGGCGGATCAGGACGAGATCTGCAACCATCTGGCCGCCTGCAAGGATATCGACTCCATGACTGACCTGTCCAACGCCGGTGTGTTCATGGGCAAGAAGCTGGGCTTCGCGCCCTGCACCCCCCAGGCCTGCATGGAGATCCTGGACTACTACGGCATCGACTGCACTGGCAAGAAGGCTGTGGTCATCGGCCGCTCTCTGGTGGTGGGCAAGCCCGCCGCTATGATGCTGCTGGGCAAGAACGCCACCGTTACCGTGTGCCACACCAAGACCAAGGACGTGCAGGCTGTGGCCCGGGAAGCTGATATTCTGGTGTCCGCTGCCGGTGTGCTGAAGAGCCTGACCAAGGATTATGTCCGTCCCGGCCAGATCGTCATCGACGTGTCCATGAACTGGGATCCCGACAAGGTGACCTCCAAGGGCAAGGGCGGTATGGCGGGCGACGCCGTGTTTGCCGAGGTGGAGCCTATCGTCGAGGCCATCACCCCCGTGCCCGGCGGTGTGGGCGCTGTGACCACCTCCGTGCTGATCGGTCATGTGGTGGAGGCCGCCGAGCGCACACTGGCGTAAGGAGGGCTTAGAATGAATCTGTTTGCTCCTGCTGAGATCGCGGCCAACTACGCCGAAGCTGGCGTAAAAAAGAGCAGCCTGCCCGTCAGCAAAATGCTGCTGCTGGGCGTGCTGGCCGGTATGCTGATCGCCTTCCCCTCCTGCGTGACCAACATGGCCAGCTATGGCCTTGACAACAACAGCACCATCCGGGCCATCTCCGGACTGCTGTTCGCCTTCGGCCTTGGCATGGTGATCCTGATCGGTGCCGAGCTGTTCACCGGCAATACGCTGATCTTCATCAGCGTGCTGGAGAAGAAGGTCCGCGTCACCGCCATGCTGAAGGACTGGCTGTTCGTGTACATCGGCAACTTCATCGGCTCGCTGCTGGTGGCGGTGCTGTGCGCCAAGTTCGGTTGGCTGTCCGCCGGAAACAACGCGCTGGCGGTGTACGCCATGAAGGTGGCGCTGGGCAAGATGACCATGCCCTTCCAGAACGCTTTCTTTATGGGCTTCCTGTGCAACGTGCTGGTGACCATCGGTGTGCTGCTGAGTCTGGGCGCCAAGGACACCATGGGCCGGTTTATCGGTGCGTGGGCGCCGGTGATGTTCTTCGTCACCTGCGGCTTCAACCACTCCATTGCCGACATGACCTACTGCACCATGGGCCTGTTCGCCAAGACCGTGCCCGCCTACGCGGCGGCTGCGGCGGAGTGCCACCTGAATCTGGATGCCCTGACTTGGGGTACCTACTTCACCGGGAATATGATCCCTGTGACGCTGGGCAACATTCTGGGCGGCCTGTTCGTGGGCTTCGTCATGTGGTTCGGCTTCCTGCGGAAGGCGAAGTAAGAGATAACCGCCATAACCTCCGGCCCAGCCGGAGGTTATGGATTTTGTAAGGAGGCGTGTGCCTTTGGACAAGAACGATACGCTGATCCTGTGCTGCGCCTCGGTGCGGCGTCATCTGGACGCGGCCCAGCAGAAGATAGGGACGGACTTTCCGGTGCGGGAGCTGGCGTGGGAGAACCACAAGGAGCCTGCGGTGATGCACGAGACGCTGCTGCGCACCATGGCGGAGCTGCCGGAGGGCATCACCACGGTATTGTCCTGCGTGTGCAGCTGCGGCGGCGTGTGGGAGGGCGTGACCCTGCCCTGCCGCACGGTGCTGCCGAAAATGGACGACTGCGTTACCATGATGCTGCAAACCGACGACACGCTGCACGCCGACGCCAAGCAGGAGGGCCATATCTATTTCCGGGACTGCGACCGGGGCGAACACTCGGTGGCGGCCTTCAAGGATGAGATCTGCCGCCGGTACGGTATGGAGATCGGCACCTCCATCTTCGGCGGATTCATGGAGGGCTATCACCACGCCGACATGATCGACACCGGCGTGTACGACTGCTACGCCGAGGATTTCGTGGCGGAGATGCAGCAGTGCGCCGACCTGATCCGCTGCGATCTGGACTATGTGACCGGCAGCAACCGGGTGCTGGAAAATCTGGTGGCCGGCCGGTGGAAAACGCAGTTTCTGGTGCTGGAAAAGGGGCATACTGTGAAGGAGACAGACTTCTTCCCGGCGGGCGAGCCGGGACGGCGGCTGCTCTACTGAACCAAGGAGGACGATACCATGATTATGGACGGCTGTCAGGGAAAGCCCCGCACGCCTACCATACGGGAGAAAACCTGCCCCGTGTGCGGCAACACCATCGAGATATTCTCTACCGATACGCAGGTGGCCTGCGACAAATGCGGCTTTGTGGCGTATAACGACGCCCTCAGCTGCGTGCAGTGGTGCCAATATGCCCGCAAGTGCGTGGGCGACGAGATGTATGAGCGGATGATGGAGATCGCCCGCCGCCAGAAGGCGGAGCGCTCCACCAAGGAGGAACGGGAGATGACCGTTGCGGAACAGAAAGCGGCGCTGCGGAAGAAGCTGCGCACCATGGAGCGCATTTTACCCCAGAGCTATCGGGACGAGAGCGCCGCGGCCATCTGCCGTCGCGTGACGGAGCTGCCGGAGTACCGGGCGGCGCAGGTGGTGTTCGCCTTTGTGGGCACGGAGCGGGAGATCGATACCACGGCGCTGCTGCGGGACGTGCTGGACAGCGGCAAGACGCTGTGCCTGCCCCGGTGCGGCGCGGCGCACAGCATGGATCTGTGCCATGTAACGTTGCTGGATCAGCTGACGCCGGGCGCGTATGGTATTTTGGAGCCGGTGGCGGACTGTCCGCTGCTGACAGTGGAGGACATCGGCTTCGTGGTGACGCCCTGCCTCTCCTGCGACCTGCGGGGCGACCGGTTGGGACAGGGCGGCGGCTACTATGACCGGTTCTTTGACCGCTATCACGGTCCGGCAGCGCTGCTGTGCCGGGAAAAGCTGCTGTCGGACCAGGTGCCCATGGAGCCCCACGACAAGCGGTTCGACCTTATCGTCACGGAGAAGGACGTATATCGGGTATAAAAAAGTACGCTGTGCTTTGCACAGCGTACTTTTTTATACTTGCTTTTATTTCAGCTCGCCGTTGGCGGCGGCGGTCAGATAAGCGTTGATGAAGCCGTCGATATCGCCGTCCATCACCGCCTGAATGTTGCCCATTTCGTAGCCGGTGCGGGTGTCCTTGGCCAGGGTGTAGGGCATGAACACATAGGAGCGGATCTGGCTGCCCCACTCGATCTTCATCTGCACGCCCTTGATGTCGCTGATCTTCTCGGCATGCTGCTGGAGTTTCAATTCTGCCAGCTTGGCCTTCAGCATCTTCATGGCGTTGTCGCGGTTCTGGAACTGGCTGCGCTCCGTCTGGCAGAACACCACGATGCCGGTGGGCAGGTGGGTCAGACGGACGGCGGAGGAGGTCTTGTTGATGTGCTGGCCGCCTGCGCCAGAGGAACGGCAGGCCTGCATTTCGATCTCCTCGGGACGAATTTCGATCTCGCTGTCGTCGGCTAGCTCAGGCATGACCTCCAGCGCGGCAAAGCTGGTCTGACGGCGGGCGTTGGCATCGAAGGGGGAGACACGCACCAGACGGTGGACGCCGTTCTCGCTCTTCAAATAGCCGTAGGCGTTTTCACCCTCGATGAGGATGGTGGCGGACTTGATGCCCGCTTCTTCACCGGCTTCGTAATCCATCAGCTGATAGGTATAGCCGTGGCGCTCGGCCCAGCGGGTGTACATACGGTACAGCATCTCCGTCCAGTCCTGTGCCTCGGTGCCGCCGGCACCGGCGTGGAAGGTAAGAATGGCATTGTTGGCGTCGTATTCGCCGGAGAGCAGCGCGGCCAGACGGCGCTCGCTGATCTCCTTCTGGAGCTTTTCGTAGCCGTCGATCACGTCGGGCAGCTGAGAGGCGTCGTCCTCCTCCTGCGCCATCTCGCACAGGGTCAGGGTGTCCTCCCACTCGCTGACCAGACGGTCATGCTTCTTGATTTTGTTTTCCAGACGCTTGATCTGCTGGCTCACCTTCTGGCTGCGCTCCAGATCGTTCCAGAAACCGTCCTGCTCCGTCTCCTTCTGGAGGGCGGACAGCTCCTCGCGGGCCTTGGGGATGCCCAGCGCCTTTTCCAGCTCGCCCAGCGTAGGCTCCAGCGCCAGCAGCTTCTGCTTATAATCATCGTATTCGATAACGGCCATATGTGTCGATCTCCTTATATCGTAGATTTCAGTAACCAAACTATTATATCCGGAAAAGCGTCATCTGTAAAGGGGGTATCAGGGCGTTTCCGGCATTTCCGGGGCGATTTCCACAGAATAATGCTCCTCGGAGGCCCGATGGTGCCGCAGCAGCATGGCGGCATGCTCCTCTGCCTTCAGATTGCGGAATACCCGGTGCATCATCACCAGCGTCAGGACGAAGGACAGTACGTCCGCCACCGACTGGGCCAGCTGTACGCCCAGCTGATCCAGCCACAGGGGCATCAGCAGCACGGCGGGGATGAAGAACAGACCCTGACGGGCGGCGGCCAGAATGGTGGCCGGTACGGTCTTGCCCATGGTCTGGGTCATCATGTTGCTGACCAGCGCGTAGGCCGCCAGCGGGAAGGTGACGCACTGGCACCGCATGGCCACCGTGCCGAAGGCCACAACCTCCGGATCGTCCCGGAAGATGGCCACCAGCTGGGGCGCGAAGATATAGCCCGCAATACCCGCCGCCACCAGAAACAGCGTGCCCCACTTGACGCAGAAGCGGAAGCCCTCCCGCACCCGGTCATAGAGCTTGGCGCCGTAATTGAAGCCGCATACCGGCTGGAAGCCCTGCCCGAAGCCGATCAGGGCGGAGTTTGCCATGGTCATGACCCGGCCCACCACGCTCATGGCGGCAATGGCCGCGTCGCCGTACAGGCCGGAGGCCGTGTTCAGGCAGATGGTGGAAATGGCCATCAGGCTCTGGCGGCACAGACTGGGGAAGCCGCCCCGGAGGATCTCCTTGAAGATGTGGCGGGAAAACTGGATCTTGCTGGGGTGGAGCCGCAGGTTGCCGCCCCGTGTGCAGCCGAACAGCAGCAGGCCGAAGGAGAACAGCTGCCCGATGATGGTGGCCAGCGCCGCGCCCTTGATACCCATTTGGAAGGTGAAGATCAGCAGCGGGTCAAGTCCCACGTTGATGACTGCGCCCGCCACAATGCCGATCATGCTGTACATGGCGCTGCCCTGAAAACGCAGCTGGTTGTTCAGCACGAAGGACGCGGTCATATACGGCGCGCCCAGCAGGATGATCCGCAGATAGTCGCAGGCGTAGGGGAGGATGGTGTCGGTGGAGCCCAGCAGCCGTGCCAGCGGCTGCAAAAAGATCTGGCCCAGTATCAGCAGCACCACGCCCATGGAAAAGGCCAGCGTCACGGCGGTGATAGCCATAGTCTCGGCGTCCTCGGTCTGGTGGCGGCCCAGCTGGCGGGAGATGTAGTTGCCGCTGCCCTGCCCGAAGAAAAAGCCGGTGGCCTGAATAATGGCCATCAGCGAAAAGACCACGCCCACCGCACCGGTGGCCGCGTTGGAGTGCATCAGCCCTACGAAGAAGGTGTCCGCCAGATTATATACCGCCGTCACCAGCATGGAGATGATGGTGGGCACCGCCATCTCACACACCAGCTTACCCACCGGCTCGGTGGTCAGGTGACGGTATTTTTCCTCCTGAAGAAGATTGGCTTCTTTCAGGTGCTTTGTCTCATGAAGATGATGATTGTGATACATAGAGCCCTCATTTTCTGTGATTTCTTTACCTATTTTTTATGATAACATGGTTTTTTCTGTAAATCAAGACCATTGACCGGCGGCGCGGCCTGCACTATAATATCAGCAAAGAAGGAAAACTCTCGGAAAAAGGAGCTTGAAAGGTATGAACGAGATCTATGTGACCGGCCACCGCAACCCGGATACCGACTCCATCGTCGCCGCCATGTCCTACGCCGCGCTGAAGAATGCGCTGGGCGAAAAGGAATATGTGGCGGTGCATCTGGGCGCCATCAGTGACGAGACCAACCGGATGCTGAAGCGCTTCGGCTTCAAGCCGCCCCGCTTTATCCAGAACGTCCGCACGCAGGTGCGCGATCTGGACTTTGACCGCCCGCCTTGTCTGGATTCCTCCGTCACCATGGATCGGGCGTGGCAGCTGATGCGCAGCCAGAAGATCTCCGCCATCCCCGTCACCAACGAGGACGGCACATTGTACGGTATGCTGTCCGCCGGTGACATCGCCACCTTCAGCCTGAACACCATCGCCAACCCCGTGGTGGAGGAGGTGCCCATGTTCAACCTCCTCAGCGTCATCGAGGGACGCATCGTGGGCGAGGGCGGCGATCTGGTGGATACCCTGTCCGGCAGCGTGTCCATTGCCCTGCCCCAGAGCTGCGAGAACCTGATGTTCGACAGCTCCGACAGCATCGTGCTGTGCGGCAGCCAGCCGGACATGATCCGCCGTGCACTGGACATGCAGGTGTCCTGCCTGATCCTGTGCCAGACCGACGTGGACCCGGAGTGGATCAAGGATGCCGGCAAGACCTGCATCATCTCCACCCCCTTTGACGCCAGCCGCGTTCACCGTCTGATCTATCAGGCCATTCCCATCTCACGGCCCTGCGCCACCGGCGACCTGATCTGCTTCCATCTGGACGACTACATCGACGACGTCCGCGAGGTGGTGCTGAAGAGCCGCTACCGCTGCTACCCTGTGCTGGACGAGGAGGAGAAGGTAGTCGGTACCCTGTCCCGTTACCACTTGCTGCGGCCGAGACGCAAGCAGGTGGTGCTGGTGGATCATAACGAGCTGTCCCAGACCGTGCCGGGCATCGAGCAGGCGGAGATCCTGACTATCGTGGATCACCACCGTCTGGCGGATATCCAGACCCGCCAGCCCATCAACGTCCGCAACGAGCCGGTGGGCAGCACCAACACCATCATCACCTCCATGTATCAGGAGCACGGCGTCATGCCCTCGCCCCATATGGCGGGGCTGATGGCGGCGGCCATCCTGTCGGATACGGTCATGTTCAAGTCTCCCACCTGCACCAAGCGGGATATCGC
This sequence comes from bacterium, assembly GCA_963640475.1. Classification (GTDB taxonomy): domain Bacteria; phylum Bacillota; class Clostridia; order Oscillospirales; family Oscillospiraceae; genus Vescimonas. The sequence goes on along the minus strand of CAVHYW010000001.1, from coordinate 53,661 downwards.
CATGGCGGAGCGTCTGGCCCGCATGGCCCGCGTATCGCTGGACGAGCTGGGCCGTGAGCTGTTCGCCGCCGGTACGGTGGACGGCAAGTCCGCCGAGGAGCTGCTGCGCAGCGACTTCAAGGAGTTCCACATCGCCGAGCAGAACCTTGGCGTGGGTCAGGTGACGTGCATCGATTCCGCGCACCTGATGGAGCGCAAGGACGATCTGTTAAAGGCCATGCGCCAGATGCGTCAGGAGCACGGCTACGACATGGTGATCCTGATGCTGACGGACGTTTTGCAGGAGGGCACGCAGCTGCTGTATATCGGCAGCGACGATGCCATCCGCAACGCCTTTGCCGTGGAGCCCAAGGACAACACGGTGTTCCTGCCGGGCGTCATGTCCCGGAAGAAGCAGGTCATCCCCATGCTGACCACCCTGTGGGGCTGAGAAGTACATACAAAGACCGCTGCGGTATTTCCGCAGCGGTTTTTTTGCGCCCGCGGCAGGGAAATTCCCGTTAAAATACCACAGAACGCCGCCGGAATGTCCCATCTCATTTTGGGAAACCCTGTACAATAGAATGGAACATATCAGACGACAGGGGAGGAGCCTATGCCGATCAATGTCAGAAGTGAGATAGGCGTGCTGGAGCAGGTGCTGCTGCACCGTCCCGGCGCGGAGCTGGAGCAGCTGGTGCCCGGTGAGCTGGAGCGGCTGCTGTTTGACGATATCCCGTATCTGCGGGCCGCCCAGCAGGAGCACGACGCCTTTGCCGCCCTGCTGCGGGAAAACGGCACGCAGGTGGTGTATCTGGAGGAGCTGATGACCCAGACGCTGGCGGTGGATCCGCAGGTGCGCCGCCGGTTCGTCCGCCAGTTCATCGACGAGGGCGGCCGCATTGCCCGCCATTACCAGCCGGCACTGTATGACTACCTGATGGCGCTGGACGACCGGGAGCTGGTGCGCCGCACCATGACCGGCGTCAGCGTGGAGGAGTTTCTGCCGGAGAGCCAGCAGGGTGCGCTGGTGTCCATGACCCGCGGCAGCCACCGCTTTGTGCTGGATCCCATCCCCAATCTGTATTTTACCCGCGATCCCTTTGCCTGTATCGGCCACGGCGTCAGTCTCAACGCCATGTACTCCGCCACACGCCGCCGCGAGACCATCTATGGCCAGTATATCCTGAAATACCATCCCGATTACGCCGGACAGGTGCCCTTTTACTACCGGCGGGAGGATCCGTTCAGCATCGAGGGCGGCGATATCCTGAACCTCAGTCCCCGGCTGCTGGCGGTGGGCATGTCCCAGCGCACCACGCCGGAGGCCATCGAGACGCTGGCCCGGAACATCTTCCGGGATGAAACGGCCCAGATCCGCACGATCCTGGCGCTGGATATCCCCGAGGTGCGGGCCTTCATGCATCTGGACACGGTGCTGACCCAGGTGGATCGGGATACCTTTACAGTGCATCCGGAGATATTGGGGACGCTGCGGGTCTATCACATCACCTCCGACGGCGGGGACGGCCTGCGGGCAGAGGAGCGCACCGGCACGCTGGAGGATATTCTGGCCCGCGCACTGGAGCTGCCCCGCGTGAAGCTGATCCGCTGCGGCGGCGGCGACCGGGTGGCCTCCGAACGGGAGCAGTGGAACGACGGCTCCAATACCCTGTGCATCGCGCCCGGCAAGGTGGTGGTGTACGACCGCAACTATGTGACCAATGCCATTTTGCGGGACAACGGTATTCAGGTGCTGGAGATGCCCAGCTCCGAGCTGTCCCGCGGACGCGGCGGCCCGCGCTGCATGAGCATGCCTTTGCGCCGCACAGCCGTGAACTGAGCATTTGAGAGGAGAGAGGAGAAATTATGGCTTTTACGTTACCGGAATATCATCATCCCGATTTTACACAGCCCTGCTTTACCGCCGCGCCGGACGCCCGGTGGCAGGCGGCGGAGCGTGACGGCGTGGCCCCGGATGACTTCCACAGCACCTCCATGTATCCGGAGTATTTCAAGCTGGACGGCCAGTGGCGTCTGGCGGAGGAGAGCCGCATGGACGCCTGCGTGGTGCTGCGGCCGGATGGCCGCCTTGACACGGTGGAGGCCCGCAATCTCAAGGCGGGCGACCGGGTGATCGTGGGCCGCACCGAACGGGGTGAGGAGGGCATCTACATGCACTGCGACGGCTTCGTGACGGAGGAGAGCGCCAATGATGACCAGTTCGTGTTCCGCCAGGGCCGCAGCCGCGAGACCTCCTATGCCAAGGACTACGACGATCTGGCGGCGCTGCTGCGCCACGAGCGGGAGCATGGCCGCATCGTCTGGGTCATGGGGCCTGCCTTCGCCTTTGACGCGGGCGCCCGCGCCGCCATGGAGGCCATGATCGCCAACGGTTATTGCCACGGTCTGCTGGCGGGCAACGCGCTGGGCACCCACGACCTGGAGGCGGCCTATCTCCATACGGCGCTGGGACAGGACATCTACACCCAGCGCAGCCAGCCCAACGGCCACTATCACCATCTGGACGTGCTGAACAAGGTGCGCCGCAGCGGCTCCATTCCCCAGTTCATCGCGGATCACCACATCGACAACGGCATCATGTACGGCTGCGTCAAGCACAACGTTCCCTTTGTGCTGACCGGCTCCATCCGGGATGACGGCCCGCTGCCGGAGGTCTATGCCGATGTGTACGAGGGGGCTTCCGCCATGCGCGAACTGGTGCGGGGCGCTACCACGGTCATCTGTCTCGCCACCATGCTGCATACCATCGCCACCGGCAACATGACGCCCTCCTTCCGGGTGATGCCGGACGGCACGGTGCGGCCCGTCTACCTCTATGCCGTGGATGCCGACGAGTTCGTGGTCAATAAGCTGCTGGATCGCGGCAGTCTCAGCGCCACCACCATGGTCACCAACGTGCAGGATTTCATCACAAAGGTCGCCCGCGATCTGGGCGTTTACCCGCAATGAAAAAAGAATTGGGGCGCATTGCGCCCCAATTCTTTTTTCAAATTTATAAAGCGTTCTCCTGCAATGCCACCTCCTGCCGGAAGGCGCTGGGCGACATCTGGCGGAACCGGAGAAAGTTGCGGCTGAAGGTCTTGACGGTGTTGTACCCCACCTCGAAAGCGATATCGGTGACGCTTTTCTCGGTGGTTTTCAGCAGCGTACATGCCCGGTTGATCCGCAGAAAGTTCAGAAAATCGGAGAAATCCTTCTCCACCTGATACAAGAGCAGCCCGTTCAGTTCCTTTACTGACAGCCCGAAGCGGGCCGCCGTGTGCTGGGGCGTCAGGTCGCGGGTGTAGTTGTGATAGAGGTACGACACCACCTCATAGGCGGTGGGATCGTCCTGAATGCCGCACAGCCCGCCCACCCGGCGATAGACCTCCCGGAACTCGCTGGCCTTCATGCCCAGCCGGGCGGAGAACACCTTGCTGATATGGGAGCTGTCCACAAAGCCCAGAATCTCCGCCAGCTGCTCCATGGTCAGGTCGGTATACAGCAGAAAGCTGATGGACTTGCCGATGCGCATTTCGCCCAGCAGGTCGAAGAAGGACAGCCCTGTGGTCTGGGTGATGTAGGCGCTGATGGCGGACTCGCTGAGGAAGAACTGGCGGCTCAGCTGGGCCAGCGTCAGCTTCTCCCCCAGATGGGTATACATATAGTGGAGGATATCGCTCTTCTCAATGGCCTTCCGGGCTGCTTTGCCCCGGTTCTTGCCCAGCCGCAGAAAGGCGATCACCACCTCTGCCAGCTTGTTGGCGGTGTACAGCTCTGTCAGCGCGTCGCCCTCCGGACGGTCGGTCTCCCGCCGCAGCTGTTCAAGCAGCAGGCGCAGCGTCTCTGTCTCCTGCGGCGTACACTGCACCACCGGCGCGGCGGCCATGTCGTCCATAAGGCGCAGCGGCGTGCGGCCCGCCTGCCCCAGCGCCTTCACCGCCATATTCACGTTGTCGAAGTAATAGGCCAGCAGGTAGTATTGCAGCGGCTCCTCCACCTGCACCACATCGGAGATCTGCCACGGCAGCACCGATACCAGCGTGCCCGGCTGCACCTCATACTGCCGGTCTTGCAAAACGATGGTGCCGCGCCCGCCGGTAAACAGCCAGAAGCGGGACATCTGGTGGATCAGCGGCGTGGTAGGCGCGTCGATGGCCTCCACGGTGACCTTGCAGATCTGGCTGTAATCCGCCTGCGAGCAGTATAGATGCTGGATCGGCAGCGCTTTTCCGCTCATCCCTTCACCTCCGTTCCCTGTGCGTCCAGTGTACCATAGATGCCATGTCTTTGCAAGGCAATTGACATTCCCGTCCCGCCGCGCTACAATATGTGGTATCTGAGTAGGGGAGGGAAGCGGTATGGACATTCACGGCCTGCAAAAGCTGACGCTGTTGGATTTTCCCGGCCATGTGGCCTGCACGGTGTTTCTGGCGGGGTGCGATTTCCGCTGTCCCTTCTGCCACAATGGTGGTCTGGTGCTGGGCGGTATGGAGCCAGTCATGGACGACGCCGGACTGCTGGATTTCCTTCGCAAGCGGCAGGGTCTGCTGGACGGCGTGGCCGTCACCGGCGGCGAGCCGCTGCTGCGGCCAGGGCTGCCGTCGCTGCTGCGTGCCGTCAAGGACTTGGGCTACGCCGTGAAGCTGGACACCAACGGCAGCCATCCCGCCGCCCTGCGCTCGCTGGTGGAGGAGGGGCTGGCGGACTATGTGGCCATGGACATCAAGAACAGTCCGGAGAAATACGGCGAGACTGTTGGCTTGCCGGTTTTTGACTTGAACCCCATTCAAGAGAGCGCGGCCTATCTGCTCTCCGGCGCGGTGGACTATGAGTTCCGCACCACCGCCGTGGCGGAGTTCCATGATGATGCCTCCTTCGAGGGCATCGCCCGGTGGATCGCCGGGGCGAAGCGGTACTACATCCAGTGCTTCACCGACAGGGACTCCGTGATCCAACTGGGCCTTCACGCGCCGGAAAAGGCACAGCTGGAGCACTGGACGGACATCGTGAGACCTTTTGTGCCCAGTGTGGAATTAAGAGGGGTGTAATAGGAGTGGTTTCGCTCTGCGGAGCGAGGGGATGTTCCGCGCTCCGGCGCGGGTCACTTTTGGCCGCTGTCCCAAAAGTGACCAAAAGGACAGCTTAAACCTGCGGTTTAAGAATCCGCGCACGCTATACCCCGCTTTTACTTGACGCTCTTTACCACGCGTTCGCAGAAAAATTATTGTTATTGCGCGAAATGTTGAATCATCTCTGCTTCTCTGTGCGCTGCCGCTTTTACTTCAAAATGAAGAAGCAGTTGGTTCTACCGTTGAGAACGTGAGCGGCAGCGGCGCTGGAGCGGGGACGATCCGATAACGAAACGAAAAAGAACATTTCCCGTGAACGTGCGGTAAGGCAGCTTCGTTTTTTACAATACATAGCGCGCCCGGAAGTGAAGGAACCGGAGGTTCCTTCCGGTGTTTTTGCCTACTTTTGTCACTGTTGACAAAAGTAGGTCGCGCTCGGAAGCACGAAACCGCCCCTAAAATACCACCACATCTTGTGACGATTAGAAAATCTTATACACCAGATATAGGTATTTTACCTTGACAAGGCCCATATATGTGGTATACTTGGAGATGCGACTGACACAAGCCGCGTCTCCATTTTATTTTCCGCCCCTGAGCGGGCGCTGTATACGAGAGAGGGAGGAATATCACATGTACCGGGTGACAAAACGAGACGGGACCATCGCCGAATTTGATATCGCCAAGATCAGCGCTGCCATTACCAAGGCCTTTGATGCCATGGGCAAGCAGTACCACCCCAGCGTCATGGACATGCTGGCCCTGCGTGTCACAGCGGAGTTCGAGCCCAAGATCAAGAACGAGCTGGTGGCCGTGGAGGACATTCAGGACTGCGTGGAAAAGGTGCTGTCCGAGGCGGGCTACGCCGATGTGGCCAAGGCCTATATCCTGTACCGCAAGCAGCGGGAGAAGGTCCGCAACGTGGGCAGCGCCCTGCTGAACTATAAGGATCTGGTGGACAACTATCTGCAGATCAACGACTGGCGCGTGAAGGAGAATTCCACCGTTACCTATTCCGTGGGCGGCCTGATCCTGTCCAACTCCGGCGCCATCACCGCCAACTACTGGCTCAGCGAGATCTATGATCCCGAGGTGGCCGAGGCGCACCGTAATGCCGACCTGCATCTCCATGATCTGAGCATGCTGACCGGCTACTGCGCCGGCTGGAGCCTGAAGCAGCTGATTCAGGAGGGCCTTGGCGGCGTGGTGGGAAAGATCACGTCCTCTCCCGCCAGCCATCTGAGCACCCTGTGCAACCAGATGGTGAACTTCCTTGGCATCATGCAGAACGAGTGGGCGGGCGCGCAGGCGTTCTCCTCCTTCGATACCTATCTGGCTCCCTTCGTCAAGGTGGACAACCTGACCCAGAAGGAGGTCAAGCAGTGCATCCAGTCCTTCGTCTACGGCGTCAATACGCCCTCCCGCTGGGGCACGCAGGCGCCCTTCAGCAACATTACACTGGACTGGACCGTGCCCCGCGATCTGGTGGATCAGCCCGCCATCGTGGGCGGCCGGGAGCGTGACTTTACCTATGGCGACTGCCAGAAGGAAATGGACATGGTCAACAAGGCCTTCATCGAGATCATGATCGAGGGCGACGCCAATGGCCGCGGCTTCCAGTACCCCATCCCCACCTACTCCATTACCCGCGACTTCGACTGGAGCGAGACCGAGAACAACAAGCTCCTGTTTGAGATGACCGCCAAGTACGGCACGCCCTACTTCTCCAACTATATCAACTCCGATATGGAGCCCAACGATGTGCGTTCCATGTGCTGCCGCCTGCGCCTTGACCTGCGCGAGCTGCGGAAGAAGTCCGGCGGCTTCTTCGGCTCCGGCGAGTCCACCGGCTCCGTGGGCGTGGTCACCATCAACCTGCCCCGCATCGCCTATCTGGCGGAGAACGAGGCCGACTTCTATGCCCGTCTGGACAAGCTGATGGACATTGCCGCCCGTTCCCTCAAGACCAAGCGCACCGTTATCACCAAGCTGCTGAATGCGGGCCTGTATCCCTATACCAAGCGGTATCTGGGCACCTTTGACAACCACTTCTCCACCATCGGCCTGATCGGCATGAACGAGGTGGGTTTGAACGCCAACTGGCTGCGGAAGGATCTGACCCATCCGGAGACCCAGCAGTTCGCCAAGGACGTGCTGAACCACATGCGGGAGCGTCTCAGCGACTATCAGGAGATGTACGGCGACCTGTACAATCTGGAGGCCACCCCTGCCGAGTCCACCACCTACCGCTTCGCCAAGCACGACAAGAAGCACTATCCCGACATCATCACCGCCAACGAGAACGGTACCCCCTACTACACCAACTCCAGCCACCTGCCCGTGGGCTATACCGAGGACATTTTCTCCGCGCTGGACGTGCAGGATGACCTGCAGACCCTGTATACCTCCGGCACCGTGTTCCACGCCTTTTTGGGCGAGAAGCTGCCGGATTGGAAGGCGGCCGCCCGGCTGGTGCGCAAGATCGCCGAGAACTATAAGCTGCCCTATTACACCCTGTCCCCCACCTATTCCGTGTGCAAGAACCACGGCTATCTGTCCGGTGAGGTGTCTGTCTGCCCCGAGTGCGGCGAGCGGACCGAGATCTACAGCCGTATCACCGGCTACTATCGCCCGGTGCAGAACTGGAACGACGGCAAGGCGCAGGAGTTCAAGGATCGCAAGGTCTACGACATCGGCCACTCCCACCTGACCCATCAGGGTGTGCTGCATCCTGAGGTGAAGGCAGAGCAACCCGACGCTCCGGCCGAGGAGCCTGTGGGCAATGCCTGCGGCACGGTGAAGCTGTTTGCCACCCGCACCTGCCCCAACTGCAAGCAGGCGGAAAAGCTGCTGACCGAGGCCGGTATCCCCTTTACCCGTCTGCTGGCGGAGGAGAACGGCGAGGAGGCCGCCCGTCTTGGCATCCGTCAGGCCCCTACGCTGGTGGTGGGCGACGGCGAGGATAAGTATGTGGGTCTCGGCGCGGTGCGGAAGTTCATCGCCGAGTACAACGCCTGAACATCATAATCCCTCGTATCACACCGAAAAGCCCCCTTTCAGGGGGCTTTTTCCGGAATAAAAGGAAACGTTGAAAAACACGGTACCAAAGCCTCCCCTGTGTAAGGGGAGGTGGCAGCTACGGCGGCATAGCCGCCGAGATCGGGGCTAAAAACATGCCACCGGCATGTTTTCTTAATGCCCCGACGGAGGGGTTGGCGGGTAATGGACAATCCCCCAGTCTCGCTTGCGCTCGACAGCCCCCTTTACACAAGGGGGCCTTAATTCCCTAACAACATAAGGAGGCAACCTCTATGTATGATATCATCGTGGTGGGCGGCGGGCCTGCCGGACTGACGGCGGCGCTGTATGCCGCCCGCGCCGGTAAGACCGTGGCCGTGGCCGAGCGGGAGAATACCGGCGGCCAGATCGTCTATTCCCCGCTGGTGGAGAACTATCCCGCCGTGCCTGCCATGTCCGGCGCGGATTTTGCCCAGAAGCTCACCGAGCAGGTGGAGGCGCTGGGCGTGGAGATCATCTATGACGAGGTCACGGGCCTTTCCCGTGACGGCGAGAGCTTTACCGTCCGCTGCGACGGCGGCGATTACCGCTGTAAAGCGGTGGTACTGGCCACCGGCGCGGCCCACCGCCATCTGGGCCTTGACGGCGAGGAGGAGCTGGTGGGCTGCGGCGTGTCCTACTGCGCCGTGTGCGACGGTGCCTTCTACACCGGCCGGGACGTGGCGGTGGTGGGCGGCGGCGATACCGCCCTGCAGGATGCGCTGTTTCTGGCCAACAGCTGCCGCAGCGTGACGCTGATCCACCGCCGGGATCAGTTCCGGGGCGAGGCGCGTCTGGTGCGGCAGGTGGAGAGCCGGGAGAACATCCATATCCTGTACAGCCACACCGTGGAGGCCCTGCATGCCGCCAACGGCGAGCTGACCGGCATCACGGTGCAGGACGTCAAGACCGGAGAAACGAAGGAGCTGGCGGTGGAGGGGTTGTTCGCCGCCGTAGGCCAGCTGCCTCAGAGCGGACCCTTCAGCGCCATGGTGAACACTGACGGCGGCTATTATGCGGCGGGGGAGGATACCCTGACCGGCTGTGACGGCGTGTTTGCCGCCGGTGACGGACGGGTGAAGTCCGTCCGCCAGCTGACCACCGCCGTAGGCGACGGCGCGGTGGCAGGCTTGGCCGCCTGCCGGTATGTGGATCCGATGTAAGCGTAAGGGGTGTTTCGTCCCCTCGGGGACGAGGACGGCCTTCGGCGACCCACTTTTGCCGTGCGGTGCAAAACCAGATAGATGCTACGGCGGCTAAAAACATGCCACCGGCATGTTTTCTTAACGCCCCGACTGGAAAAGTGGGCAAAAGAGCCGGAAGAAACCGATGGTTTCTTCACTTCCTTGTGCGCTATACGCTGTGCAGAATCGTGACTGCATACCACACGTTCGCGCAAGCTCTTCTTTTTCGTTTTGTCATCAAATCGTCTCTGCTCCTGCGCCGCTGCCGCTAATGCCGATAACGAACAACATATTTGGTTCTACCGTCGATAACGTTAGCGGCAGCGGCGCACAAAGAACATCAATTCGTCACATGCGACGAATTGATGTTCTGTGAACGCGCGGTAAAAGGTCACAAATATACAATGCAGCATAGCGTGGGCGGATTCTTAAACCGCAGGTTTAAGCTGTCCTTTTGGGCACTTTTGGGACAGCGGCCAAAAGTGCCTCGTGACCGGAGCCACGAAATGATCTTTTGTGCTTAAAAAGCAAAAAAATTCCCCCATAACGCTGCGCAAGGTATTGCTCATGACGCTGCGTCATATGGTACAGTGGCGTCATAAGGAGGTGAAACGCTATGTCCAAATACACCACAGGAGAGCTGGCCAAGCTGTGCGGCGTCACCGTGCGGACGGTGCAGTACTATGACACAAGGGGCATCCTGATTCCTACGGAGCTGTCCGAGGGCGGGCGGCGGCTGTATACCGACGACGATATACGGCGGCTGAAGATCATCTGCTTTCTACGGGACATGGGGTTGCCCATCGACGCCATTGCCCAGCTGCTGGCGGAGGAGGAGCCGGGCCGGGTGGTGGAACTGCTGCTGGAGCAGCAGGCGCAGACGCTGCGCCGCGAACTGGAGGCGCAGCAGAGCCGTCTGGAAAAGGTGGAGGCGTTGCGCCGTCAGGTGAAGCAGCAGCCGGAGTTCTCCGTGGAATCCATCGGCGACATAGCGTATCTGATGGAGCGACGCACGCAATTGAAGCAGGTGCATACCACTATGGTGCTGGCGGGTATCCCTATGTCGCTGCTGGAGGTGACAGGTATCGTCCTGTGGATCGTCACCGGTATCTGGTGGCCCTTTGCGGTGTACCTGCTGCTGGCGGTGCCTTTCGGCATCTGGGTCAGCCGGTACTATTTCCGGCGTGTGGCCTATCTCTGTCCCCAGTGCCACACGGTGTTCCGCCCGGCGCTGCGGGAGATGTTCTTTGCCCGGCATACGCCCTCGGCCCGGAAGCTGACCTGCACCTGCTGCGGGTATCACGGCTTCTGCGTGGAGACGGTAAATGATCCGCAGCAGTGACCGGCAGCGATACAGAGGAGGAGAGCGACAAGTGGTTGACATAACACTATACGCCGCGCCTATGGAGGGCTTGACTACCTACCTGTGGCGGCAGGCCCACCGGGAGATCTTCGGCGGCGTGGACAAGTATTTCACGCCGTTCCTGTCGCCCAACGCCAACCTGTGCTTTCAGCGGAAGGAGCTGGACGAAATACAGGGAGAGCCGGACACGGTGCCCCAGCTGCTGACCAACCGAAGCGAGCACTTCGTTTGGGCGGCTCGGGAATTGCAGGCGCGGGGGTATCAGGAGGTCAACTTCAATCTGGGCTGTCCCTCCGGGACGGTGACGGCAAAGCGGAAGGGCTCCGGTCTGCTGGCCTATCCGGAGGAGCTGGAGCGGTGTCTGGAGGGCATATTCGACGCGCTGACGGATATGCGGGTATCCGTCAAGACCCGCATCGGGAAGAACGATCCGGCGGAGTGGGAGACGCTGCTGGAACTGTACAGCCGCTATCCCATCCACGAGCTGATCGTGCATCCCCGCATCCAGAAGGAGTTCTATAAGGGCACCGTCCACCGGAACGCTTTCGACCGGGCGCTGGCGGCCTATCCGGGGCGGCTGGTGTATAACGGCGACCTGTTCACGGTGGAGGACGTGACCGCGTTCCGCGAGCAGTATCCCCAGGTGGACACGGTGATGATGGGCCGGGGCCTGATGGCCGATCCCGCGCTGGGACGGCAGCTCCATGGCGGCGCGGCGGCTTCCCGGCAAGAGCTGGAGACGCTGCACGACCGGCTGCTGGAGGGCTACCGCCAGCGGCTCAGCGGTACGCCGCCGGTGCTGCACCGGATGCGCGAGCTGTGGAACTATCTCAGCCTGCATTATGAGGGGACGGAGCGACCCCTGAAGGTCATCCGCAAGGCCACCGACCTGATCGCCTATGAATCGGCGGCAAAGGAAATTTTGCTAAATTGTCCCATGAAATAAGAAGAGACTGGTTCTATGAACCAGTCTCTTCTTATAAGCTTCGCAGAATTTGCGCCGCGCACGGCGCAAACTTTTGAAATCATTTTTGCCGCGACATGCGCGTGGCAAAAATTCTTCTCGGCCGCCAGTGTGTCCGAAGGACGCGCGTACCCCAAGGGCACTTGTTCCGCTTCGCTCCACGGCGCAGTCGGCCGCAACTCCCTTGGCAGAAAAGTCGTCAGACTTTTCGCCAGTTACTCGTCGTCCAGTCTCCGCAGGCCCGCCACGTCGGACACGGGCAGGGAGAAGCTGATGGCGCCCGCCGGAGTGGAGGGGCCTGCATCCTTGTTGATGGCGTTCATGATGGCGGCCTTTTCCTTGCCGCTGGCCACGATGTAGATCACGTCCTTTTCGTTGGCCAGCGTCACGCCGAAGAATTTCTCCGTGCCGATAGCGCCGGTGCCCTTGGCGTGCAGCACCGTGCCGCCGCCTGCGCCCGCGCTGCGGGCCGCGTCCATCACCATGTCGGAGTGACCCTCGTTCAGGATCACCACGATCAGTTCATAATCAAAGTTCATAGTCGGTATACCTCCGGTGGCGGCTTTGCCGCTGTCTGTCAGATAGGCCAGCGTCCGCCCGCTGCTGACGCTTTTCAGGGGCACGGCCAGCATCAGGCCGTTGCCGGGAATGTCGATAAACAGCTTACGCTTGGCGGTGCGGAACAGCTGCTTCATGGTGTCCGGCCCCACCACCGCGCCGGTGACGGCCTTTTCCGTCCGGGACAGGCCGTATAGCGCCAGCTGCTGGGGCGTGGCGGTGCCCCGGCCCATCATGGTGGTCACCAGATTCAGTCCGGCGTCCCGGTACAGGGCCGCCATATCCTCCGACCGCTCGCGGTCGGTTATGCTCATTAAGTAGTAAAGCTCCATGTCAGGCCACCTCCCACAGCTCGATGACGCCCTCGTCGCTGAACACGGGCGCGGACTCCTGCGCCTTGTTGCGGCGGGTCTTGACCACGTAGATCGCGCCCATCACCTGCACCACGATCAGGGGCATCATGGCCACCAGGGCCACGAGGCCGAAGGCGTCGGTCATGGTGTTGCCGCCCAGCGCCGTTGTCGCGCCCATGGCGAAGGGCAGCATGAACGTGGCCGTCAGCGGGCCGGAGGCTACGCCGCCGGAGTCGAAGGCAATGGCGGTGAAGATGCTGGGAACAAAGAAGCTGAGGCCCAGCGCGATGATGTAGCCCGGCAGCACGAACCACAGGATGGAGATGCCGGTCAGCACCCGCACCATGGCAAGTCCCATGGCGGCGGCCACGGCGATGGACAGGCTCATGCCCATGGCCTTGGAGGAGATAGCACCGGCGCTCAGTTCCTCCACCTGCTTGTTCAGCACGTGGACAGCGGGCTCGGCGTTGATGATGAACCAGCCCATCAGCGTGGCCAGCGGGATCAGCAGAAGGCCCAGACCTTCGTCCACGATGACGCCGCCCAGCACATAGCCCAGAGAGGAGAAGCCCACGTTGACACCGGTCAGGAACAGCACCAGACCGACGTATGTATAACCCACACCGATAAGGATGCGCAGCAGCGGCAGCTTCCGCAGATGCAGTGAGAAGATCTGGAACAGCAGGAAGAACACGCAGATGGGCAGCAGGGCGATAGCCACCTCACCCATCATGCCGGGCAGCTCTTCCAGATAGCTGTGGCCCACGGTGAGGGTGGTCTCGAAGCTGTCCACCACCGTCTCGCTGGCGGCAGCCGTGTTTTCCGGATACAGGAAGCCCAGCAGCAGCACCGCCAGAATGGGGCCGATGGAGCACAGGGCCACCAGACCGAAGCTGTCGGACTTGGCCTTTTCGTCGCTTCGGATGGAGGCAACGCCCACACCCAGCGCCATGATGAAGGGCACCGTCATAGGCCCGGTGGTCACGCCGCCGGAGTCAAAGGCCACCGACAGGAAGTCCGGGTCGGACAGGGCGGCCAGAATGAACACGATGGCATAGAACACCAGCAGCAGTGTCCGCAGGGAGATACCCAGCAGGATGCGCAGCATGCAGATGGTCAGGAAGATGCCCACACCTACCGACACCGTCAGGATCAGCACGGTCTTGTCGATGCCCGGTACGTTCTGGGCCAGCACCTGCAGGTCAGGCTCGGCAACGGTGATGACCACGCCCAGAATGAAGGCCAGCACCAGAATGAGCCACAGGCGGCGGGACTTGGTCATTTTCGCGCCCACCAGATTGCCCATCTGGGTCATGGACAGCTCCGCGCCCAGCGTGAACAGACCCATGCCCACGATCAGCAGCACCGCGCCCACCAGAAAGGCCAGCATCAGGCCGCTGCCTACGGGGAGGAAGAAGAAGCACAGCACCGCCACGATAATGGTGATGGGCAGTACGGAATCCACCGCCTCTTTCAGTTTACTGTTGATGATTTTACGACTGGTCAAAGTAACGCTCCTTTTCATGAGTTTGATAGTGGCGCGCCGTTATCCGGTGCGCCACGGTAAATATAACTGGTCGTTAATAATACTGCTCGATCTCGCGGATATCGCTCGTTTTCACATCCTGAAAGCGGTACACAGTGCGTTCGCCCTGCCGCTCCTGCGACAGAAAACGCATGGGGGAATCCACGCCGCAGGGCCATTCCGCACCCTGGATCCAGTGGGGATAGTTCCGGCCCTCGATGTGGAAGGCGGAGCGCAGCTTCTCCCGCGCCAGCTTGCGGCGGGCCGTTTTCGTGGACGCGGCATCGTAAGCCTCCCGCACCAGCCGGGAGATGATGTGATTTACCTCCGGGCCTTCCAGATATTCGCCAATCGCATCCAGATACAAACGGAATCGATCGGTATATTCGTCCGTGTACGCAAGGTCGGGATGTTCAAAGGAATAGTAGTTTCTGAGTGTTCCGTAAACGTTCAGGTCATCCCCAAGTGTTCCGTCAAAATGGCAGATATCCAGAATGAGATTCAGACAGTCAAAATCGTAGTGGCGGAGCGCATCAAAGGAATGTTGCGCCCAATAGGGATGCGAGGGATTCGTTCTGGCTGCCGCGGGGACGATATTCCGGAGTTCTTCCTGCAAAGCGGGGTCACGTTTTAATGCGTGACCAAATTCCTGCACGCTCATTTTGTTTTCCATAAAACGAACCAGAGTATCCATGCTGTATCCTCCTGCCGCAATGGAAAATTCCTACCAGTATATTACTGCTATCAGTATACCGTAAAACGGCGGCGGTGGCAAGTTAAAAGCTTGACAAAGAGGAAAAAGTTTCATTTCAAAAAAAGAGCCGCACGCACCACGCCGCCGCCAGAAAGCCCACCAGATCCGCCGTCAGCGCGGCGGGGATGGTATAGCGCAGCTTCCGCACGCCTGCCGCGCCGAAATAGACGGCGATGGTGTAGAAGGTGGTCTCGGTGCAGCCCAGCATTACCGCCGCCGTGCGGCCGATGGCGCTGTCCACGCCGTAGGTCTCCATCAGCTCGCTTCCGGCAGCCAGCGCGCCGCTGCCGCTGAGGGGCCGGATCACCAGAAGCGGCGTGGTCTCCGGCGGGATGCCGATGGCCGTCAGCACCGGGGCAAGCAGCGCGGTGAGCCAGTCCAGCGCCCCGGAGGCGCGGAACATATACACCGCCGTCAGCAGCGCCACCAGATTGGGGAAGATCCGCAGCAGCACCCGCAGACCCTCGGCTGCGCCGTCGGTCAGGGCGGCGTATACGTCCACCCGCTGCCGCAGGCCCCACGCCGCCACTGCCGTCAGCAGCAGCGGGATCAGCAGGGAGGTCACATCCATATCAGCGCCTCCATACGGCCTGTAAGCCCCGTGCCGCCAGCAGCCCCGCCGCCACCGACAGCGCCGAGGAGAGCCACACGGAGGGCAGAATGTCGAAAGGAGTAACACAGCCGTGGGCGCTGCGGACGGCGGCCACGGTGGTAGGCAGCAGCTGAATGGACGCGGTGTTCAGCACCACAAGACGGCACAGCTCGTCGCTGGCCACGCCGCCGCAGCCTTCTGCCATCCGTGTGGCGGCCCGGATGCCCAGCGGCGTGGCGGCATTTCCCAGTCCCAGCAGGTTGGCCGATACATTGGCGCTGACGGCAGCCAGCGTCTCGCTGTCCCGGCTGGCGTTGGGCAGCAGCCGCCGCAGCACCGGCCGCAGCAGCCGGGCAAGCTTCTGGCTCAAGCCGCAGCGGTCCATCAGCGTCATGACGCCGCTCCACAGGCAGATGGCGCCCGCCATGGACAGGCACAGCTCCACGGCGGCCTGTGCGCCTGCCATGGCGGCGAAGGAGACGGCGGACAGCTGTCCCGTGATGCCGCCGAAGAGCAGGGAAAGTGCCAGCAGCACCGTCAGAAAATAGGGCATTGCCATAAAAGTTTCACCTCAGTATACTATATGCACAGAGCAAATGGAAATATTTGTGAAACAATTGGATAAAATGTCGAACTGCGGTTGACAAACAGTTAAAAGTATGTCATGATGAATGAGCAGAGGAAATCACACAGAAGTGAGAAGCAGAACAGAGGAGAGGTTTCCGTGAAGTCAACCGGTATTGTAAGAAAGGTCGACGAGTTGGGACGGATCGTGCTGCCTATCGAGCTGCGCCGCACGCTGGATATCGCTGAGAAGGATGCTTTGGAGATCTATGTAGATGGCTCCACCATAGTACTGAAGAAGTATCGGCCCAGCTGTATTTTCTGCGACAGCAGCAGAGATCTGGTGGTTTACAAGGACAAAAACGTCTGTCCCCGATGTCTGAAGGACCTGAGAAACAGCTGACGCGCAAAAAACGCACCCCGCCACCATGGCGGGGTGCGTTTTTTTATAGTAGCAATAGGAGAGGCTTTCGCGCTTCCGAGCGCGAGGTACTTTTGCCCGCAGCGGCAAAAGTACCCAAAAACGCTGCTTAAACCTGCGGTTTAAGAATCCGCCCGCGCTGTTTTGCATGGCAAATTTGTGGTCTTTTACCGCACGTTTGCGGAACTCGGTTGTTATCGCTGCGTGTGACGCATCGACTTCCTTCTTGCGCCGCTGCCGCTCATTGTTGCGACGGTAGGGGGCTGTTGCGTTGTTCACGGCGGCCTGAGGGCAGGCCGCCTTACGCATACCATCGATAGGACTTCGTAGGGCAGACCGCCCTACGCATACCATCGATAGGACTTCGTAGGGCGGGGTGACCTCACCCCGCCGCACGGTCGATGCGAAAAGTTTTTCGGCGCATCGGTCAGCGGCAGCGACGCTGATGCAGAGACGATTCGATAACAGTGCGATAACAAAAATGTCATGTAAACGCGCGGTATGCAATTACAACCTTTTGCACGTCATAGCGCGCAAGGAAGTGAAGAAACCATTGGTTTCTTCCGGCTCTTTTGCCCACTTTTCCAGCTGATGGGAAAAGTGGGTCGCCGAAGGCTACTCTCGCACCCGCGCAGTGGAGCGAAGCGGAACAAGTGCCCTTGGGGTACAGGCGCGAAACCTCTATTGTCTGATCGCTGCATCGTACAGGGCGTTGCGGCTCAGACCTGTGTCGTCGGCCACGGCACGGACAGCGTCCTTCAGCCGCATGCCCTCCTCGCGGCGGCGCAGCACCAGCGCCACGCCTTCCTCCAGCGTCATGGCGGGCGCGTCGGACTTTTCCCGGCCCGCCACCACCAGCACATACTCGCCCCGGGGCTCGTTGGCGGCGTAGTAGTCCACCGTCTCCGCCAGCGTGACGCGCATGGTCTCCTCGTGAAGCTTGGTTAGCTCCCGGCACAGGGCGATCTGCCGTTCGCCGCCGAAGGCCTCCGCCATGTCGGAGAGCGTGGCGCGGAGCCGGTGGGGCGCTTCGTGGAAGATCATGGTGCGCCGCTCGCCGGTCAGCTCATGGAGCTGCTCCCGCCGCTCCTTTTTGCCGGAGGGCAGAAAGCCCTCGAAGGTGAAGCGGCCCGTGGGCAGGCCAGACACCGCCAGCGCGTACACGGCGGCGCAGCAGCCGGGGATGGCCAGCACCGCCACGCCGTTTTCGGCGCACAGCCGCACCAGATCCTCGCCGGGGTCACTGATGGCGGGCATGCCCGCGTCGGTCACCAGCACACAGGTCTCGCCATCCAGTAGCCGGGCCAGAATGGCCTGTCCGGCGGCGGCGCGATTGTGCTCATGATAGCTGACCAGCGGCTTCTTGATGTCAAAATGGTTCAGTAGCTTCACCGACACGCGGGTGTCCTCGGCGGCAATGAAGTCGGCGTTCTGCAGTGTCTCCACGGCGCGGGGAGAGAAATCTCCCAGATTGCCGATGGGGGTGGCTACCAGATATAATGTTCCGGGCATAGCGGTTACTCCTTGTCTCTGAAATAGGCGCGGCGCACGTCGGGGCTTTCGCTGCCGTCCGGCAGCCGCAGCAGTAGGGGCGGTTCTACGGAAAGGCCGGACTTTCCGCCCCGGCGGCATTCCAACAGCAGCAGGGAAGGGGTGCTTTGGGCGGTGTGCTGCACCATCCGCAGGCGCTTCGGCTCCAGTCCGTGGGTCACGGCGGCGGCCATCAGTGCCGCCAGCCGTTCCGAACGGTACACCAGACAGAAGCGCCCGCCCCATTGCAGCAGTCGCTCCGCCGCCGCGAAGATGTCCTCCAGCGAAGCGGTCAGCTCCGCGCGGGCGCTGCCCCGCTGACCCTCGGCCACCGCACCGGTATGGGGCGCGAAATAGGGCGGATTGGACACCGCCAGCTGAAACGCCCCGGCGGGCAGCTCGTCCCGCTGCCGCAGATCGGCGCACAGCGCTGTCATGGCAAGACCGTTGACAGCAGCGTTGTGCGCCAGCATTTGGCAGGCGTGGGCGTCCCGCTCGATGCCTGTTACCTGCAAGGAAGGCTCCCTTGCCAGCAGCAGTACGCCCAGCAGTCCCGCGCCTGCGCCCAGATCGCAGACCCGTTCGCCCCGGCGGGGTGCGGCGAAGCCGCCCAGCAGGAAAGAATCCGTGGAGGGAGGGAAGCACTGCTCGTCGTAGTGATACCGCGGCCCACCCGGCCACAGCTGTTCCGTGCGCTCCATGACCAACCATCCTTTTCTAATGATGCAGTATACCATATGTATGTCCTTCGGGCAAGACCTTGTAGGGGCCGGCGTCCCCGGCGGCCCGTCCGCATAAAAAAACAGCCGGTGCAACGCACCGGCTGTTTTTCATGTACGCATTTTACTCAGCGGGGCTGATAGCGCCGTTGGGACAGGTGTCGCTGCAAGAACCGCAGTCCAGGCAAGCACCGGCGTCGATGACGTAACGATCATCACCCTGAGAGATAGCGCCCACGGGGCAAGCATCTGCGCAAGCACCGCAGCTGACGCAAGCGGAACCGATCTGATAAGCCATTTTGAGTACCTCCATTTAGATTTGTCAACGCTATTGTATCATGAAAATAAAAAAATGCAAGCCCTTTCTGCGTCCTTTTCCGGCGAAAAATGTGGAAGCCGGTGAAATTGACACCATGTGGGCAATATGATAGAATCAATACCAAGAACAAAACAGGGAGGATATCCGATGGAATATACCTATGAATACTTTGAAAAGAGCGCCAAATACGTTCGGGAGAAGCTGGATTTTCAGCCGGAGATCGGCATTATTCTCGGCTCGTCGCTGGGGCCCTTCGCCGCGCAGGTGGAGGATCCGGTGGTGATCCCCTATGAGGACATCCCCAACTTCCTGCGCTCCACCGTGGCCACCCACGCCGGAAAGCTGATCTGCGGCACCATCAGCGGCAAAAAGGTGGTGTGCATGTCCGGCCGCTTCCACTCCTACGAGGGGTATGACTTCCCGCAGCTGACCGCGCCCATCCGCCTGTTCAAGCTGCTGGGCTGCCGTGCCGTGATCCTGACCAATGCCGCCGGCGGCGTGAACCTCGGCTACAAGCCCGGCGACATCATGATCATCAACGACCAGATCATGCTGCCCGGCTGCTCTCCCATGCGGGGTCCCAATATCCCGGAGTTCGGCCCCCGTTTTTTCGATGTGCAGAAGATGTATAGCCCCGAACTGCGCTCCATCGCCCGCCAGTGCGCCGAGGGCAGCGGCCTGACCTTCCACGAGGGATGCTACTTCTTCATGCAGGGCCCCCAGTTCGAGACGGCGGCGGAGATCCGCGCCATCCGCACGCTGGGCGGCGACGCGGTGGGTATGTCCACCGTGACCGAAGCGCTGACGGCGGCCCACTGCGGCATGCCCTGCCTTGGCTTCTCCGTCATCACCAACATGGCGGCGGGCATCCTTGACCAGCCTCTCAGCGACGAGGAGGTCAACGAGGTGGGCCATCTGGTGGCCGACAACTTCAGCGCCTATCTGAAGAACGTGCTTTCGAGGATGTGAGAGAATGACCACATTACTGAAAAACGCCTGCGTCTATACGCCGCAGGGCGTGATAAAGGACGGCTTCGTGGCCGTTGACGGCGCGTGTATCACCGCCGTCGGTGCCCAGCGCCCAGAGGGCGCCTTTGACTGTGAGAAGGACATGTCCGGAAAGCTGCTGCTGCCGGGGCTGGTGAACGCCCATACCCACGCCGCCATGACGCTGCTGCGTGGCGTAGGCACCGACCTTCCTTTGCAGAAGTGGCTGTTTGACAGCGTGTTCTCTGTGGAGGGCCGCATGACGGCGGAGGATATCCGGGCCGGTACGGCGCTGGCACTGCTGGAGATGCTTGCCTGCGGCACTACCAGCTTTTCCGACATGTACTTCTTCCCGTGGGAGGCGGCGGAGCTGGTGGAGGAGTGCGGTATCAAGGCCAATCTCTGCTATCCGGTGCAGGCCTTCGACCCAACGGATACCTATGAAAAGAACGAAAGCGCCCGCAAGCTGGAGCGGTTTTACCATGACTGGCACAACGCCGCCGATGGCCGCATCCGTGTGGACGGCTGCCTTCACGCCGAGTATACCTGCAACCCCCACGTGGCGGCGGGAACGGCGGCGTGGTGCCGCCAGAGCGGCGCACGCATGCACATCCATCTCAGCGAGACGAAAAGCGAGCATGATAGCTGCATCGAGAAATACGGCAAGACCCCGGCGGCGTGGATGAACGACCTGAGGGTGTTTGATGTGCCCTGTGCCGCCGCCCACTGCGTGTGGGTGACGGAGGAGGATCGGGCGCTGCTGCGGCAAAAGGGCGTCAGCGTTGTTCACAATCCCACCAGCAACATGAAGCTGGGCAGCGGCTTCGCACCGGTTCCCCAGCTGCTGACGGAGGGCGTCAACGTGGCGCTGGGCACGGACGGCGCGGCCAGCAACAATAACCTGAATATGCTGGAGGAGCTGCATCTGGCGGCCATCCTTCACAACGGCTATCACCGTGACGCGGCGCTGCTGCCTGCCGGTCAGGTGCTGGGCATGGCCACGGTCAACGGCGCGAGATTGCAGGGCCGGGACGACACCGGCACCATCGAGGTTGGGAAGCGGGCGGATATCATGGCTATCGACCTGAGCGCGCCCCACCTTTGTCCCCATCTGGATACGGCGGGCCTTGCGGTATACAGTGCGCAGGCCGCCGACGTGTGCATGACCATGGTGGATGGCCGGGTGCTGTATGAAAGCGGAGAATTTCTGACGCTGGACAAGGAGCGGGTGCTGTACGAGGCCCGTGCCGCCGCCGGGCGTCTGTACGGCGTGTAAGAGAGGAGAAAGCGAGAAATGGAAAGAGCTGACAAGGGCCTTGCCTTTATGATGCAGTATGAAAATGTGGCGTGGTACGACAGCGGTGAGGTGCGGATCCTTGACCGCCGGGTGTACCCCCGCAGGGTGGAGTTCGTCACCTGCCGCACCCACGGTGAGGTGGCGCAGGCGCTGACGGACATGGTCACCCAGTCCACCGGTCCCTTCACCGCCGCCGCCATGGGTATGGCGCTGGCGGCCTATGAGTGCCGCGATATGACGGCGGCGCAGCAGGTGGCCTATCTGGAGCAGGCCATGGACACCATCTCCCACGCCCGGCTCACCACTGTGGGCCGCATGCAGCTGATCTGCGGCGGATGTCTGGAGGCCGCTAAGGCGGCCATTGAGAAGGGCGTTCCCGATGTGGCGCTGGCTATCCGGGATTACACCGTGGCTACCAATAACCGCCGCTATAACCGGGTGGGCCAGATGGCCAAGCATCTGGTGGACAAGTTCCCCGACAACGGCACCGTTATGACCCAGTGCTTTGGTGAGACCATCGTGGCCATGATGTTGAAGGAGTGCCGCCAGCGGGGCAAGACCATCCGGCTGTTCTGCCCGGAGACCCGCCCTTATTTTCAGGGTGCACGGCTGACGGCTACCGTCTGCCATGACATGGGCTTTGATGTGACGGTCATCACCGACAACATGCCCGCCTATGTGATGCAGCACGAGCATGTGGATGTGTTCACCTGCGCCGCCGACGCCATCTGCTGTGACGGCTATATCGCCAACAAGGTGGGCACCTTCCAGATCTCCATTGCCGCCAACTATCTGGGCGTGCCGGTGTACGTCAGCGGCATTCCTGACAAGGGCCACCCTACGGTGGACACCGTCCATATCGAGATGCGGAACCCACAGGATACGCTGGAGGCCATGGGCGTCAAGACGGCGGCCGACGGCGTGAAGGGCTACTATCCCGCCTTCGATATCACGCCGCCTCAGCTGATCACCGGCATCGTGACCGATTTGGGCATCTACTCCCCCTATGACCTGCAAAAGTATCTGGAGGTCAGCGAGCTGGGGCCGTATGAAATGGTGATCTGAGATACGAAATAATTGTTTAATAATCGAAAGAGGCGATAAAATGGAGTATTCTCACAAAGAGCTGCGGCAGGAAATGGTGGACGTGTGTCTGGAATCCCTCCACGAGGGAATGTTCACCGGTACCAGCGGCAACCTCAGCGTGGCACTGGGGGATGGCACCATGCTCATAACCCCCACCTCGGTGCGCTATACGGTGATGCGGCCCATGGACATCGTTCGGTGCGATTTGGACGGCAACATCATCGAGGGCGACTTGCAGCCCTCCAGCGAGTGGCGGATGCACGCCGCCATCTATCGGGCCTATCCGAAGCACAAGGCCATTTTCCACACCCATTCCCCCTATGCCACGGCCTTCGCCGTGGTGCATAAGCCCATTCCCTCGGTGCTGATCGAGACCAAGATTTTTTTGGGCGGCGACGTGGAGTGCGCTGAATACGCTACTCCCGGTACTTTTGCCGTGGGAGAGAATGCCGTGCCCTGTCTGAAAAATGGCCGGGGCGGCTGCCTGCTGAACAATCACGGCGCGCTGGCGGTGGGTAAGGATCTGAACGAGGCCCGTACCCGCGCCCAGTACATTGAGGACAGCGCGAGGATCTACCACTATGCCCTCCAAATCGGAGAGCCGGTGGTGCTGGATAAGCTGTAATGCCCCGTAATAACAGGAAATCCGTGCCTTTTGGCAGGGATTTCTTATTTGTAAATGGTCATTTACTTAATCGATCCCCGCCCAGACGGCCAGAATTGCCACCACCTCGCGGCAGGCGTAGCCGGGGCCGAGGAACCATGGACTGAAGCATCCTGCGGACTGGGCTTCCAGCCCCGCCTGACGGGCGAACAGCTGACCACGGTACTGGTGGAAGTTGTCGCTGGCGATGACCACACGGGTGTCAAGGCCGTTGTCCCGGATGATGGCCGCGGCGAATTGCAGGTTCTCGCGGGTGTCGAAGGACTTCTCCTCGGCATAGACCCGCTCCGGGGCGATGCCCATGGCGATCAGCTCCTGTCGGGCGCAGGCACCCTCCGTCAGCGGCTCGGAGCGGCTGTCCAGCCCTCCGGTGGTGACGCAGACTGCGTTCGGGTGGGCTGTCAGATAATCATAGGCGGCTTCGATGCGGCCCTGCAGCATCATACTGGGCTTGCCGTTATAGACCTGACAGCCCAGCAGTACCACCGTCTCCGGCGCGTCGTCCTCCGCGGGACGGTCAGCGGCGGCAAGGCCCATGACGGTCAGCACCGCCACAGCCACCGCCAGCACTACGCTGACGCCGGTGATCAGAACGGCCTTCAGCCATTTGGGAAAGCGCCGGAAGAAGTCAGGGAAAAAGCAGCGGGCCGCCGCCAACAGCAGCAGCGCCGCCGGCCAGTACATACCGATGTGGTGGACGCCGATGGCCAGCGGCATCAGAAAATAGACGGCGCCCAGCAGGGAAAGTGTGCCAAGGATGGGTAACAGCATAGATATCAGTTCTCCGCAATGTGATTGGCGATGCGCTGCATGATCATGTCCAGCGCCACCAGATTGTGGCCGCCCTCCAGCACGATGATGTCGGCATACTTGCGGGTGGGCTCCACGAATTGCTCATGCATGGGCTTGACTGTGGTGAGATACTGGGTCACCACCGACTCCAGCGAGCGGCCGCGCTCCTCCACGTCCCGCAGGGCGCGGCGCAGGATGCGCACGTCGGCGTCGGTCTCCACAAAGATCTTGATGTCCAGAAGGTCCCGCAGGTCTTTGTTCTGGAAGATCAGGATGCCCTCCACGATCACCACCTTGGTGGGCTTGATCTCCACCGTTTCCTCGGTGCGGTTGTGGATGGCGTAGTCGTATACGGGGCAGTAGATGGTCTCGCCCCGTTTCAGGGCTTTCAGATGCTGGATCATCAGGTCGGTGTCAAAGGCGTCCGGATGGTCGTAGTTCTGGCGGCACCGCTCCTCGAAGGAGCAGTCCTGCCGCTTGTAATAGTTATCGTGGTGTACCACGCTGATGTCGCTGCCGAAGCGCTGGGCCAGATGCTCGGTCAGTGTGGTTTTGCCGGAGCCGGTGCCGCCGGCGATGCCGATGAAGATGGTGCTCATAGGGGTCCCTCCCTTATATTGTTCCCCCTTATTATAGGAACTTAACCGTCGAAAAGCAAGAAAAGATGTAAAAAAATGATGAATTTCCATGATTTTCAGTTGACGGGACGGTTGCTTTTGGGGTATTATAGCTAAGTATTATTAAGAGTATGTCCTTTGGAGGGAATGGAAAGCATGAGCTTGATCAAGTGTAATAAATGCGGAGAGATGTTCTCCGACAGCTATAAAAGTTGCCCGTTCTGCGCGGAAGACGAGGAATATTATAACGGTAAAGTGAAAAAGCGCGGCCACCGCCAGCAGGAAAAGAAGAAAAAAGCGCCCAGTGTTGTGGGGCCGATCCTTGTGGTCGTGGTGGTGCTGCTGATCGCCGTTCTGGTGTGGGCCTTTGCCGGCGACACGGTGAAGGGCTGGTTCGGCGGCGATCAGGAGCCGGCCAACGATCCCAACCCCGGCACCGTCCAGCAGGATCCCGTTACCCCGCCTGATACGACGCCTGACGAGCCTACGGTCAAGGAACTGGCGCTGGATCATACCACGCTGCTGCTGGCGCCCGGTGAGACCGGAACGCTGACCGCTACCGGCGGCGCTGTGGAGGGTTACAGCTGGATCACCAATGATTCCGGTGTGGCGAAGGTGGATACCGACGGCACCGTCACCGCTGTGGCTGAGGGTACGGCCATGATCACCGTCACCTGCGGCGACGAGAGCGCGGCCTGCGCCGTCACCGTCCAGAAGAAGGCCGACACCAATACGAACACTAACACAAACACGAATACTAATACCAACACGAACACGAACACGAATACCAATACCAATACCAGCACGTCCCTGAAGAATCTGAAGATCAAGACCATGTACGGTACGGAACTGAGCAAGAATCCCGACGGCCAGTTCGATATGACCATCGGCCGGAACGATCCTCCCTGCGAGCTGACGCTGGAGGGTGTGACTGGTACGGCGACGTGGAAGAGCTCCAATACCAATGTGGTGAAGGTCTCTGACAAGGGTACGCTGGAGCGTGTGGGCTCCGGTACGGCTACCATTACCATCACCATCGGCAGCGCTACGGCGGAGATTCTTGTCCGCGTCAACTGATGTAAATATGACCCTGAAAAGCAGCGGCAGCGCCGCTGCTTTTCTTTACGCCGCCTGCCTTGCCAAACACACGGCCCTGTGGTATAATCAAAACTGGAGAATTATCGTCAGAAAAGGAATTTGAATATGACAACGCAGGATTACCGTACCCGCAGTCCGCTGCGGATATTCTTGAGCTATTTCAAACCCCATTGGAAGCTGTTTACGCTGGACATCAGCTGCGCCATCCTGATCGCCATGGTGGATCTGGCCTTTCCGCTGGTCAGCCGCGTGGCGCTGTACCAGTGGCTGCCGGAGAAGAACTACCGTGTGTTTTTCACGGTGATGGCCATTGTGGCGCTGGCCTTTGTGCTGCGGGCAGGGCTTTACTTCATCGTTACCTACTGGGGCCATACCTTCGGCATCCGGGTGGAGGCGGATATCCGCCGTGACCTTTTCCATCATATGCAGACGCTGGGCTTTGATTTCTATGACCGCAACCGGACCGGCCAGCTGATGAGCCGCCTGACCACCGACCTTTTCGAGCTGACGGAGCTGGCTCACCACGGGCCGGAGGATCTGACCATCTCCATCATCACCATCGTGGGTGCGCTGGCGGTGATGTTCCGTATCGAGTGGCGCATGGCGCTGATCGTCATGGCTATCATTCCGGTGTTTCTGGTGGTGCTGATGCTGCTGCGGGGCGGCATGAGCCGCGCCTCAGTGGCGGCCAAGCAGAAAAGCGGCGCCATCAACGCCGAGATCGAATCCGGTCTCAGCGGCATCCGCACGGTGAAGGCCTTCGGCAACGAGAGCATCCAGCAGCAGCGGTTCGACTGTGCCAACGAGACCTTCAAGACCGCCAAGCGGGGCTTCCATAAGGAGATGGGCCGGTTCAACTCCACCATGGAGCTGTTCGTCACGCTGCTGAATGTGGCGGTCATCACAGGCGGCGGCTGGCTGATGATGGGCGACCGGATGGACTACGTTGACCTGATCACCTTCAGCCTGTATATCACCACCTTCATCACGCCGGTGCGGAAGCTGGCCAACTTTGCCGAGATGTTTTCCAACGGCTTCGCGGGCCTGCACCGGTTCATCGAGCTGATGGGCACCGATCCCACCATTGCCGACGCGGAGGATGCGCAGTCCATGCCCAGCGTCCGGGGCAGCATTGATGTAAAGGATGTCAGCTTTACCTATGACGGCGCGGACGAGGTGCTCCACGACGTGACGCTGCATGTGGCGCAGGGCGAGACGGTGGCGGTGGTAGGCCCCTCCGGCGGCGGAAAGTCTACCCTCTGCCAGCTGATCCCACGGTTCTACGACGTGACCGAGGGCGAGATCGACATTGACGGCGTGGATGTGCGCCATATCCGGCTGGACGATCTGCGCCGGGCCATCGGCGTGGTGCAGCAGGACGTGTTCCTGTTTGCCGACACCGTGCGGGAGAACATCCGTTATGGCCGTCCCGACGCCACCGACGAGGAGGTGGAGACCGCTGCCAGACGCGCCGAGATTTATGACGATATCATGGCCATGCCGCAGGGGTTCGATACCTATGTGGGCGAGCGGGGTACGCTTCTGTCCGGCGGCCAGAAGCAGCGCGTGGCCATTGCCCGCGTGTTTTTGAAGGACCCGCCCATCCTGATCCTGGACGAAGCCACCTCGGCGCTGGACAGTGTTACCGAAGCGAAGATCCAGCACGCTTTCGACATGCTGGCAAGGGGCCGCACCACGCTGATCATTGCCCACCGGCTCAGCACTATCCGCAGCGCCCACCGTATTCTGGTGGTGCAGGAGGGCCGCATTGCCGAGCAGGGCAGCCATGAGGAATTGTTAGTCAGGCAGGGCGCTTACGCCCGGCTGTATCATACACAGAATTTGGGGGAATTACGATGAAACAGGAGAAGATCGACCGCATCAACGAGCTGGCCCGCAAGGCCAAGGCCGACGGCCTGACCGTCGAGGAGGAGGCCGAGCGGGAAGCCCTGCGGCTGGAGTATAAGGAGGCCATTCTGGGCAGCCTGCGCAGCCATCTGGAGAACACGTGGATCGTGGACGAGAAAGGCAACAAGCGGAAGCTGAGACCCAGGGGGGAGAAATAATGGACTATCATGAGGACTACAAGCCGCAGCAGCCCAACCGCGGCGGCAAAAACGACAACGACTTCGGCGCGTGGCTGCTGATCGGCATTATGTTTCTGGTGGCGTGGCCGGTGGGACTGATCCTGCTGATAAAAAAGCTGGCGGACAACCCGCAGAAGCTGAAAAAGGCGGCTTCCACCACGGCGGCGCATATCCGGGCGAAGGCGGAGGAGCAGAAGCAGCAGACCCGCCAGACGACGCAGACCTCGCAAACGGCACGGAAGCAGAGCGCCGTCAAAAAGGTCACCCAGACGCCCCAGCCCTCCGCGAGAGGGGCCAAGGCACTGAAATTCATCGGCATCGCCCTGGCGGTGCTGGGCGTCGCGGCCATGATGAATGTGGTTTACAATGACCTGAGCTACGCCGTCAATTATCACGAGTGGTGGTACTTCCTGCGGCAGCTGTTCTATCCCACGGGATTGCTGGCGGGCGGCCTTGCCCTGCTGACCGGCGGCGGTATCATGAGCCGCAAGATGCGCCGCTACGCCAAGTATCTGGCCTGTGCCGGTACGCGGGACGCCATTCCGCTGGCCCATCTGATGAAGGCCGCCGACGTGGGGGAGAGCAAGGCCGAGCGTGATCTGGAGGCCATGGTGGAGAAGGGCATGTGGGGGCCGGACGCCTATCTGGACCGGGGCAACGACATGCTGTTCCGCTCACAGGACGCGGCCAACGCCTACTTTGCCGCCCGCCGCGCCGCCAGCGCCCAACAGACGGCGCAGCCTGCCGCCGCATCATCGGAAGCCGTGGGCGACGAGGGCACGCTGGCGGCCATCCGCCGGGCCAACGACCGCATTGATGATCCGGTACTCAGCGCCAAGATCGACCGATTGGAGGCCATCACCCGCCAGATCTTCAAGGTCATTCAGGAGGAGCCTGCCAAGAAGGCCAAGGCCAGCACATTCCTGAATTATTACCTGCCCACCACGCAAAAGCTGCTGGATAGCTACGCCGACTTTGAGGAGACAGGGGTGAGCGGCGAGAATCTCAATCAGGCCAAGGCACGCATTGAGGAGACCATGGACAATATCATCGCCGGGTTCGAGCACCAGCTGGACGACCTGTACCGCGACGCCGCCATGGATATCGACAGCGACATCCGTGTCATGGAGACCATGCTCAAGCGGGATACCTCCTCTGTGGCCGACGATTTCGGCTTGGATGGCGGCACCGCTGTGCAGATGCCCGATACGGAAGTGGAATAAAGACCGCATTTCTTAGGCTTCGCAGAAATCAAAGCCTCCCTTGTGTAAAGGGAGGTGTCACCGAAGGTGACGGAGGGATTGTCAGTCAAGATGGTGCCACGAAAGTCCAGATGGATGCTACGGCGGCATAGCCGCCGAGATTGGTACTAAAAATATGCCACCGGCATATTTTCTTAACGCACCAACCCCTCAGTCTCACTTGCGCTCGACAGCTCCCCTTACACAGGGGAACCTTTGAACGAGCGCCGTATGGCAGCTATTTTAACAAGCAAACCAGCCGTGACTGCAACGCAGTCACGGCTGGTTTTTTCGTTATCCTATACCCTCGCCGGAGTTTGCTGCGCATCCTCCGGGCAGCCCGCCTGCCGGAATATCGACAGCGCCACGCCCAGCAGCGCCAGATCAATGACCGTGAACAGGCTGCCTTGCACGAAGGGGAAGTGAGAGTCCCACAGCGGCAGGCCGCAGCTGGAGATCACGCTCAGCAGGAAACACCCGCCGATGGTCAGCCCCGCCGTCACAGCCAGTACGCCGCCTGCGCTATGGCAGCGCTTCACGCACCGAAGCCCTACCAGCACCAGTAGTGCGCAGAGCACCCCGCACAGCAGCAGGAAAGGGATCCAGCCCAGCGTGCAGATCACCTTCGTCAGCAAGAAGGTGGTGTCGTCGCCGACCGCCAGATAGCCCAGATCCCGCTGACCGATGTCGGCGCAGCCATTGCCCCACAGTATCGCCTTGTCCAGCGCGGCCCGCAGGGCGTACAGGGCATAGCCGTCATCGGAGGGAACGGCTGCATAGCACCCGATCCTGCGCAGTGACGCGGAGAGAAACAGCCCCAGCGTCACGCCGCCAGCCACCACCAGCAGCCGTGCGACAGTTTTATGTACCGGCCACCAGTCCTGCCGGATGCCGTACAGCAGCGTGACGCAGCCGCAGATCACCGTCAGCAGCAGACCGATTATCGAGGGCGCAAGACAGGCGAAAACACACAAGGGCGCGTAGGCCAGAACAGCCAGCCAGAAGCCCCACCGTTTGCCCCGCAGGGCGCAGGCTGCCAGCGCCCCTGCCATGGGAAAGAGCAGCGTCAGATACACGCTGTACCGCCATCCGCCTACGGCGATGCCGCTTTGACCGGTCAGAGCGCAATACACCTCCAGCGCCAGACTGGCCAGCACCACACCGCCGTAGAGCCACCACGCATACCGGATCAGCTTCCGGTAGTCGAAGAAGTAGAGTGCCGCCATCAGCACAAGGCCGACTCCCGCGCCTGCCAGCGAACGGATGGAGGAGGTGTGGTTCAGGTTGATGCGGATCAGCATGCCGCATACCGCCAGCACCGCCGCCAGCGCCAGCGGCGCGTATTGGGGCCGGGGCCGGTGCACCTCGTCCAGCTGCCGGCCCACCAGCACCGGGTCGCCCATCTGCCGCACCGCCTCGATCTCGGCGGAGGTCTCGTCCATGCCCTCCGCCAGACAGGCGTCACGCTGCTCCTCCAGATGGCCCATCAGCTCCCGCCGCAGGGCGGGCCGTACCCGCGCCCAGCGGACCTGCTCATCCACTTGGGACAGGTAACCGTCAAATCGCTCCGACACAGTGAGCACCTCCCTCCAGCACCTTCGTCACGGCGGCGGCGTAGCTGCGCCATTCCGCCTCTTTTTTGGCCAGTGCCTCCCGACCGGAGCTGGTCAGATGATAGTACCGCCGGGTGCGGCCGCCTGCCGCCGGTTCCTCCCGGGCCGTCACCCAGCCCTCCTGCTCCAGCGCATGCAGCAGGGGATACAGCGTGCCGGATTTCAGGTCGAAGGTGTGATCCGACCGGCGGCGCAGCTCCTCAATCATCTGATAGCCGTACATGTCCTGCTGCTCCAGCAGCTTCATCAGCAGCAGCTTTGTGCTGCCGGAGGTCAGCGTCTTGTCAAATTCCATGGTGCCCTCCTTACTATGTAGAGTTACTACATATGCAGATTAACTACATAATAGTCGAGAAAACACTGTTTGTCAAGGGGAAACTGCTTCGGGATAAAGAAAAAGGGGTGTATTTGCCGCCAGCTGCGGCAAATACACCCCTTTTGTAATTCACTGTTCTCCGGTGTGCAGGGCTTCCTTCAGCGTTCGCCAGCCCAGCACCGCGCATTTGACACGGGCGGGCATGTGGGCGATATCCCGGAGGGCGGAGGCTTCCTCCAAGCTGTCGATCTCCTCCTCGGTTGCTTCGCCCTGGATCATTTTCAGGAACGTTTCGCCCAGCTTCAGGGCGGCATCCTTCTGTTTCCCCACGATCATGCCCAGCATGATATCGCCGGAGGCCTGGGAGATGGCGCAGCCGTCGCCCACAAACGCACCGTCGGTGATGGTGTCGCCGTCCAGCTTCAGCTTGAGGAAAATATCGTCGCCGCAGCTGGGGTTGACGCCCTCCAGCACGATATCGGCGTCCGGCAGGTCGTGCTTGAACTCCGGGTGCAGGTTGTGCTCGGTGAGAATTTCGTTATAAAAGCTTCTATTTTCCATAGCCCATTCGCTCCCTCAAGGTGGAAAGACTGTTCAGCAGGCGGTCGATCTCCGCCTCGGTGTTGTAAAACGCCAGACTGGCCCGCGCGGTGGACGGGTGGCCCAGATGGGCCAGCAGCGGCTGAGCGCAGTGATGGCCCGCCCGGATGGCGACGCCGTCGCTGGCGAGGATTTCGCTGATATCGTGGGGGTGGACGCCCTCCACGGTGAAGGCCAGAATGCCGCAGTGCTCCTCCGGCTTTTCAGAGCCCAGCACATGGACGGCATGGATCGTACGGATACCCTCCATAGCCCGGCGGGTAAGGGCCAGCTCCCGGCGGTGCATCTCTGTAAAGCCGATGCGGTTCACATAGTCGATGGCCGCGTGAAGGCCCACCGCACCGGCGGCGTTGACCGTTCCGGCCTCAAACTTGTGGGGCAGTTCCGCAAAAACCGCGCCCTCGCGGGTGACGGACTCGATCATCTCGCCGCCGGTGAGGAAGGGCGGCATTTCGTTCAGCAGTGCTTCCCTGCCGTACAGCACGCCGATGCCCATGGGGCCGTAGAGCTTGTGGCCGGAGAAGGCCAGAAAGTCCGCGTCCAGAGCCTGCACGTCCACCGGAATGTGGGGCGTGCTCTGGGCGCCGTCCACCACCATCACCGCGCCGTGCCGGTGGGCCATGTCCGCGATCTGACGGATAGGGCTGATACGGCCGATGACGTTGGACACCTGCGTGCAGGCCACGATCTTCGTCTTGTCGGTGATAAGGGCCTCTACCTTATTCAGGTCAAGGCTGCCATCCGGCTCACATTCCATGAATTTCAGCGTCGCGCCGGTCTGACGACAGACCATCTGCCAGGGCAGCAGATTGCTGTGGTGCTCCAGAATGGACACCAGCACCTCGTCCCCGGCCTTTACGTGGGAGAGCCCGTAGCTGTAAGCCACCAGATT
Source organism: bacterium (assembly GCA_963640475.1). Lineage (GTDB taxonomy): Bacteria > Bacillota > Clostridia > Oscillospirales > Oscillospiraceae > Vescimonas. The sequence goes on along the minus strand of CAVHYW010000001.1, from coordinate 21,414 downwards.
CAGGCCCTCGGTGGTGTTGCGGGTGAAGATGATCTCCCGTGCGCTTTTGGCGTTCAGAAAGGCCCGGACAGCCTCGCGGGCGTTTTCATAATCGTCGGTGGCGGCGATGCTCAGGGGATACAGGCCCCGCAGGGGATTGGCGTTGTGGTTCTTGTAAAATTCCGCTTCCGCATCCAGCACGCACTGGGGCCGCTGGGCCGTGGCGGCGTTGTCCAGATACGCGATATCCAGATTATTCAGCAGGGGAAAATCGTCTCGGTACGCATGTGCCATGTTACAGCACCTCCTCCAATTCTGTCAGGATGGCCGCCTGCGCGGTCTCGTCCTGCAAAGTGCGGGCCAGCCGCTCGATGGCGGCGCGGGCCATGATATTTTCCGCTTCCGCCGCGGAAATGCCCCGGCTCTCGAAATAAAACAGGGTATCCTCGTCCAGCTCGCCGATGGTGGCGCCGTGGTTGCCCACCACGTTCTCCTCGGCGCACAGGATCAGGGGCACCGTCTTGTTGACAGCGCCGTCGCCCAGCATCAGAACGGTCTCTTGCTCGTTGCCCACGGACCCGGCGGAGCCCTTCTTGAAGTCGATAGTGCCCCGGAAGATCTTTTGGGCGTCATCTTTCAATGCTCCGGCGGCGTTGATCTCGCTGGTGGTTTTCTGTCCCCAGTGGTCCACCACCAGATTCAGGTCCACCGTCTGCTGCTTCTGGCCCAGATAGCCGATCCCGGCCTGAAAGCCCGCGCCGGTGCCGTTCAGCGTGAAGTGACCGTCGCTGTACATGTCGCCCCGGCCCAGCAGAATTTGGATCAGCTCCACCTGCGCGTTTTCGGCGCAGCGGCCATTGTTCTCCAGACGAAGCAGGGAATCCGCCGCCGTGTTCTGTATCTGCACCAGCCGCACCCGCGCGTTCTTCTCCACATGAAGCTCTGTCCGCACCAGAAGGTTATCTTCGGAGCGCAAGGTCTCAAACACCGTGACGGTCTGGCCCTCCGGCGCGTGGATGTCCACCCGCTTTTCACTGTAAGCCCCATCACCGGAAATGTCCAGACGGACGGTCTGTCCGGCGGCGGTGACCTGCTCGGTGCCTAAGTCGACGGCATCCTCCCAAGTCAGGGCAGTTTCGTTGACGCCCAGCCGGTTCCATGTGCGGGTCGGGAGCCGGTTGATCAAAATTGTTTCACTCATATCCAAACTCCTTTCAGCCGATGCTGCCCTTCATTTCCAGCCGGATCAGGTTGTTCATCTCCACGGCGTACTCTAGAGGCAGCTCCTTGGACACGTTGTCGGCAAAGCCGCTGACGATCAGCGCCCGTGCGTCCTCCTCGCTCATGCCCCGGCTCATGAGATAGAACACCGCCTCGTTGCTGATGGCGCCGATCTTGGCCTCGTGGCCGATGTCGGCGTCCTTCGTCCGGATGTCCATGGCGGGGATGGTGTCGGAGCGGGAGTCGGAGTCCAGCATCAGGGACTGGCAGGACACGGCGGACTTGGCGCCCCTGGCGTTCTTTTCCACCACCACGCTGCTGCGGAAGGTGCTGATGCCGCCGCTCTTGCTGATGGAGCGGGTGTTCATGTAGGAGCTGGTGTTCTTGCCCACATGGACTACCTTTGCGCCGGTATCCAGATTCTGTCCGGCTCCGGCGAAGGTGACGCCGGTGAACTCCATGCGGGAGTTGTCGCCCTTCAGGATGCTCATGGGATACAGGCAGCCCACATGGGAGCCGAAGGAGCCGGACACCCACTCGATGGTGCCGCCCTCCTCCACCAGCGCCCGCTTGGTGTTCAGGTTGTACATGTTCTTCGACCAGTTCTCGATGGTAGAATACCGGAGCTTGGCGCCCTTCTTCACATACAGCTCCACACAGCCGGCATGGAGGTTGGCCACGTTGTACTTGGGGGCGGAGCAGCCCTCGATAAAGTGCAGGCTGGCGCCCTCGTCCACGATGATGAGGGTATGCTCGAACTGTCCCGCGCCCTTGGCGTTCAGGCGGAAATAGGATTGCAGGGGGATGGACAGGTGGACGCCCTTGGGCACATACACAAAGGAGCCGCCCGACCACACCGCGCCGTGCAGCGCCGCGAACTTGTGGTCGTGGGGCGTCACCAGCTTCATGAAGTACTTGCGCACCATGTCGGCGTATTCGCCCTTCAGGGCACTCTCCATGTCGGTGTAGACCACGCCCTCGGCGGCCACGGAGTCCTTCACGTTGTGGTACACCAGCTCGGAGTCGTACTGCGCGCCTACACCGGCCAGAGATTTTCGCTCGGCCTGAGGAATGCCCAACCGCTCGAAGGTCTCCTTGATGTCCTCCGGCACGTCCTTCCAGTCGTTGCGCATTTTGGCGTTGGGGCGAACGTAGGTGGCGATGTGATCCATGTCCAGCCCCTCGATGGAGGGGCCCCAGTCGGGGAGCTTCATCTCGTTATAAATTTGAAGGGATTCCAGACGGAACTGCTGCATCCACGCGGGGTCGTTTTTCTCCTTGGAGAGCTTTTCAACGATCTCCGGCGTCAGACCAGACTCCATGCGGTAGGCGTCGTGCTCTTCGTCCCGGATATCGTAGACGCTGCGGTCTACGTCCTCTACATAGTTTTTTTCCTTGAAATCTGCCATATCAAGAGTCTCCCGGTTCAATCGTCCTTCAGACTGCTGAAGCCCTTTTCGTTGATCTCGTCCACCAGCTCAGCGCCGCCGTTCCGGACAATGACGCCCTCCTCCATCACGTGGGCCGCGTCCACATGGAGTGCCTCCAGAATACGGGTGGAGTGGGTGATGATCAGCAGCGAGCCGTGTGTCCGCTCACGGAACAGGCGGACGCCCTCGCTGACGGTGCGTACCGCGTCCACGTCAAGGCCGGAGTCCGTTTCGTCTAGAATGGCCAGCTTCGGCTCCAGCATCAGCATCTGTAAGATCTCGGCCTTCTTCTTCTCACCGCCGGAGAAGCCTACGTTCAGGTCACGCTCGGCGTAGCTCTCGTCCATGTCAAGCAGCGCCATGGTTTCCTTGAGCTTTTTCTTGAAGTCCCACAGCCGCAGACGGCTGCCGGTTTTCTGCTCCAGCGCGCTGCGGATAAAGGCGCTAAGGGTCACGCCGGGAACCTCCAGCGGGTTCTGGAAGGACAGGAAAATGCCCTTCTTCGCCCGCTCGTTGACGGGAAGCGCCGTAATATCCTCGCCGTCAAACAGAATGGAGCCTGCGGTGACACTGTACGCCGGATTGCCGGTAATGGCGTAGCCCAGCGTGGATTTGCCGGTGCCGTTGGGTCCCATGAGCACATGGGTCTCGTCATGTCCCACGGTCAAATTCACGCCGTGAAGGATCTCTTTTTCCTCCACCCGAACGTGCAGGTCTTGAATTTCCAAAAGTGCCTTACTCATATTACATCACCTTATCTTCTTTCCGTGCCGCAGCGGCCGGTGTTGTTTCGTTGACGCGCATAAACTGCGCCAGTGTATGGTTGTCGATATAGGAATTGATATGCTCCTCCAGCCCCTGCCAAAAAAGCCGGGCGTCGCAGTCGCAGGAGCTGCCGCAGCCTGCGCCCTCCTCGGACTGGCACGATATGGGTGACAGGTCGCCCTCCGCCGCCCGGAGGATTTCGCCCACCGGATACTCCTCCGGCGGACGGGTCAGCCGGTAGCCGCCGGAGCGGCCCACCGTGCCCTCTACCAGACCGGCACGGTTCAGTGCGGCCATGATGCTTTCCAGATACTTTTTGGAGAGCTGTTGCCGCTGGGCGATGTCCCGGAGACAAAGCCATTCGCCGCCGCCGTGCTCCGCCATATCCAGCATGACACGCAGCGCGTAGCGCCCTCTGGATGAGATCATCATGTGAATTGCCTCCTTATCCGCAATTACCTACCTTGCAAGTAGGGATTGTAAACCTAAATTCCTACCATGTCAATAGGTAGATTGGAAAAATTTTTGTAACTTTGTCAGGGGGCAATGCTGGCGCAGTGAGGGGAGGGCATGGAAAAGTGCCGGACAATATGTTATAATGCCGCTATGATGAAAGTAATAAAGAAGGAGACCGCTATGAAGGCAAGCATCAATGAATGGGAACGCATGGTGTCGGGACGGCTTTACAGCCCCGCCGACAAGGAGATCGCAAGGCGTCACCGCGCCGGTATGGTTCGTTGTGACCGGTTCAACCGTATCGCGCTGTGGCGCGGTAAGGCCAAGCAGCGGGCGCTGGAGCGGCTGATCCCCTCCGCGAAAGGAAAGAACTTCGAGGCTTTTGCGCCCTTTTACTGTGAATACGGTGTGAATATCCATGTGGGGCGGAACTGTTTCGTCAATTACAAGTGTGTATTTCTGGATGTGGCGCCTATCAAGCTGGGGGACAATGTCCTTATCGGGCCCAATGTGACGCTGGCCACGCCGAACCATCCCTTTGTTGCGGAGGAGCGGGCCTATACGGACTATCCCAACGGCTGCCATGAGCTGGAGTATGCCGCGCCTATCACGCTTGAGGACAACTGCTGGCTGTGCTCCGGCGTGACGGTGTGCGGCGGCGTGACCATCGGGGCGGGCAGCATTATTGCCGCCGGTGCGGTGGTGACCCGCGATATCCCGCCCAACAGCATCGCCGCCGGTGTGCCTGCCAGAGTGCTGCGGCAGATCGACGAGAGCGACCGCCTGCATGTATGGGAGACCTATGTGAAGAACAAGCGTCCTGTGCCTGCGAGGAACGATAACAACAGCATATGACGGCAGAAGGGCGGCCCCCGGCGATCGCTGGAGGCCGCCCTTCTGCGCGCTTTGTGCGTCTGCGCATGACAGCTCCTTAATAAAACCTTAATCTTCCCCGTGATTGTTTCTTAATCCCGCGTTTGCTACCATAGAGCCAGAAAGCGAAGAAAGGATGTGCCTCTATGGAGACCACGCTGCGTACCATCAACGCCGTTATCTCGGCGCTGTTTTTTATCTGTTATACCTATCAGTTTCTCTATATCCCGCTGGTGCTGGCCAAAAAGCCCAAGAGCCTTACCGCTCCGGCCAGGCAGCATCGCTACGCGGTGCTGATCGCCGCCCGGAACGAGGAGAATGTCATCTCCGGCCTGCTGGAGAGCCTACGGGCGCAGACCTATGACATGTCCCTTGTGACGGTGTTCGTGGCGGCGGACAACTGCACCGACCGCACCGCCGCCGTCGCCCGCGCTCACGGCGCGGTGGTCTATGAGCGGTTCAACCAGCTGAACGTGGGCAAGGGCTACGCGCTGGACTTCCTGCTTCAGCACATCGGCGCGGACTATCCGGCGGGCTTTGACGGCTACTTCGTGTTTGACGCCGATAACCTGCTGGCCCCGGACTACATAGAGCGGATGAACGGGATGTTCTCCAACGGCCACGAGATCGTCACCGGCTACCGCAACAGCAAGAACTTCGGCGGCAACTGGATCAGCGCGGGCTACGCCCTGTGGTTTCTGCGGGAGAGCCGCTACCTCAACGGCGCCCGCACCCGTCTGGGCAGCAGCGCCGCTGTGGGCGGCACGGGCTTTCTGTTCTCCCAGCGTATTCTGGACGAAAGCCATGGCTGGCGGTTCTATCTGCTGACCGAGGACATTGAATTCTCCGTCTACCATATCCTCCGCGGCGAGAGGATCGCCATCTGTGAGGACGCCGTGCTGTATGACGAGCAGCCCACCAGCTTCCGCCAGTCGGTGCGGCAGCGGCTGCGCTGGGCCAAGGGGTACATTCAGGTGTTCCACCGGTACGGCGCGGCGCTGCTGAAGGGCGCGGCCAGAGGCAGCTGGAGCTGCTTCGATATGTCCATGTCCATCCTTCCGGCCTTTATCCTGACGGCGCTGTGCCTGCTGGCCAACATCACGCTGTCGGTGCTGGGACTGATGCAGGGCGTCGGGGTGTGGTTCGCCATGCGGTCACTGCTGGAGTGCATGGGCAGCATCCTTGTCACGCTGCTGGTGCTGGGCGGCATCACCGTGGCCACCGAGTGGAAGCGCATCCACGCCCCGGCGTGGAAAAAGATCGCCTATACGCTGACGTTTCCGCTGTTCATGCTGACGTATCTCCCCATCTCGCTGGCGGCGCTGTTCATGAAGGTGGAGTGGAAGCCCATCCACCACAGTGTGAACCTGCCGTCCCTCCCGTACCCCGCCGCCAAGAATTGACCTTGTGCAATCGGCCGCGAAAGGGTATGATAGAGGTATGACAAACTCACCCCCACAGGAGGTCATCTATGTATACGATCTTAGTCGTTGACGACGAAAAGGATATCGTCTCCGCGCTGGAAATATATCTCAAGGCTGAGGGCTACCGGGTGCTGGCCGCCTATAACGGCAAAGAAGCCCTGTCCGTGGCCGCCCGTGAGGACGTGCACCTGATCCTCATGGACATCATGATGCCGGTCATGGACGGCCTGACCGCTATGGCTCAGCTGCGCCAGACCAGCAACGTCCCCGTGATCCTGCTGACCGCCAAGGGCGAGGACACCGACAAGGTGCTGGGCCTGAACGTAGGCGCGGACGACTACATCACCAAGCCCTTCAACCCGGTGGAGATGCTGGCGCGGGTACGCTCCCAGCTGCGGCGGTATTTACAGCTGGGCGGCGGGCAGGTGCGCGCCAGTACGCTGGTCATCGGCGGCATCTGTCTGGACGATAACGCCAAGACGGTCACCGTGGACAGCGACCCCGTCTCGCTGACCCCCAAGGAATACGACATTCTCCGCTTCCTCATGCAGAACGCCGGAACGGTGTTCTCTCCCGGCGAGATCTACCGCCGGGTGTGGGGAGATGTGCCGCTGAATGCCACAGGGGCCATCGCCGTACACATCCGGCACCTGCGGGAAAAGCTGGAGATCAATCCCTCGGAGCCCCGGTACATCAAAGTCGTCTGGGGCAAGGGCTATAAAATGGAGGGCACCCTCACATGAAACGACTTCTGAATAAAACATGGGCCAAGCTGGCAGCTTTCTTTCTGACCATAATTTTCGCCGCGATGACCGTTCTGGCCGGTGTGGGCGTCGGCTTTCTCGTCAACTACAACGTGTTTCTGGATGGCGGTACATACCTGCGGGAGGAGCTGTACGAGTCCCAGTGCAACAACGCCATCTACAGCGCCTATTACTATCTGCGCGACCTGATGGTCAACGCGGGAGCACTGGCCGATGATACGGCCGGCACGGATAACAGCACCACCCCCAGCGCAGACATCACCCCCGAGGAGCTGCAGCAGGTGACGAACGATCTGCCCGGCGCATTTGCAAGCGGATTTCCCCGTGAGGACACCTCCTGCCATCTGGCGGTCGCCAACAAGGATACCGGCGAGATCACCTTTGAAAACTTTGAACTGACGGACAGCGACAAGCCGCTGTATTCCGCGCAGGAGACTTTTTCGTTCACCTTTGCCGACGGGCACACGGAGGAGTTTGCCATTACCGCCGACCTGCTGCGTGCGGATGCCACGTATAACTCCTTCTATCTGGTGTCTGAATGGCTGCTGGCGCACACGGGACTGACGGTATTTCTGGCGGCGCTGTTCCTGCTGCTGACGCTGTTCTGCTTCTGCTTCTCCATGGCCTCCGCCGGACACTGGGCCGGCCACGAGGGTATCCACCTGACGTGGCTGGATAAGATCCCGGTGGATCTATGGTTGCTGGCGCTGGTCTGCGCGTTTTTCATCGGCTGGGACACCCTGTTCTATTATACCGTGGAAACGCAGGTGCTTTTTGTCTCCCTGATGGTGCTCCTTATTCTGCTGTTCCTGTGCGTGTTCGCCGCCCAGTGCAAGGCGGGAACGGTGCTGCGCTGCTCGCTGACCGCGCGTATCCTCCGCCTGCTGTGGCGTATCCTCCGGGCGGTGGGCCGGGGCCTGTACCGCACCGCCGTGGGGCTGCCGCTGGTGTGGAAGACCGCGCTGGTGACGCTGGCACTGTTCTTTTTCGAGATGCTTCTGGTGCTGGTGGGCTACGGCTCCGTCGACGGCATCTTTGTGGCGATGAAGCTGGTGGAGTTCATTGCCATTCTGTACATCGCCCTGAACCTGCGCATTCTGCAGAAGGGCGGCGAGAAGCTGGCGGCGGGCGATCTCTCCCAGAGCATCGACACCAGGACGCTGATTGGCGACTTCAAGCGCTACGGCCAGCGGATGAACGACCTGCGCACCGGCATGGAGCGGGCAGTGCAGGAGCAGACCAAGGCCGAGCGCATGAAGACTGAGCTGATCACCAACGTGTCCCACGATATCAAGACCCCCCTGACCTCCATCGTCAACTATGTGGATCTGCTGCAAAAGGTGGACGTCCAGCCGGAGACAGCGCGGGAGTACATCGCCGTGCTGGACCGCCAGAGCCGCCGGCTGAAAAAGCTGACGGAGGATCTGGTAGAGGCCTCCAAGGCGTCCTCCGGCGCACTGCCGGTGGAGCTTCAGCCCACGGATGTAGCCGTGCTGTTCGACCAGATCGTGGGCGAGTATCAGGAGCGGCTGGCCGACTGCCGCCTGACGCTGGTGGCCCGTCCGCCGGAGAAGCCCGTCTCCGTCCGGGCCGACGGCAAGCTCCTCAGCCGCGTTATGGACAATCTGGTCAGCAATATCTGCAAATACGCGCTGGAGGACACCCGCGTCTATGTCGTGGCGTCCAGCGACGCGGAGACGGTCACTATCAGCTTCAAGAATGTCTCCCGGGCCGAGCTGAACATCTCCCCCGACGAGCTGATGGAGCGCTTCGTCCGGGGCGACGCTTCCCGCCATACCGAGGGCAGCGGTCTGGGCCTGTCCATCGCCGGAAGTCTGGTGCGTCTTATGAACGGCACATTTGCCCTGTCCATCGACGGAGACCTGTTCCGCGCCGACATCACCCTGCCACGTGCGTAAATTTCCTCATAAAATGTGCCGGGAGTCTCACAAAAGAGACTCCCGGCTGCTTTGTTTGTGTTGACAAACGGGAAGAACGTTGTATAATAGTTGCACATACAACGATGTAGGTACAACTTTCTCTGTGAATCGGAGGTGGCTATGGATATTACGGAACGGAAGATCACAAAAATCGCCCGCGAAGCGGAAAAGCTGGTGCTGCGGACGCTGCGGGAAAAGGACGTAGGCACGGCGGAGATCGACCTGATCCACGCGCTGCGCCACAATCCCGGCTGCACGCAGGCGGCGCTGGCGGAGCTTCTCCACGCCGACAAGGCCGCCATCGCACGGCGGACGAAGAATCTGGAAACGAAGGGGTATCTCGTTCGCCGTGACGCGCCCAACGACCGGCGCAGCCAGCTGCTGTACCCCACGGAAAAGGCGGAGAGCCTGAAATCCTCCAAGGCGGAGATCGAAGCGGCCTTTTACGCGTATCTGGTCAGCACGCTGACGCCGGAGGAGGCCGCCGCTTTCGCAGCGGCGCTGGATAAGCTGTACACAGCATCCAAGACGGAAAGCCGCGCGGGCTTTCCGCACTTTCAAAAGCCGGTAGGAGGTGACGCGGACGATGAAGCGTGACAAGACCTTTCGCCCCGACAGGATCGGTGCCTATTTCCGCGTGGAGTGGCTGTCGCTGGCGCTGGTGACGGTCTCGGGGCTGATCTACAACGTGGGCCTGCTGGCCACACCGTGGTTCGAGGGACGGCTGGCCCAGTGCCTTGCCGACATTCTGGGCGGCAATGAGACCGCCGCCGGAATGGTGATGCTGGTGCCGGCCTATATCGCCGTGACACTGCTGGTGCAGGCCGCCCGGTTCATCAAGCGGTTCTATGTCCGCCGCTTTGCCAACAACATCAACCGCCGGATGAAGGGCATCCTGTACGCCAACCTGGTGCGGCAGAGCCGGGCCGCTCTGGAGCAGGAGGGCGCGGGCGAGCTGATGACCAAGGCCATCTCCGACGTGGACGACTGCGTGGAGGGCATGCGGAAATTCACCACCGAGGTTTTTGATACCGGCGTGGCGCTGGCCGGTTATGCCGTGATGCTGCTGGTGTACGACTGGCGGCTGGCGCTGCTGAGCCTGCTGTTCACGCCGGTTTCCTACTTCTGTGCGGCGTGGATGAAAAAGCCGGTGCAGCGGGCGGGCGCCGCCTATAAGAAGGCGGCAGGCGCCCTCAGTGCGGCCACGCTGGACCGTGCCCAGAACGCCGTGACCTACCGCATCCATGGCTGCGAAAGCACCCGTGAGGAGCGGTACGAGGACACATTGAGCAGCTACGAGAAAACCGCCGTGCGCAGCAATGTGTGGCAGTCGGCGCTGCCGCCGCTGTATCTGGCGGTGTCGGGCGCGGGCACGCTGTTCATCCTGTGGTTCGGCGCGAAAAACGTGCTGGGCACCGGCTGGAACACATGGGATATTGCGGCCTTCACCACGTTTCTCTCCTGCTTTACCAAGCTGACGGTGAAATCCTCCAAGGTGGCCAAGCTGTTCAACGCAGTGCAGAAGGCGGAGGTGTCGTGGAAGCGCATCAAGCCGCTGATGAAAACACCGGAGACGCTGGAACCGCTGGCCGTTCCGGCCCCTGCCGACGTGACGCTGGAAAACCTGTCCTTCGCCTATGGGGACACACCGATTTTTTCCGGCCTGACGCTGACAGCCCACCACGGCGACATCATCGGCGTCACCGGACCGGTGGCCTGCGGCAAATCCACCTTCGGGCGGGTGTTCCTGTGCGAAGCCCCCTACGGCGGCTCGGTGAAGTTTGGGGAGAAGGAGCTTTCCTCCCTCACGCCCCGGCAGATCGCCGCCACCGTGGGCTATCTGGGTCACGACCCGGAGCTGAGCGCCGACACCATCCGGAGCAATGTTCTCTGCGGCGACGAACAGGACGCCATCCCGTATCTGAGCGCCGTTGCGCTGGAGGGCGAAGTACGCGCCATGGAAAATGGCCCTGACACCGTCATCGGCAGCAGCGGCACCCGCCTGTCCGGCGGACAGGCACAGCGGCTGGCGCTGGCCCGGACGCTAGCCCATCCCCGGCCGGTGCTGGTGCTGGACGACCCCTTCTCCGCGCTGGATCGGAATACTGAGGATGCCGTGTTTGCGAATTTACAAAGCTACGCCAAAGACAAGGTGGTGTTCCTGATCTCCCACCGGCTGTACCATTTTCCACAGCTGCAAAGGTTGATCTTCATGGAGGACGGCAAAACCACCGTGGGCACCCATGAAGAATTGATGGCGTCTGTTCCGGTGTATCGTCAGCTGTACGAAAGCCAGACAGGAGGTGCACAGGCATGAAGAAAAACGGCGTATTTGCCGCCATTGGGATGGCGGCAAGGTCGCACCATCTGCTTACCGTGGGTACGCTGCTGTGCGTGGCGGCGTCGGTGGCGGCGTCGCTGCTGCCGCCGCTGCTGCTGGCCCGGATCATCGACCAATTAACCGACGGCTTACCGCTGACGTTCCTCGCAGTGCTGCTGTATTTCGGCAGCCTTGCGCTGGAGGGGGTGTTCTCCTCGGCACAGGAGAGCCTGCTGGTGCTGTTCGGCCAGAAAATGACCCACGCGCTGCGCTCGGAAATGTCCCGGAAGCTGACGCGCCTGCCCGCCGGTACGCTGGCGGGGCAGAATCCCGGCGAGGTGGCCGCCCGCTTTTCCGGCGATGTGGACACCGTGGAGGCGCTGTTTACCTCCGGCATCATCAGCATGGTGGCGGATGCCTGCCGCATCGTCTCCATCATGGCGGTGATCGCCGTAAAGAACACCGGCCTTGCGCTGGTTCTGCTGCTGGTGCTGCCGCTGTTCGCGGTGTTCACCCGCCATGTGCAGAAGCGGATGCTGGCCGCCCAGCTGGACAACCGCCGCGCCGTCGCCGCCGTGTCCGGTCAAGTACCGGAGACGCTGCACAACATCCGCACCATCCGGGCGCTGGGGATCGAGGACTACATGGAGCGCCGCTATGACCGGCGCATTGGCGACAGCTACGCCGCCATGGAGCGCACCAACTTCTATGACGCGGTCTATTCGCCGGTGGTGCTGCTGCTGAACGCCGTCGTGGTGGGTGTCGTCATGCTGCTCTCCGCCTCCGGCAAGGCGGAGATATTGACCCTGTTCGGCATGTCGGTGGGCACCTCGGTGGCGGTCATCAACTATATCTCCCGCATTTTTGCGCCCATCGAAAGTCTCGGCATGGAGATCCAGACCATCCAGTCGGCCATGGCGGGTGTCAAGCGGATCGACGCGTTTCTTGCCCAGCCGGAGCGCACCGTTCCCCGGACACGGGGGAACGCTCCGCAGGGTGACGTGGCGCTCTCCCATGTGACCTTCGGCTACGGGGAAAAGCCAGTATTGAAGGATTTCTCCATGACCGTAAAGCAGGGTGAGCAAGTCACGCTGGTGGGCCGGACAGGCGCAGGGAAAAGCACCGTGTTCAAACTGCTGCTGGGACTTTATCCGCCCCAGAGCGGCACGGTCACCATCGGCGGCATGGATGTCGCGGCCATTCCGGATGGGCAGCGGCGGGCCTGCATCGGCTGCGTGGAGCAGCATTTCTCCCGCGTGCCGGGAACGGTGCTGGAGCAGATCACCCTGAACGATCCCCAGATCACCCGCGAAATGGCGCAAAACGCGGCAAAGCTGGCCGGGATCGACGACGCCATTCAGGCGCTGCCGGAGGGCTACGATACCGTGTGTACCGACGGTATGTTCTCGCAGGGTGAGTGGCAGCTGCTGTCCATCGCCCGTGCGGCGGCGGCAGACCCCGCCGTGCTGCTGCTGGACGAGATCACCGCCAATCTGGACGCGGAGACCGAGGCACGGGTACTGGAGGCCCTACACCACGCCTCCAAGGGCCGCACCGTTCTCTCCGTCTCCCATCGTGTGTATGAAAACCTCGGTGGCCGGACGGTGGAGATCAAGCCGCAAACAGCGTAAGGCATTTTGGCGGTTTTCATGGTGCGGAAAGTGTGGTATAATCAGGTTGACAAATCAAAATTTGACGGAGGACAATAATATGAAAATCGTTATGATGACCGGCAGCGCACACCGTCACGGCACGACCGCGGCGCTGGCCGACCGGTTCCAGCAAGGCGCGCTGGATGCCGGCCACGAGGTCTACCGTTTTGACGCGGCGTTTCAGGATGTTCACCCCTGTATCGGCTGCGACAAGTGCCGCCGCACGGGAACATGTACCTTTGCCGCGGATGACATGAAGTTGCTGAATCCCCACCTGCTGGCGGCAGACGCGGTGGTGTTCGTCTCGCCTATCTACTATTTCACCATCAGCGCCCAGCTCAAGGCGGCCATCGACCGGTTCTATGCCAACAACGAAGCGCTGATGGGCGGGAAGAAGGCCGTTTTTATCACCGCTATGATGGACACGGAAATAGATTCGGCGCTGGCCGGCAACGAGATGTTCCGGCTGATGACCGGGTATCTGGGATGGGAAAACGCGGGGATCCTGAATGTGCGGAATGCTTCCACCGCCGATGATCTGAGTGAGGATGACCTGACCCGTGCTTATGCGCTGGGCAGGGAGCTGTGAAGCGATCAATAGGATAAGCAAGGACACATGCGCCTTATAGAAGATCCCAGCCCCGAACGTGGTATTCAGTGCCGCCGCGCCCCGGTATTTTTCCTTCCGGCGGCGCATAGGCTGGACACCAGAAAGGACGGGGATCGATATGAAAAAGAAACGGGTGCGGATCTTCCTGCTGCACCGGCGGGTGCTGGCGGTGCTGTGTACGCTGGCGGTGGCGGCGGGTATCTTTTATGTGACGCTGTATCCCGCCTCCCGCACGGCGGCGGCCACCCAGCGCCAGCTGCCCATCTATTCGGTGGAGCGCAAGGATAAGCTGTGCAGCATCTCCTTCGACGCCGCGTGGGGCAACGAGGATACCCAGCACCTGATCGACATTCTGGCGAGGTACAACGTCAAGACTACCTTCTTTGTGGTGGGCGACTGGGTGGACAAATATCCGGAGTCGGTGAAGGCCCTTCACGACGCGGGCCACGAGGTCATGAGCCATTCCACCCACCACGACCACTATAACAGCCTGTCCTCCTCGCAGATCGTGGAGGATATCAGGACCAGCTGCGACAAGATCGAAGCCGTTACCGGCTGCTGTCCCACACTGATCCGCTGTCCCTACGGCGAGTATGACGACCATGTGATCTCCGCCGTGCGCTCACTGGGCATGGAACCCATCCAATGGGATGTGGAGCTACCGGAAATGACTTAAAGGCGTTGTGCCGCAATGGTTTGCTGGATTGGCGGCGATGCGCATCAGCCCAAAATTTGACCTGTAAATGGGGTGTTTAACGGGCGTTTCGGGCGCGGGAGAGGTCAAAATCGAGGGGGTGTGCGCAAAGCGCCAATGCCGCATGCCAGCTGTCCCAATGAAGAACGTACTTACGAAGCAACGAAGCCGCCCGATTTGAAATCGGGCGGCTTTCCTGTTGTGGATACACATAATCGTTGCTCGTTTAGGCCAAAATGTAAGTGCATCGCATTTTAGCCCAAAACTTATTGATTTCCTTTTCCTCTTAGGCTATAATAAAGGTGCATCGTATTTTAGCCCAAAGGAGGCGGAGCAATGTATATTGAAAGACAGCTGGAAAAGAAGTTTACAGCCATAAGCGAGGAGTACGCCTGTGTGCTGCTGACCGGCCCGCGTCAGGTGGGAAAATCCACCATGCTGCGGCATCTGATGGAGGGGACGGCGCGAGCCGAGGTTTCGCTGGACGATTTGGAGGAGCGCAGACTTGCCAAAACCGATCCTGCTATGTTCTTGAAGCTGCACCCCGCGCCGGTTCTCATTGATGAGGTTCAGTATGCACCGGAGCTGTTTTCGTATATCAAGATCGCCGTGGATAACGGCGCCGCACCCGGCTCCTATTGGCTGACCGGTTCTCAGGCGTATCGCCTGATGGAGCTGGCACAGGAGTCGCTGGCCGGAAGAACCGCCATTCTCCATATGTCCGCACTGTCACAGTCGGAGCTTTGCGGCACAATGGAGGTTTCACCCTTTTCGTTGGAGCTTGACGAATTGCAGAAGCGCAAGGCGTTGCTTTCCCCAGCCACACCGAATGAGATCTACCAAAGAATTTGGGACGGCGCACTTCCCGGCCACAGGAGCGGCAAATATAAAGACCGTGACGTTTTTTACAGCAGCTATATCCAGACCTATATTGACCGCGATGTGACCACCGATATTCCCGGTGTGGATAAGGTGATGTTTGCGGACTTCATTCGTGCCGCCGCCTGCAGAAGCGGCCAGATGCTGAACCTGCATGACATTGCCGGGGATGTGGGTGTCAGTGACGATACCGCAAAGCGCTGGATGAAGGAGCTTGAAAAATCGGGGATCGTGTTCTTCCTGCACCCCTACTCCAACAATCTCCTGAAGCGGACGATCAAAACGCCGAAGATGTATTTCTTTGATACAGGTTTGGTCTGCTATCTGACTCGGTACTCAAGCCCCGAAATTCTAATGAACGGTGCGATAAACGGGGCTATCTTAGAAAACTATGTTGTGTCGGAAATCATCAAGACCTACAGCAACAGTGCCAAGGACTGTCTGCTGCATTATTACCGGGACAAGAACAGCAACGAGATCGATCTGATTATGGAGAGCGACGGTCAGCTGCACCCCATCGAAATCAAAAAAAGCATCAACCCGCCCACGCAAATTACGGGTGCATTCAAACTGCTCGACAAAGCCTCCGTGCCGAGAGGAACAGGCGCGATCATCTGCCTTCGGGAGACATTAAGCGCAATCGACAGCAGCACATATATCGTCCCCGTGTGGATGATCTGATTGCGTTCCCATATCCGAGGAAACAAAGGTGTCTTCGACCATGTAAGTGCAATATCCAGCAAGAGGGCGTCGCCATAAGCGACGCCCTCTTGCTGGTAAAGACCTCCGTCAATCCGCAATCATCAACTGTTCGCACTCTGATTCGTCTATCAGTGACAGCAGCTCCCCGGCAATGTCCGCGTTTTCGAAGCGGAGTACGTCCGTATCCTTTCGACCGAAGGCCAGAAAATCTACGTTGCCATACCAGACGATACGCTCATCCAAAACGGCGTATCTTTGCTGCAACCCCCTGTGCAGGATTACCTCCGCACCGGCAGATCGCAGCGTGTCAACAGCTGCGGCGATCTCTGCCGCACGTGCATCGTCGTCACTGGTGTGTATCGTGATCTTTGCGCCACGGGATACGGCGCTTTGCAAAAGCGGCAGCAGACGCCCGACACGTCCCTTTTGCAGATAGGGGCTGACGATTACAATACTCTGCGCTGCGTCGGACAGTTCCTGCTCAAACGCGGGCATGGCACCATGCCCGTCATAGATCATGCTGACAGGCTCATCCGATGTGCCGAACTTCACCTGATACCCCAACTCCGCGTAGCCCTTCATCCGTTTGTGATACATCCGCTCCAGCATGGGGATATGGACGTCCACATAGTCGTAGATACGAACCTCGTGCTTGCCCTCGTAATTTCGGTGAAGCCGACCGGCGTACTGCGCCAGTGTTCCGCGCCACGAAATCGGCATCGCCAGCAGCAAAGTGTCCAATCGCGGAGCATCAAATCCTTCACCGATGTACTTTCCCGTGGCCACCACGACAACCTCTTCACTGGCCGGTATCGCCTGTAACGCGGCCAATTTCTCCCGCTTTTCCTTTGGCTTGTCGCTCCCCACCAGTAAGAAGACGTTCTGGATTTTTCCCTGCAAAAGCGCGGCCAGCTGCGCCGCGTGTTCTTTCCGTTCTGTCAGCAGGATCGGCGAACGCCCTTCACGCACGAACCGCACTGCATCCTCCACCAACGACGCATTCCGATTTTCGTTTTTGACGATAGCGGCGTATAGCTCCTGAATGCTGCTGCCAGCCGGAGCTCTCGCCCGCGTAAAT
Source organism: bacterium (assembly GCA_963640475.1). GTDB lineage: Bacteria > Bacillota > Clostridia > Oscillospirales > Oscillospiraceae > Vescimonas. Next base: position 4,627 of record CAVHYW010000001.1, on the reverse strand, counting down.
CGGGGAATGACGAAATGGGAGAACGTCCGCTTATCCGCCTGGCTTTTGGCGTCTACCAAATAACGGATCGGCCCGCACTGCATGAAGATAATGGGGTGGTGTCCATCCTTCCGCACCGGCGTGGCGGACAAGCCATACACATATTTCGCCTTTGCGGCCTTCAGCACTTTTTCAAACGTGAATGCCGCCACATGGTGACATTCGTCCACAATGACCATCCCGTATTCCTCTACAAAGGATTTGACTTCCTTTTCCTCGCCCTCGAAAAGCGACTGCATGATGGCGATGTCGATGATCCCGCCCCGTGTGTCCTTTCCCGCGCCGACCTGACCAATCAGGCAGCGCTTCTTTTTTCTGCCTCGTTTCTTAGGCGACTCCGGCAAAACCTCATGGATAGTGAGGAATTGCTCCAAAGATGTCCGCCACTGCTCCAGCAGCGCGCTGGACTGGACTAAAATCAGCGTGTTGGCCTTCTGCTGACCGATCAGATACGCCCCGATCACCGTCTTACCGAAGGCTGTGGTGGCCGACAGCACTCCCATGTCTCCCGCAAGCAACGCCTGCGCCGCAGGCATCTGCTCTGACCGTAGCGTTCCGTTGAAGGCCACGTCGATCGTCTTGCCGTTGCAGCGTTTGTCCTCTATGGCAGTTGGAACGTTATACTGCTCCAGCAATTCCGTCAATGCATCCCAACAGCCGCGGGGCAAACCGATGTAAGTATCGTCCTCATAGCCGCAATCGAGAATACGCGGTGTTCCATAGACCGGCAGACGCATGGCCTGCTTGGCGCGGAACTCCGGGTTGGCAAATGCCGCCAGACGCTTCAGCGCATTCAATGCCGCTTGAGAAAATCCCGCTTTTTCCAGATAGATCAGGTTTGACAGCGTCAGCATTACTTGAAGCGGAAAATCCGACCTGCTCAACTGTCGCCGTACCCGCTTGCGCTGCCATGGGACGGGCTTTTCCTCCGTTTCCGCCAACGCGCCGACGTCGCTGTCGCGGCACAGCACCGTCAGCAGCCCCGCCAACTGCTCCGACGTGACCTTGGGCAGCGTGGAGAGGAACGCCCACTGATCCGGATACGGCACAAACTGCTCGTCCACAAAGAGCGTGTTTCCCGTCTTCTGAGCCTGACCCTGAAAGGGCAGGGCGATCAGATTGCCGAAGCCGCCCTTCGGCACGGTGTCCTGGGCGGGGAACAGCCGGTCATAGGACGCGAAGGACAGCTCATGACGACACGCCATCGTCCGGGTCAGCAGGCCGCTGCCCAGCCGCCGCGCATCTGCCGCGGAAACAGGCTCGGAAAAGAAAAACCACACATGAGCGCCGTTCCCGGAACGAGAGCGCTCCACTGCAGGTGTAAGCCCCAGCACTGTGCAGCACTTGCGGAACGCCGCGACGTCCGCCTGCCAGTTCGCCTCATCAAAATCCGCTGCCAGCAGCCATGTGGTATTGTCCTCTCGCGTGGGATAAATGGCGGCTACGTCCCGGCACAGTGGATCATTCCCCCGCAGGTGTGCCTTGACCGCTTCAAGATTCAGCGGTACAAACGCCCGGTTCGGGCAATCCACACATTTGTACCGTCGCTTATCGCACAACCCCTGCCCCCACTCGTTTTTGCACACCGGCGTATAGCCGCTTTTCCTGGTTTTGGTGCTGTAATACCGCCTTGCGTACAGCCCCTCCCGGCCACGGAACATGGAAAGAAAGTACTCTATTTTCTCTTGGGTAGAGCTATGGGTGCAGACGGGCGCGGTCTGCTCCGTCTGCGGGGCATTCTCCAGCCACAGATCCTCCGGACACACAAACCGTTTGCCTTCCGCATCCTCACAGATGACATAGCCAGCTTCTCCTGCAAGAGAAGGCAACCGATCTATCAGGTTATATTCCCTTCCGTCTATCCGGGATACTTTGTTCATATAGAGTCTCCCTTCATTGGATGCAGCTTCCGCGTAATGGGATATTATTTACATATTCCTACAACGCTAGACGTTTCACATCTATCACCAACCCATTGCTGCGTCCCCTTCTGACAAGCTATCCAGAAATTCCGGATAGTTACCATTTCATCCAACTCACCATTCAATAGGATATTTCTAATATGTTCATTTACTGTGCGGACATCCACCGGATACAACTCTGCCGTCGTCCAGGGTTAGTTCGGCGTCCAGTTTTCCGAACACAACAGGCTTGCCGCCCTAAAAAGCTTCGGTGCCGGAGAAAAGCAGCGAAAGTTAGCATCTGCGACAGTGCCCACATCCGCCTACATCATGAGCCGGTGGAATGTGAAGTCTACCACGTCCTTTGCTTTATTTTCCAGCGTTTCCCTCTTGACGGATCTACGGTTGCTCCTGCTCCGTGGTTGGTATTGTGTCCGGTTCCCGCACCGTTATTGCTGCTTTAGGTGTTGCTTATGGTTACTGTACTTCTCCTGCACCGTGGCTATCGGTGATGGGGTAACCTCTGTTGAGCCACGTTTTTTCCCCCCACAAGCTGCAAATCAGTTTCTCCAGACGGGGTATAATTGCACCTGATGACACTTGAAATATGCACAAAGCCTCTGCTTTCTTATGTTTTCATTAAAAATTTGTACAATCCGTTACCAATATTTTCTTATAAGAGAACAGTTTAACTTACGAGTAAGACATCTTCAATTGAAACTAGGACAAAGAGGAGTGCATTACCTCCGCACACACTGCACGAACAACATAGTGTGGATCGCTCTCACATTTTTTTATGACATAGTCCTTGGTTGACTGGGAAATCTCCTCAATATTATTAATTTTTCGCAAAATCAGATTCTTGATATAAACACAATCTGAATCAACCAAATTAGCCAATTGCCGACTTATTATATTGCTGTTTTCGTGGTTTCTCGCTAATGCTAACAGTATTTTCAACGAGATGCAGCGCAAATCCAAATTGGTAGAATGAAGCCATGACAATACATACTGAAGCACGATTGTTTCTACCCTAACAGGGAGACGAGTATCATCTGAGACTTCAAGGTATTCATCAAGCATTTTGGCTATAGAAATAGCGGTCGCTATGTCATCCTGCACAAGCGGCATAAACTCAAGAATTTCCAGATAAGTATCCATCCCCATTGCAACAAACAGCAAATTGAGGCAGATTCGAATAGATACACGATCAATATTTGCCCCAACAAATGAGTTCCCAGATGTAACAATCTCCTCGCGCTGCTCATAAAGGCTATTGTATATGTCAACGTTATGCTCATATGCTTCTGGGAATTTTAAAACGATGCAGATAAGCAAAGAAATAGTGTCTAGCTTTGTGCGGATACTTTCTTTTGAATGGAGCAGCGTATCAGATGCCGCAGCAATGACACGATCCATAAGTTGTGCATTCCAAACATCTTTGTGATTAATAAAAATGGCGTGAATTGTCGCAGCATTACGGGGTGCATAACCATAAAATATTCCATTCACACCCTGCCGAACATTATTTTGCTCAATTTGATTTACATACCGTTGAACAAAGTCTACCATGTCGCGGCATTCGGATTCCATTGTTTCTAATCGATACGCTTCCGAATAAAAAGCAGGGAGATATTCAGCAACAAGTAAATCAAGCTCATCGGTCAGGTTTCGTTTTTGCTTTCGCAATACATACAAAAACCTTGGTGCAAGCTTTATTTGTTCTCTTCCTTTCTCATCTTTCAGAACATTTATTATATGAGCGAGAAGCTTTTTTGCAGAATCTTCGTCAACTTTGATCAAGTTGATTCTGTCAGCAATAAGTACGAATAGTTCTCTATACCAAATTTTGAAATCTCGCTCAATAAACAGGCAACAAATATCTATGAGCGTTTCCTGTCTCATTCGATAGGCCACCCCATCGAGACATTTAAAGATATCTGCTCCAAGTGCAAAAATCGAATTCTCATTTTCTGCAAAGTTCTTGATTCCTTCGACAACAACGGCTTCATATTTAGAAAATGCATCATCACTTAAATAATATGCTACTGCACCTAAAGCAAGTAATTGGCTACCAAACTTTCTGTATTCCAAGGGGTGATTGTTGCAAAAGCTCATAACGGCAAGTGCATCATCGGCAGTCATTCGGTTCAGTATTGCTGGATAACTCTTTTGAAGTTCATCAATTTCTTTCCATTTACCTTTGAGTACCGCTAGTTGAAGCAGATTCCTTCGCAAGCGCCAGTCATCATATTTACAACTTAGATGAAAAACAAAGTCCCTTACTTTATCATACGTCAGCAAAATAATTGTACATAGCAATTATGAGCGAACTCGCAAGTAATCTGCCATACTGGTTGTAGTTTTGTCCCAGCGGGATGGTGTATGGTGAAGTTGTTTTTATTTTATACTCGTCTTCAACAATTTTTTGATATAGCGATTCGTTTACTCGATCAATTAGCGGATAGTAAAGATCTTCTTCACTGGCAGTAAGTTCCTGTTGTGCCGCAGGTATAGCAAACTGGTTGTTCATGGTATCTAAAAGCATTTGCTGGTTTCTCAAATCCACCAAAATATCTTTAATTACCCATAAAGGTTGTTCTGTTCTTTTTGCAAGTGAAAGTGCATCCTCTAGTATAATTACACTAAGGGATACGGACAGCTTCGCTGTCAAAGATCTCCGGGCA